>NZ_JBFUKK010000004.1:0-303808 GCF_056400885.1 Arthrobacter sp. P4_H3
CTTCTTCCGGGATGTTCACTTGCGGTTCGCCTGTGTCCGGGGACAGTGGCGGCCGGAGGGTCATGGCTAGATGCCGCCGTCCCGGCTCTCGTTGCGGACAATGCGTTCGCCCGTGTTCGGGTCCACCACGGAGCGGGTTTCGCTCACCCGGCGGCTGCGGCCGGGCGACGCCAGGACCAGCGAGGCGATCAGGCCGATGACGCCGACGGCCATCAGGATGTAGCCGATCAGGGTCTGGTCCACGTAGGGGATCAGGCCGGGGGTAATGGCCCACGCCAGGATGGCACCGATGGCGATAAGGAAAATGGAGGAACCGATTCTCATGACTTGCTCCTAGCTGTCCGGGGGGCGTGCGGGCAAACTTGATCAGCATGCTGTCTAGCGACAGGCTACAGGCCGCCCCCTGCTGATTCAATGAACCGGGCAGGGGTGTCCGTTTCAGTGTTGGAAGTCCGCGCTCGGCGCTGATTCCCACTCAATGTGATGGCCGTAGACCCAGTCGAAGTTATCCGCGGGCTTCCGGGACAGCGAGCGGAACACGGCCCTGAGCGTGAGGTCCTCGAAGACCCGCTTGAACTGCCCCCGGACCTTCGGAGCTGCGTTGCGCCTTCCCCACTCCACCACTGCCTCTGCCCTTGCGCGGCGCTCGCGCTCATAGCGGCCGAAGGCCTGTTCGAGGGCAGCCGTGTCGGTCCGGGCAGTGGTGCCGAGAAGGGCGCGCCCCAGTGCCACCGCGTCCTCGATCGCCATCGAAGCACCCTGCCCGGACGACGGGGAAGCGGCATGGGCGGCATCCCCCACCAGTACCATGCGGCCGCCGTACCAGCGGGGAACGCTGGGGAAATCGTAGGTGCGGTAGGGCCGGATGATGTCGCTTGTGGCTGCGATGATGGCCGCCATGGGCGTGCGGTCACCGGAAGCCAGGCCGGCCAGCCAGTCCTTCAGTTCGGCCGGTGAAAGCTGCGCAGGGTCTTCCGAGGACCGCTCCAGCGGGTTGGCAAACCACCACGTCCGCCCCTGTGGATCGCGCATGTAGCAGTAGAAGCACCTCTTGCCGAAGACCATCTTCATTCGCCCGGCTTCGGGAAGCGGCGTCCCTTCCGGAAGCGTTCCCGCCGGGACAATTCCGCCGGTGTTGAGCAAGGGAATGCTGCGGGGTTCGGGGGCAGTGGGGTCAATCGCGGTGCGGACAGCCGAGCGCAGCCCGTCCGCCCCGACCAGCATGTCGCCCCTGGCGGACGTGCCGTCTGCAAACACGGCGGCGACTGACCCGGCCGCCTCTTCCACCGATGCGAGGCGCTTTCCGTGCTCAATGCGGACGCCCCGCCTCGCGGCCTCCGTCCGCAGCAGCCCGTATAGCTCTGAGCGGGTCAGGGTCCGGGCGGTGGTCCCATCCGGCAGCGAGCCGCCGTAGTCGAAGTCGGCCAGATGCCGATCGGTGCTGCCCAGGTGCATGGACATTGTGGGGGTGCTGAAGCCGAGTTGACTGGCGCCATGTTTGAGGCCGAGGGTGTCCAGTGCGTCGAAGCCGTTGACAGCGAGGGTGAGGAAACCGCCGACGCCGTCAGACGCGGCGCCGTAGGCCTCGTACACGACGGCGGTGTGGCCCGCCTTGGTAAGGGACAGGGCCGTTGCAAGCCCTGCGATTCCGGAGCCGATAACCATGCAATGCAACATCCAGGATACCTCCGTAAGTTATTTCGTTCGGTCGAAAGAAATATATTCCCAGGGTGGCTAAGAGTCAATCCTTTCGGTTTGACGAAAGACTTTGTTAACCTCGGATTATGGACCAAACCCGGATGAGTCAACGCGAAGCATTGCTGCAAGCCGTCTACGACTCGGGCCGGGAGCTGTCCACGGCCTCGGTTATGTTCCATGCCAAGCTCTCCGAACTCCGTGGGCTGTCGGCGACCGAAGGCAAGGCGATCGACATCCTGCTGCGGTTCGGCCCCATGACGGCCGGGGAATTTGGCGAGCGCTCCGGGCTCGCGCCGGCCTCCGTCACGGGACTCATGCAGAGGCTGGAGAGCAAGGGAGTGGCCAAACGGGTCCGCCATGCCCAGGACAAACGCAAAGTCCTCATCGAGTTGGTGGGCGACCAGCCGGCCGCGGCCGCCCCGCATTTCGCGGATTTCATGGCGGGACTGGCGACATTACTTGAGGGCTACAGCGATGACGAACTCCGGGTGATCGCCGATTTTTCCAGCAGGGCGGCCCGGATCCAACAGGAAGCTGCGGGCCGGCTGGGCCAGGCGTCAAGCATCGACCAGCCGCCGGGCCAGTCGTAACAACCCGGCTGCAGCGCGGCGGCAGCGGCGTGGGCCATTAGCCTTGATGGGTACGTGGAACCCATCCCGGCTCCTCCGTGGCCCCCTTTGGCGGACGCCACGCATCTCCCGGCGTACTCACAGAAATATGGTTACCGATGTCTGAAGTTTCCCCCACAGTTGTGGTTACAGGGCTGGGAGCGGTCACCCCGGTCGGCTCGACGGCCGGCGATACCTGGTCCGCGCTGCTGGCCGGACGCTCCGGAATCTCGGCCCTCGACGACGACTGGGCCGGCGGGCTGCCTGTCCGTATGGCGGGACGCGTCACCGCCGATGTTCCCTCGCTGCTGTCCACTTTGGAGTACAAGAGGATGGACCGTTGCGGCCATCTTGCCCTCATTGCCGCCCGCGAGGCATGGGCACAGGCCGGCCGGCCGGAAACTGACCCGGAACGGCTCGCCGTCGTGATCGGCTCCGGTTACGGAGGCCTGGACACCACGCTGGAGCAGACCCGGACGCTGGACGGGAAGGGGCCGCGCAGGGTTTCCCCGCACACCCTCACCCGGATCATGACCAACGGTCCCTCTGCCTGGGTCTCGATTGATGTTGGAGCCCGCGGCGGGGCGCGGACGCCCGTCAGCGCGTGCGCCTCCGGGGCTGAAGCCATTTCCCAGGCAGCCGACATGATCCGGAGCGGCGCAGCCGACGTGGTGATCGCCGGCGGGGTGGACTCCTGCATCAACGGCCTCACCATCAGCGGTTTCGCGCAGATCAGGGCGCTCTCCACCCGCAACGACAGCCCGCCGGCCGCATCCCGCCCCTTCGACCGGGACCGCGACGGCTTTGTCATGGCCGAGGGCGCCGGGATTGTGGTGCTGGAACGCGAAGACCATGCCCGTTCCCGCGGAGCCGACATCCTCGGCATCATCGCCGGCAGCGCCGTCACCTCGGACGCCGTGGACATCGTGGCGGCAGACCCCGCCATGCAGCGCCGTGTCCTGCGCAAGGCCATTGCCGCCGCCGGCCTCACCGGAGATGACATCGGCTTCGTCCACGCCCACGCCACGTCCACCCCTGTAGGGGACCGGCTCGAAGCGGAGGCAATCGGCGCCGTCGTCGGGCATTCCGTTCCCGTCACGTCCACCAAATCCCTCACCGGGCACCTGCTGGGCGGGGCCGGAGCGCTGGGTGCCATCGTCACCATCCAGGCGTTGCGCACGGGCACGGTCCCCGGGACCCTCAACCTTGAAAACCTGGATCCGGACATCCACCTCAACATCGTTTCGGAGACAACCGGGGGACTGGCGGCGAAGGCCGGCATTTCCAACGCGTTCGGATTCGGCGGCCACAGCACCTCCTTGGTGATAACGGCCGGCTGAGTTCCACCAGATGAGTTTTGCCAGGTGAGCTTTGCCAGGTGAGCCCCGCCTCGTGAGCCCCGCCGGCAAAGTTAGGCTGTTCCGATGGAGACAGTCGTGTGGTCCAGGCCGGAGAATCAGCGCGCCGGAACACCGCTGCTGGTGATGATGCACGGTTACGGAACGGACGAGGTGCGCATGTCGGACCTCTTCGGCCTGTTGCCGCCCGATTTCACCTGCGCGGCCCTTCGCGCACCCAAGGTGATCGGCGACGACTACGGCTGGTTCCTGCTGGACTATTTCCTGACCCATGACTTCGCGGACGTCATTTCGGTCAGCAACAAGGTGTTCGACTGGATCAACTCGGTCAAAGGGCAACACAGCAGCGTCAGCCTGCTGGGCTTCTCGCAGGGCATGGCCATGGCCAGTACGCTGCTGCGGCTGCGGCCCCACGACTTCCGGGCCGTCGTGGGCCTCTCCGGATTCGTCCTGGATAACGAACTGCTTTCCATGAGCGAAACGTTCGACACCAAGCCGCCGTTCTTCTGGGGCCGGGACAAGGCTGACCTGGTCATCAATGACGACGCCGTTGAGCACACCCAGGAATGGCTGGAGCGGAACACACAACTGACGGCACGGACCTACCCGGGCATGGGCCACACCATTTCCAAGGCCGAAATGGTGGATGTGGGCGCCTTCCTGCGCCACTACGTGCTGCGCTAAGGCGCGAGTTGCAGCCTTCCCTGCCCTGGGATTCCCGTAAGAATCCGAACACAGAAGAAAAACCAGTTGCGCGCTAAATTTGTAAGCGCTTACACTCTTCTTCGGCCATGTACCGGGCCCAGGACTTCAGGAGAAGAAAGGGCTGAGCCCGTGTTGCATGGCTAAAGCACCGCGCGTGACCATTCAGGACGTTGCCGCATTGTCTGGGCTGTCCATTTGTACCGTTTCCCGTGCGCTGCGCGGGCTCCCCAACGTTTCCGAGACCGCCCAGCTGAAGGTGGCGGATGCCGCCACGAAGCTCGGCTACAAGGCATCCTCCGCGGCGTCGCGCCTGGCCGGCGGAATCACGGGGTCCGTAGCCATCATCGCGCCCACGGCCACCGCCTGGTTTTTCGCCCAGGCCGTCGAAGCGGCCGAGGAAGTCTTCGCGGACAGCGGCTTCGACACCGTCCTCATCAGCCTGCGGAACACCCCGAGCGTGCACCGCAAGGTGTTCGGAGACCTGGACGCCCTGTCCCAGCGCGTGGACGGCATCCTGCTCCTCAACATCGCCCTCGGCGACGACGAAATCCAAGCCCTGGCCTCCTCCGGGCTGGCCGTTGCGAGCGTGGGCATGCATAACGTCCCCTGGGACAACGTGGGCATCGACAACGAGGACGCGGCCTGGAAAGCCACCAACCACCTGCTGGGGCTTGGCCACTGGGACCTGGCCATCCTGTCCGGACGCGAACCCGGAGCACGCTCGGTGGTCACGGCCACGGACCGCCTTAACGGCTTCCGGCGGGCCCTTGCCGAGCATGACCTGACCGTTGATCCGGACCTGGTGATGGACGCCGGCTCCAGCATTGAAGGCGGCCGCCGGGCCATGACGGAACTCATCGAAAACCGCCGGATGCCGTCCGCGATCTTCGCCGGTTGCGACGAAACGGCCTTCGGCGCCCTCATGGCTTTACGGGACCTCGGTTTGTCAGCGCCCAAAAACGTGTCCATCATAGGAATAGACGATCATCAGATGAGCTGGTTCCTGGGCCTGAGCACAATGGCCCAGCCGGTAGCCGATCAGGGCGCCTTTGCAGCCAACCTGCTGATTGAGGGACTCCAACGTCCGGGGCCGCTGACCGCCCCCGCCAGCCATGTGCTGGATACCAAGCTGATTGAACGCAAGAGCACGCGACGAAAACGCTGAGCGTAAACGCCAAGCACATGCATTCCCGGGCATTGAGGCCCGACTCCGCCCTCCGGCCGTCGCCGGACGGTCCGCTCCGTACCAAACCCGGCAGTATCCATGCACGTCCCCTGCACCCCGTCTGAAAGGACACCGAGTACCGCATGACTGAGCTCTCCAACAGCACCGCCGCAGGCACCACTACTGCCGGCAACAGCACCGCCGCAGGCACCAGTACTGCCGGCGGCAGCCGCGGCTGGACCGGCGCTTCCGCCATCCTCTTCGACCTCGACGGTGTGCTCACCCCCACGGCGATTGTCCACGAGCGCGCCTGGCAGGAGCTTTTCGACGGCTACCTGCAGGCTGTCCCCGGAGCGGACGGCTACCGCGAAAGCGATTACTTCGACCACATCGACGGCAAGCCGCGGTTCGACGGCGTCCGGGACTTCCTCGCGTCGCGCAGCATTGTGTTGCCCGAGGGTCCCGCGGATGACGACCCGGCGAACGACACGGTCCATGGCCTCGGCAACCGCAAGAACAAGGTCTTCAACGACATCGTCGAATCCGGCGGCGTGGCACCGTACGAAGGCTCGGTGCGCTTCCTGGCAGCCGCGGAGGCGCTGGGGCTCAAGGTCGCCGTCGTCTCCTCCTCACGGAACGCCCCGGCGGTACTGCTGGCAGCGGGACTGGCGGACCACTTCACCGTGGTGGTGGACGGCGTCGTGGCAGCGGCCGCAGGCCTGCCCGGCAAGCCCAGCCCCGCGACGTACGAGTACGCCGCACAACTGCTGGACCTGCCCAGCGACGAATGCGTCGTGGTGGAGGACGCCGTGTCCGGCGTCCAGGCCGGAAGCGCCGGAAGCTTCCACTCGGTGATCGGCGTGGACAGGGGAGCCGGCCGCCAGACGCTGCTGGACGCCGGCGCCACCCTGGTGGTCGACGACCTGAACGAACTCCTCTAACCCGGCCAGCCCCCACCCCCGAACCTGCACAACGCCAAAAGGAACCCCAACAGCCATGGCACTCATCACCTCTGACCGCGCCCGATTCCCGAACGACCCCTGGCAGCTCGTGGAGACCGTCCACCTGCCCGGAAATGCCGGAACCCTGGAGACGCTCTTCAGCTTGGGCAACGGCCATCTCGGCATCCGCGGCGCGCACTGGGCCGCAGCGGACGCCGACCTTCCCGGCAGCTTCATCAACGGCTTCCACGAAACCTGGGACATCAAGCACGCAGAGAATGCCTTCGGTTTCGCCCGCACGGGCCAGCGGATCCTCTACATCCCGGACGTCAACAACTTCACGGTCATCATCGACGGCGAGACGCTGAGCCTCAGCGAATCAACGGTGCTGGACTACCGCCGGTCCGTGGACTTCGCCACCGGTATCTACGAATGCCGGATCACGTGGGAGTGCCGTTCCGGTGCCACCGTGACCACCACGGAGCGCCGGGCCGTGGGCTACCAGTCCCGCGGCACCATGGGCGTCAGCCTCGAAGTGGCGCCGGACCGGGACGTGTACGCCGATGTGACATCCTCGGTGATCAACCGCCAGGACCAGCCGGTGGAGGACCACTCCACGCACGATCCGCGGCGCGCCGGACGGCACGCCGGGCGCGTTCTCCTGCCGGTACGGCTCGACGGCGGCGACGGCTCGCTGCGCCTGTCCTGGGAAGCAGCGGAGTCACGTCAGCGCGTTGGCCTGGCCGTGGACCACTGGACGTCGGCCGAAGTGCAGCCTTTTGAGACCCTGGTGGACCAGGATGACAGCAGTGTCCGGTACGTGCTGGCCGTGAGCGAGGACCGGCCCTTCCGCCTGGAGAAGAGCGCCAGTTACGCCGTGGCGCGGGCCTTCCGCGAGGGAGCGGTAGACGGCGGGTCGGCGCAGGATCCCTCCGAAGCGGCCGAGAGCGCCCTGCAGCCCGTCAGCGCCATCTTCGCCGAGAGCGAGGCGTATTACCGGGACTACTGGGCCACCACGGACATCGTGGTGGGAGGCCAGCCCGAGCTGCAGCAGGCCATCCGCTGGAACCTTTTCCAGCTGGCCCAGGCCACCGCCCGCGCGGACGTTGCCGGCATCCCGGCCAAGGGTGTCAGCGGCTCCGGCTACGACGGGCACTACTTCTGGGACCAGGAGGTGTACCTGATGCCGTACCTGACGTACACCAACCCGGACAACGCGCGCCAGGTGCTGGAGTTCCGGCACGAGATGCTTCCGGACGCCAAGGTGCGCGCCAAGGAACTCAGCGTGGATGGCGCGCTGTTCCCGTGGCGCACCATCAACGGGCTCGAAGCCAGCGCCTACTACGCCGCCGGCACCGCACAGTTCCACATCGCCGCAGCTGTCGCTTTCGCCACCAACAGGTACATGTGGGCCAGCGGCGACGCGGATTTCAATCACGGGATGGGCTCGGAGCTGCTGATCGAAACGGCCCGGATGTGGGTCTCCCTCGGCTTCTTCGGCAAGGACGGGCTCTTTCACATCCACGGCGTCACCGGCCCGGACGAGTACACGGCCGTGGTCAACGACAACCTCTACACAAACGTCATGGCCCGGTTCAACCTGCGCGCCGCGGCGGCGCTTGACCACCCGGGGATCGACGACGCCGAACGCGAGCTCTGGGAGCAGGCCGCCAACCGGATGCAGTTGCCCTACGACGAAGACCTCGAGGTGTATTCGCAGGACAACGACTTCATGACGCTGGAGCCGTGGGACTGGACTACGCCCCGGTCCAAGTACCCGCTGCTGCTGAACTACCACCCGCTGGTGATCTACCGGCACCAGGTGCTGAAGCAGGCAGATACCGTGCTGGCGATGTTCCTGCAGTGGCAGGACTTCACGGCCGAGGAAAAGCGGCGGGCGTTCGACTTCTACGATCCGATCACCACCGGCGACTCCACCCTGTCCGCCTGCGTCCAGGGAATCATGGCCGCCGAGGTGGGTTACGGGAAGGCCGCGCTGGACCACTTCACCCACGCGCTCTTCATTGACCTCGATGACATCCACGGCAACACCATCGACGGCGTGCACATCGCCTCCACCGGCGGCGTCTGGAGTTCGCTGGTCAGCGGCTTTGCGGGCCTTCGCGACCAGGGTGACGTTCCGTACTTCGACCCGAGGCTGCCTGTCGAATGGGAGGGGCTGTCCTTCCACCTCAAGGTGCAGGGACGCCGGGTGTTCGTTGAGCTGGAGCAGGGGTCCATCGGCCTCAGCATCCGGGAGGGCGAACCCCTGGACGTCAACGTCCGCGGCGACGTTCTCACCGTGGGCAGCGACGTTGCACGGGTGCCGCTGGCCCCCGTCGGCGCCCCGGAGCCCACGGTTTTCCCGAGCGGCCTTCCAACGTCGTCCATCCCGATCGTCCGCGCCCACACGTTCGCGGGCCAGAGCTAAAAGCGGCCCGGAACAATCCCGTGGCCGGACCGTGGACAGCCCGCCTAAGGGCTGTCCACGGAATTCGGGCTGTCTGCCGGCGCAGGGCTGTCCACGGGCGCCGGGTTTTCTGAACTGCTGTCCAGCGGATGCGCGAGTTCGTCGGACGGCATCCGGGCAACGATCATGGCCACCACCGCCATGATGGGGCACACGCCGCCGGCCACCAGGAAGATCACCCACGTGGGCACCACAGCCGCGGCGGGTCCGGCCAGGGCCATGGAGACGGGCATCAGGGCCAGGGACACGAAGAAGTCCAGGCTGGAGACCCGGCCCAGCAAGTGCGGGGGAACGCGGCGCTGTAGGAGCGTCCCCCAGATGACCATTCCGAGGCCTCCGGTGGCACCGAAGATAAACAGCGCCGCCGCAACCATCCAGAAGCTGTCCATGATCCCGATGGCGGCGAGCGGCAGGCTGCCGGCACCCCACGAGACCATCATCACCGTGAGGTAGCGGCGTGGCAGCGGAAAGGACGCCGTGGCCAGGGAAGCGCCCGCCCCGCCCACGCCCATCACAGCCAGCAGGAAACCGAACATGCGGGAATCGCCGCCCAGTTGGTCGCGGACAACGAACGGCAGCAGCACCTCGATGGGCCCGATCAGGAACAGCACCGAGATGCAGGCCCAGAGCAGTGTCCACAGCAGCCACGGCGTGCGGACGGTGTAGCTGACGCCTTCGCGGAGGTCGTGGAAGAAGGATGTCTTGGCCCGTTCCGGGGCGGGCCCGCCGTCGGCGCCGGGAGCGTCCAGGGCGTGCTGGCCGAGGAAATTGAGGATGATGAAGGCGAGTAGGTGGCATGCCGCCACACCCGTGACGGCGTGCGAGGGGGACAGCGCGGCCACCAGGATACCGGCGACGGCGGGACCGGCAGCCTGTTGCAGGATGGGCCTCATGGTCCCCTCCATGCCGTTGGCCGCCAGCAGGTCCTCCCGCGGCAGAATCCTGGGCAGGATAGCCGAGTAGGCCGGGAAGAAGAACGCCGCCCCCACGCCCAGCACGAAGGCGCCGATCACCAGATGCCACAGCTGCAGCCAGCCCGCCAGGGCCAGTCCGCTGATGCCGGCGATCACGGCGAGATTGGTGCCTTCGACTGCAATGATCAGGAGCCGCTGGGGCACGCGGTCCGCGGCGATCCCGCCGGCCAGGACGAATGCCACCAGCCCCACGCTGCCCGCAGTGGCAACGAGGGACAGCTCCAGCGGGCCGCCGCCGAGGTGGATGACCTGGTAGACCATGGCAACGGCCCACATTCCGGAACCGAAAATCGAAACGGCCAGCGCCGCGATCAGCACGCGGTACTCACGGTGCACAAAGGGCCGGAGGGCTCTGGGGGCGGGCATAGGGTCAGTCTAGGCCTGCTCCGCCCGGCCGTGCCGCCGCTACGGTTGGCCGCCGCCGGGCTAGGCTCTGCCCATGGGGAACAGTCCGGCCGGCACGTGGCGCCGCAGCATGGCATTCATCGGTAACAACCCGGGGCTGGCGCTGCATCCGGTCAACGGCGAGGGCGTCCACGTCCCCGGCGAGCCCGCCAGCTGCTTCGCTTCCTTCTGGATGGCCGAGTGGTCCAGGTGGGGCAGCGGAAATGCCCTGCTGGTCGCCACCCGCCAAGGCTGGCGGAGCTACGGCGCCAACGGTTACTTCGCCGAGAACCTGGCCAATGAACTCACCCGATATTTTCCGGAAGCCGCCCGCTTCCCGCTGACTGAAATCACCCACACTCAGGACGAGTTCGACGTCGAACTGGACATCGGGCGCGGCTTCCGGGCCGTGGGGCGGAAGGCGGAGCTGGAGATCAGCGGCGTCCTGGACCGCCGCCAGTTCTCGGCGTCGGATTTCCAGCTCGGCGAAAGCAGCGCCGCGCTGAGCAACGTGTACCTTCCGTGCAGCGCCGGGCGGCTGTCGGAGTTCGGGGTGGAATGGCCCGGCTCACCGGCGGTGTACCCGGGACCCCGGGGGCCGTCGTCGTCCGCGTATATTGCCGTGGCCGAATCCTGGGTGATGTAGCGGCGTGGCCTAGTGTTAAGGGTGAGAGGCAGCCACGAGCTGCCCTTGCCCGGTTGCAACCACGGTCGCTATCCCTGATTGCACCGGCGGCTGTACCCGAACCAGGAAAGGTGACGATAGCCATGCGGAAGAACCCGGCAATGAAGATTGCACAAAGAACTGCCCACAAGGCGGTGTTCGACTCCCAAGGCAAGCCAAAGCCAGGACTGCACAGCATGCTGCTTCGGGCCGTCGAGGTCCAGCGCCCGCTGGTGCTCGCCAACCTCCGGCGGCTCCAGCGCAGGCACCCGCGGGCCACGGCCGCGCAACTGGCGGACAAGCTGGAGCGCGACTACGTGTTCGCCGTGACGGGCGGCGGCGCCCTCGTGGGCGGCACGGCCGTCATCCCGGGCGTTGGCACGGTTGCTGCGCTGGGGCTTTCCGCGGCGGCCACCATCGGCTTCCTCGAAGCCACCGCACTGTACGCCACGTCCCTGGCCGAGCTGCACGGCATCCGCATGGTTGATCCCGAGAAGGCCAGCACGCTGGTCATGGCCATCATGCTGGGCGAGGAAGGGACCGCCCTCCTCAGTAGCCTCAGCGGCCAGGCCGCCGGCAAAAGCAAGGGCCCCACGGACGCCTGGGGTTCCGCGTTCGCCCGCAAGACGTCGTTCCCCGGCTTCGGCTCGGTGCGGGACCGCATCCAGCGGGCATTCCTCCGCAACCTGCTGCAGCGGCAGGGGACGGCCCTGCTGGGCCGGGCGCTGCCGTTCGGCGTCGGAGCCGTAGTGGGCGGCGTGGGCAACCGCGTGATGGGACGCGCCGTCGTCGCCAGCGCCAAGGAGGCCTTTGGCCCGATGCCGGATACGATTCCCGGCGAACTGACCGCCGGAACCCCTGGCAACCCGGCGCCGGGCAACACGCCCGGCAGCAGGGCCGGCGGGCCAGCCGCAATCGACTCCGCCGGGGACAACCCCGCCGGCACAAACACCCCCGGTGGGGACGCAACGTTGAAAGGCGGATTCCTTGGATCTGAACGCTGACCTGGGGGAGTCCTTCGGCTCCTGGACCATGGGGGACGACGCCGCCATGTTCCCGCTTATCACCAGCGCCAGCGTGGCCTGCGGCCTGCACGCCGGGGACCCCGTCACCATGCTGGACACCTGCCGGGCGGCCTTTGAACTGGACGTCCGCGTGGGTGCGCACGTCGGGTACCCGGATCTTGCAGGCTTTGGCCTCCGGTCCATTGACATGACCTTCGACGATCTCTTCGGGGCGGTGCTGTACCAGCTCGGCGCGCTCGACGGCGTGGCGCACGCCGTCGGGGCATCCGTGGACTTCGTAAAGGCCCACGGCGCGCTCTACGACCGCACGGTGCGTGACGCCGAGCAGGCCTCTGCCGTCATCGCCGCCATCCAGGCGTACGATCCCGGGCTGCCCATCCTGGGCCTGCAGGGATCCGCGCTTCTGTTCGTCGCGGCGGAGGCCGGCCACCCCGTGTTCCACGAGGCCTTCGCGGACCGCGCCTACTTCCCGGACGGAACGCTGGTGCCGCGCTCCGAAGACGGTGCGCTGCTGCAGGACGCCAGGGAGGTGGCCGAACGAGCGGTCCGGCTTGCCATCCATGGCGAAGTGGAGGCCGTGGACGGCTCCGTGATCAGGCTCCAGCCCCACTCACTGTGCCTGCACGGCGGCACACCAGGCTCCGTCGAGACGGCAACGGCCGTCCGCAAGGCACTGGAAGCAGCCGGCGTGGAGATCGAAGCCTTCGCCTAGCCTTACAAGCGCGAACGGACACGTATGGCCCTCCCGGAGGGTGCTCAAGTGTCCGTTCGCGCCCCAATACGCCGGAGCGGTGCCAGTGCCGTTCGGCCCTATCCCCGGCCCGAACGCGCAACGAAGCTGGAAGGCATGGCTTCCGGACCCCATGCGGGGTTAGATGGACCCGCATCAGATGCAATGTTGAAGCTGGGCCGATTCTTCACGAAATGGGACCAGACCGACGACGGCAGGGCTGTGTTCCGGGAGGGCGGCCGCAAGGGCGACATCTTCTACCGCGACCGCTGGAGCCACGACAAGGTGGTCCGCTCCACGCACGGGGTGAACTGCACCGGCTCGTGCTCCTGGAAGGTGTACGTCAAGGACGGCATCATCACGTGGGAGTCCCAGCAGACCGACTACCCGTCTGTTGGCCCGGACAGCCCGGAGTACGAACCCAGGGGCTGCCCGCGCGGCGCGGCCTTCTCCTGGTACACCTACTCGCCCACCCGCGTCCGCTTTCCGTACGCCCGCGGCGTCCTCGTCGAGATGTACCGGGAGGCCAAGGCCAGGCTGGGCGACCCGGTGCTCGCCTTCGCGGAGATAGCGGCTGACCCGGAGCGCCGCCGCCGCTACCAGCAGGCCCGCGGCAAGGGCGGCCTGGTGCGGGTCTCGTGGCAGGAGGCCATCGAGATCGCGGCCGCCGCCCACGTGAACACGATCAAGACCTACGGCCCGGACCGCTGCGCCGGCTTCTCGCCCATCCCCGCGATGTCCATGGTGTCGCACGCCGTCGGGACCCGCTTCATCCAGCTGATCGGCGGGGTGATGACGTCCTTCTACGACTGGTACGCGGACCTTCCCGTCGCCAGCCCGCAGGTGTTCGGGGACCAGACCGACGTCCCGGAATCCGGTGATTGGTGGGACGCGGGCTACCTCATGATGTGGGGCTCCAACGTCCCGGTCACGCGGACCCCGGACGCACACTGGATGGCCGAGGTGCGGTACCGCGGCACCAAGGTGGTCACGGTCAGCCCGGACTATGCGGACAACACGAAGTTCGCCGACGAATGGCTCCCCGCCCAGGCCGGGACGGACGCTGCGCTGGCCATGGCGATGGGCCACGTCATGCTCAAGGAATTCTTCGTGGACCGCGACGTCCCGTTCTTCTCCGACTACGTCCGCCAGTACACGGACCTGCCGTTCCTGGTCCGGCTCGAACCGCGCGACGACGGCACCCTCACGCCGTCGAAGTTCCTCACCGCCAAGGACCTCCCCGCCGAGTCCGGGGCCGAGGACGCTGCGTTCCGCACCGTGCTGTTCGACAAGAAGACCGGCCTCCCCGCGGTGCCCAACGGCTCCATGGGCTTCCGCTACTCCGGCAGCGGCGAGGGCAAATGGAACCTGGACCTCGAGGGGATCGAGCCCGCACTGTCACTGGGCGAGGTCTCCGGGGAAAGCGCCGAGATCCTGCTGCCATGCTTCGAGGACGCCAACGGGGCCGGCAGCGTACTGAGGCGCGGAGTGCCGGTCCTCGAGGTCGGGGGCCAGCTGGTCACCACCGTGTTCGACCTGATGCTGGCCCAGTACGGCGTCGGCCGCGAAGGGCTCCCGGGGGAGTGGGCAGCGGGCTACGAGGATGCCTCGACGCCCTACACTCCGGCGTGGCAGGAGGAGATCACGTCCGTCCCGGCGCAGGCCTGCATCCGGGTGGCCCGCGAGTTCGCCCGCAACGCCGAAGAGTCCAAGGGCCGGTCCATGATCATCATGGGCGCCGGGATCTGCCAGTGGTTCCATGGCGACGCGACCTACCGGGCGGTGCTGGCCTTGGTGATGCTGACCGGCTGCATGGGCCGCAACGGCGGCGGCTGGGCGCACTACGTTGGCCAGGAAAAAACGCGCCCCGCCACCGGCTGGGTGTCCCTGGCGAATGCCCTGGACTGGTCCCGGCCGCCGCGGACCATGATCGGCACCGGTTACTGGTACATGCACACGGATCAGTGGCGCCAGGACGGCTACTCCGCGGACGCGCTCAAATCCCCGCTCTCCACCGGAGCCCTGGACGGCATGCACACCGCGGACGCGCTGGCCCAGTCCGCGCGGCTCGGCTGGATGCCGTTCTATCCGCAGTTCGACCGGAACCCCCTGGACCTCGCGGACGAGGCGGAGGCCGCCGTCGCCGCCGGCACCGCGAAGGACACCCCGGGCTACATCGCGGACGCGCTCAAGAACCGCACCCTGACCCCGGCGATCGAGGACGTGGATGCCCCGGAGAACTGGCCGCGGACGCTGGTGCTGTGGCGTTCCAACCTGTTCGGGTCCTCGGCCAAGGGCAACGAGTACTTCCTCCGCAACCTGCTGGGCACCCACAACAACGTCCTGGGCAAGGACCACGCCGAAGGGCTCAAGCCCCGGGACGTGAAGTGGCACGAGCAGGCGCCGGAAGGAAAACTGGACCTGCTGGTGTCAGCCGACTTTCGGATGACCTCCACCACGCTGCTCTCCGACGTCGTGTTCCCGGCCGCCACCTGGTACGAGAAGCACGACCTGTCCTCCACCGACATGCATCCGTTCGTGCACGCCTTCACTCCTGCGATCGATCCGCCCTGGGAGACCAAGACGGATTTCGACATGTTCCATCTGCTGGCCGAGGAGTTCTCCCGGATGGCCAAAACCCACCTGGGTGTGCGCCGGGACCTGGTCAGCGTGCCGCTGCAGCACGACACCCCGGGCCAACTGGCCCAGCCCGGCGGGATCGTGCGGGACTGGCGTAACACGGACATTCCCGCCGTGCCCGGGCAGAACATGCCCGTCTTTTCCGTGGTGGAGCGGGACTACACGGCCATCGCTGACAAGCTCGCCGCCGTCGGGCCGCTGGCCGACAAGCTCGGTTTCACGGTCAAGAACGTCACGTACAAACTCGCCGGCCCGTTGGAGCGGCTCAGCCGCTCCAACGGCGTGATGTTCGGCGGCGCCGCGGACGGCCGCCCCGCGATCGACACCGACGCGAAAATGGCCGAGGCCATCCTGGCTTTCTCCGGCACCACCAACGGCGCGCTGTCGGTGCAGGGCTTCAAGGACCTGGAAATCCGCACCGGACGGAAACTCGCGGACCTGTCGGAGGGCTCCGAGGAAAAATTCATCACCTTCGCCCAGACGCAGGCCGGCCCGGTCCCTGTGATCACTTCGCCGGAATGGTCCGGCTCCGAGACAGGCGGCCGGCGCTATGCACCGTTCACCATCAACGTGGAACGGCTCAAGCCCTGGCACACGCTGACCGGGCGGATGCACTTCTTCCTGGACCACGACTGGATGATCGACATCGGCGAGGCCCTGCCGATCTACCGGCCGCCCCTGGACATGCACCGGCTGTTCGGGGAACCCAAACTGGGTCAGGACGGGGCCATGGAGGTGGTGGTCAGGTACCTGACGCCGCACTCCAAGTGGTCCATCCATTCCGAATACCAGGACAACCTGCTGATGCTCTCGCTGTCCCGCGGCGGACCCACGGTCTGGATGAGCCCTGCCGACGCGGCCGCCATCCAGGTCAGGGACAACGACTGGGTGGAATGCGTGAACATCAACGGGGTCCTGGTGGCCCGGGCGATTGTCAGCCACCGGATGCCGGCCGGCGTGGTCTACGTCCACCACGCGCAGGAGCGCACCATCGATGTGCCGAAGTCCGAGGCCACGGGAAGGCGCGGCGGCATCCACAACTCCGTGACCCGGCTGCTGGTCAAACCCTCGCACCTGATCGGGGGCTACGCCCAGCTGGCCTACGCGTTCAACTACCTTGGCCCCACCGGAAACCAGCGCGACATGGTTGCCACCGTCCGACGTCGTTCACAGGAGGTGCAGTACTGATGCGTGTCATGGCTCAAATGGGCATGGTCATGAACCTGGACAAATGCATCGGTTGCCACACCTGCTCCGTGACCTGCAAGCAGGCCTGGACCAACCGTGCGGGCACCGAATACGTCTGGTTCAACAACGTCGAAACCCGGCCCGGGCAGGGCTACCCGCGCCGCTACGAGGACCAGGAGAAGTGGCAGGGCGGCTGGGAGCTGAACAAGCGCGGCAAGCTGGTGCTCAAGGCCGGCGGCCGGGTGAAGAAGCTGCTGGGGATCTTCGCCAGCCCGGTCCAGCCCGAGCTCAAGGACTACTACGAACCGTGGACCTACGACTACAAGACCCTCGTGGACGCGCCGCTGGGCGACGATTTCCCGGTGGCACGGCCCAAGTCCCTGATCACCGGCGAGGACACCAAGATCACCTGGTCCGCGAACTGGGACGACGACCTGGGCGGAGCCACCGAATACGGCCACCTGGACCCGATCGTGGAGAAGGTCCGCCGCGAGTCCGAGGACAAAATCAAATTCGCGTACGAGCAGACCTTTATGTTCTATCTCCCGCGGATCTGCGAGCACTGCCTGAACCCGTCCTGCATGGCTTCCTGCCCGTCCGGTGCCATCTACAAGCGGGTGGAGGACGGGATTGTCCTGGTGGACCAGGACAAGTGCCGCGGCTGGCGCCAGTGCGTCACCGGCTGCCCGTACAAGAAAATCTACTTCAACCACAAGACCGGCAAGGCCGAGAAGTGCACCTTCTGCTACCCGCGGGTCGAAGTGGGGCTGCCGACGGTCTGCTCGGAGACCTGCGTGGGCCGGCTGCGGTACCTGGGGTTGTTCCTGTACGACGCCGACGCCGTCACCGCCGCGGCGTCCGTCACGGACCCCCAGGAACTCTACGACGCCCAGATGGACGTGTTGCTGGACCCGAACGATCCCGCCGTCCTGGCCGAAGCCCGGGCCGAGGGCATCCCCGAGGACTGGATCGATGCCGCCCGGCGCTCGCCGGTCTACGCCCTGGCAAAGGTGTACAAGGTGGCCCTGCCGCTGCACCCCGAATACCGGACCATGCCGATGGTCTGGTACGTGCCGCCGCTCTCACCCGTGGTGGACCTGCTGCGCGACCAGGGGCACGACGGCGAGGACGCCGGCAACCTCTTCGGCGCCATCGACGCGCTGCGCATCCCGGTGGAGTACCTGGCGGAGCTCTTCACGGCAGGGGACGCCGACAGGGTCACTGCAGTGCTGAAGAAACTCGCGGCCATGCGCTCCTACATGCGTGGCATCAGTATGGGCAACGACCCCGACGACTCCATCCCGGAAGCCGTGGGCATGGACGGGCAGACGATGTACGAGATGTACCGGCTGATGGCGATCGCCAAATACGAGGAGCGCTACGTCATCCCCAAGGCCCACGTGGAGCAGGCCCATGACCTCGAGGAGATGGGCTGCTCGCTGGACTTCGACGGCGGCCCGGGCATGCAGGATTCCTCGCCGTTCGGAGAAGCCAGCGGCAAGCCCGTTCCGGTGGCGGTGGAAACCTTCAACGCCCTGAAGGACCGCCAAACCTCAGGCGAGGCTCCCAGCGAAACAACCCTGCGCGGCCGGGTGAACCTGCTCAACTGGGACGGCACCGGCGCGCCTCCGGGGCTGTTCCCGGAAAAAGCGCCTTTCCCGGAAAAACATACGGCGGGGGAGCAGCCGTGAGCCGGCGCCAGCAGGTGGTTTACCTTGCGGCGGCCTGGTGCCTGTCCTACCCGGACGAGGAACTGATCGGCAGGGTGCCGCTCATGCGGGACGCACTGGGAGAGTTTCCCGGAGCCGGCGCTGACTTCGCCGGGGTGCTGGACCTGCTGGAATCCACGCCCCTCATGGAGGTGCAGGCCCACTACGTCCGCGAATTCGACCTCGGCAAGCGCCACGCCCTGCACCTGAGCTATTGGACGGACGGGGACACCCGGCGCCGCGGCGAAGTACTGGGCAACTTCAAGAAGACGTACCGGCAAAGCGACATTCTGGTGGACACCCACGGGGAACTGCCCGACTACCTGCCGATGGTCCTGGAGTATGCCGCCGTGGTGGACCTCGCGGCCGGCCGCGGGTTGCTGACCCGTTTCCGGGCGAGCCTGGAGATGCTCCGCTTCGGGCTGCTCCGGGACGAGCTCCCGCATGCTCGTATCCTGCAGGCCATCTGCGCCACGCTTCCGGGGAAGTCCCCGGCGGACGAGCAGGCCGTCATGCGGATGGCCGGCTACGGGCCGCCTACCGAGGCCGTTGGGCTGGACCCGTACGATCCGCGCCTGCTGCCCGTGAAGGGGGCCTGACCATGCCGGCATTCGAAGCCGAGCCCGGATCCGCCGTCGAAATCTCCTCATTGGACATCCTGCTCTGGGGAGCCCTGCCGTACGTCATGGTGGTGGTCCTCGTAGGCGGACTGGTGTGGCGCTACAAGTACGACCAGTTCGGCTGGACCACCCGGTCCTCGCAACTCTACGAATCCCGGCTGCTGCGGATCGCCTCCCCGCTGTTCCACTTCGGCCTGCTTGCCGTGATTGCCGGGCATTTCTTCGGCCTTGTCATCCCGATGGCCTGGACCCAGGCCGTGGGGATGAGCCAGGAGTTCTACCATCTCAACGCATTGCTTGTGGGCGGGGTCGCCGGCGTCGGGACCCTCGGCGGGATCCTCCTGCTGATCTACCGCCGCCGCACCACCGGGCCGGTGTTCATGGCCACCACCAAGAACGACAAGACCATGTACGTGGTGCTGACCGCCGCGATCGTGTTCGGCCTGTGGACCACGCTGGCCAGCGTTTTCGAAGGCGAGCACGGCCACAACTACCGCGAAACGGTGGCCCCGTGGTTCCGCTCCCTCTTCATCTTCCAGCCGGACATCGCGGCCATGGCAGCGGCGCCGTTCTCCTTCCACCTGCACACCCTTGTGGGCATGGCATTGTTCGTCATCTGGCCCTTTACCCGGCTGGTCCACGCCTTCACGGCGCCGCTGCATTACCTCTTCCGGCCGTATATCGTCTACCGCTCCCGGGACAGGGACCGGGACAGGGACCGCACTGGGAGACGCGCCGGCGCCTCTGGCCCGCGGACCTCAGGGACGGCGGCGCGCCGCGGCTGGTCCGCGGTCGGGACGCGTGACCGGGACACCCGGAACCGCTGAGCCGCACCGGGATTAGAGAACAAGAGAGGAGCACACCGTGGCCGGAGCAGCATCCCCGTCCGTATCCGCCGCCCCCGCCGGCCGGACCCTCAACCTGGTGCTCGCCACCTCAGCCTCGGTGGTGTGCTTCTGGGCGTGGAACTCCGTGGCCACGTTGGGCTCGTTCTACACGCTGAACCTCCAGCTCAACCCGGCCACAACCGGCGTGCTCGTCGCCATGCCGGTGTTCGTCGGATCACTGGGGCGGATCGTCGTCGGAACGCTGACGGACAGGTACGGCGGCCGCGCCATGTTCACGTTTGTCCTCCTGGCCACCATCCTCCCGATCCTCCTCGTGGCACTCGGGGGCACCCTGAGTTCCTTCGCGGTGGTGCTGGGCGCCGGCCTGCTGCTGGGGGTCGCCGGAACCGTCTTCGCCGTCGGGATCCCCTTTGTCAGCGCCTGGTACGAGCCGTCCCGGCGCGGCTTCGCCACAGGGGTCTTCGGCGCGGGCATGGGCGGGACGGCGCTCGCTGCTTTCCTCAACCCACGCCTCGTTAATTGGATCGGCTACTTTCAGGCGCACGTGCTGATCGCCGGGCTCCTGGCCGTAATGGCTGCGCTCATCTGGTTCCTCATGGAAGAGTCTCCGGGCTGGAGCCGTAATAACGACCCCGTGCTGCCTAAGCTCATCGTCGCGGCCCGCACCCCGGTCACGTGGAAGATGTGTTTCCTGTACGCCGTCGTCTTCGGCGGCTTCGTTTCCTTCGCCACCTACCTGCCCACCTACCTGCGGGATGTTTACAGCTTCGACCCCGCTGGAGCCGGCGCCCGCACAGCCGGGTTCGCCCTCGCCGCGGTGCTTGCCCGGCCAGTCGGCGGTGTGCTCGCGGACAAGGTGGGCCCCAAACCCGTCGTCGTCGCCTCGCTCGCCGGCGTCGCGGTGCTCGCCTGGGTAGTGAACCTGCAGCCCGACGGCGAAGTCCCCGCCGGCCTGACGTTCGTCGCCATGGCGGCGGCCCTGGGGCTGGGTGCGGGCGGCGTTTTCGCCTGGGTCGGCGTCCTGGCCCCGCCAGGCAAGGTGGGCAGCATCAGCGGAGTGGTCAGTGCAGCCGGGGGCCTGGGCGGCTACTTCCCGCCGCTGGTCATGGGCGCAACGTACGACGCCGCGTCGCACAGTTATTCGATCGGGTTGCTTCTGCTTGTGGTCACTGCGCTCGTGGCGCTGGCGTTCACGGTGTTCGCGGTGCGGGGACGGACCAAGGCACAGACCGTGCCGGTGTAGCTGTTCCGGTTAGCCGAAAGCCAGGTGCGCCACCGCGAAAATGGCCAGGCCGGCCAGGGCGCCCACCACCGTGCCGTTGATCCGGATGAACTGCAGGTCCTTGCCCACCTGCAGCTCAATCTTCCGTGAGGTCTCCTCGGCATCCCAGCGGGCCACGGTCTCCGTAATGACGCCGGCGATGTCCGAGCGGTAGGTCTTCACGAGGTAGCCGGCGGCGTCCCCGATCCACGCGTTGACCTTGCCTGCCAGTTCGGGGTCCACCACAAGCCGGGTGCCGAAGTCATGCACGGCCGCCTTGAACTTAAGGGTGAGTTCGCTGTGCGGATCGTCGACGGCACCGAGCAGCGCCGCCTTGATGGTGCCCCAGGTGCGGGATGCCAGTTCGCGGACCTCGGGGTCGCCCAGCACCTGCGCCTTGATGCCTTCGGCCCGGGCGATCATCACGGGGTCATGTTGCAGGTCTTGCGCCAGCGAGGTGAGGTAGGTGTCGATGGACTGCCGGACCTGGTGCTGCGGATCGGCCTGCACGGCCTTGGTGAACTTGAGGATTTCGACGTAGACCTTGTCTCCCACGAGGCCGTCCACGAACTGCGGAACCCACTGCGGGGACCGGTCCGAAACCAGCCTGCTGACCGTCTCGTGGTTGTCCCGGACCCAGTCCACGGTCCGGTCCACCAGCAGGTCCACCAGGGTGTGATGGTGCCCGTCGGCGAAGATCCGCTCGGCGAGCCTGCCCACCGGCGGCCCCCACGGCGGAGTGAGCAGGTGCTTGCGGACCATGCTTTCAATCACTGCCTGGACATCGTCGTCGTTCAACACCTTGAACGCGCCGCGGATCACGGCGGCACCTTCCCTGGCCACGCGCTCGGGACCGCCGGGACCGGACAGCCAGGCGCCCACCTTCCGGGCGATGTCCACGGAGGCGAGCTTTTCCTGGACCACCTGTTCGGACAGGAAATTGGTCTCCACGAACTCGCCCAGCGACGCGCCGATCTGGTCCTTGCGGCGCGGGATGATGGCGGTATGCGGGATCCTGATGCCCATGGGGTACTTGAACAGGGCCGTCACGGCGAACCAGTCCGCCAGGGCGCCCACCATGCCGCCCTCCGCCGCGGCCCGCACATACTCCAGCCACGGGTACTGCTTCTGCAGGGCGAAGGCAAAGACGAAAATCACTGCCATCACGATCAGCAGTCCCAGCGCCAGCAGCTTCATCTTTCGCAGCGCAGCTGCTTTTTCGGCGTCACCGCCCAGCCCGGGATCGACGACGGCGGCACCACTAGCGGGCGGGCCCGCATGCGCCGGGCGCGTTGCAGCGGGACGGGTGGTTTGTTCACTGTTCACCTGCATGTGCCCAGCCTAGCCCCGCATCCGTGGCGGGTCTCCGCTAACGTGTCACCATGACTACCGACGAGTCCGCCTCCACCCGGCCGCTGGTCTACGCCCACCGCGGTTCCAGCGCCGCCTTCGCGGAGCACACCCGGGCTGCTTACCTCCAGGCCCTTGCGGACGGCGCCGACGGGGTGGAATGCGACGTCCACCTCAGCCGGGACCAGCACGTTGTCCTGCTACACGACGCGAACCTGGACCGCACCTCGGACGGAACCGGCCCCGTGGCCGACCGGACCCTCGATGAACTGCGGCAGCTGGATTTTTCCTCGTGGAAGGGCGCCCGGATACCGCTCGAGTACGGCGGAAAGTCTGATCAGCTGCTGACGCTGCCGGATCTGCTGGACATCCTCCGGGCGGCGGGCCGGGAAATCGGGCTCGCCATTGAACTCAAGCATCCCAGCCCTTACCTGCTGGCGCTGGAGGACCGGGTGCTCGAGGTGCTCGCCTCCGAGGGCTGGGATCCGCAGACGTCCAAGGTGGACAACGTCAGTGTCTCCTTCATGAGCTTCAGCCCGGACTCCGTGAAGCACCTGCTCGCGACCGTTCCCACCGAGTCCATCTGCCAGCTGGTGGATGACATCACCGTGGACGAAGTCCGCGAGGAACTGGGCCTGGGCCTCATCACGGGCGGGGCCGTAGCGAACGTCATGCGGGCGGCACAGGTGGAAGGCGAACGGATCCTGGACGACTGCGAAGTCAGGCTGGCCGGACCGGGCATCGACTATGTCCGCCGGCACGCCCGTGCCGTCCGGCGATGGCTGGAATCCGGCCGCAGGTTCAGGGTGTGGACCGTGGACTCGGAACAGGACGTGCAGCTGTGCCAGGAGCTGGGAATCCACGAGATCACCACCAACCGGCCGGCGCAGGTGCTGGCCCAGCTCTCGGAAAGTAGCCACCCCGTCAGCTGACGGCCTGCGCCTCCGCACCGTTCATCCTGCGCCGCCGCAGCGTCAGGCGGCAAGGTCGCGCCGCCGCCATCCCGCGAAACCCAGTGCGCCGAGCAGTGCCGCCGCCGCCGTGAGGGCCACCAGCGCCGGAATTCCCTCCGCATCCACCGGGAGCAGCGGGGTATGCCGGAACGGCGAGAGGTCCATCAGCCATTCCGGGGCATTCCAGAGCACGCCGAATTCACCCAGTGCAATGAGTCCCAGCAGGAGCACCCAGACGGCCGCTGTCATCCGGGGTACCCAGCCGAACACCGCCAGGGCCGCACTGGTCAGCACCCACGCCGCCGGAATCTGGGCCAGGGCCGCCACTGTGCACCGGGCCACCAGTCCGGCGTCGTTGACGGCGGACGCGGCTCCGATTCCGATGGAGACTCCGGTCAGCAGTTGCAGCAGCCCAACGCCGGCCAGGGCCACGGCGTAGTGGCTGCCCGCCCAGCGGATGCGGGTGGCGGCGGTGCCCAGCAGGGCCTCGGTATGCCCGGCCGATTCCTCGCTGCGGAGATGGTTGGCGGCGGAGATGCCGTAGGCCGCCGCGAGGACCCCCATGATGCTGATCTCGGCTGCGAGGAACGCGTCGGTGAGGGCCTGCGGGCCGCCCAGCGCCCGCATCAGGTCCTGGGCGCCCGGCGACGTCAGGAAATCGGCCACGGTGCCGACGAGCGAGCCGATCACCACCCCGAAGAGGACAAACGCCACTCCCCACGCCGCCAGGACGCGGTACTGCAGGCGCACGGCGAGGCCCAGGACACCGGAGAGCTTTCCGCGCGCCGGGCCGGGCCGCTCATCACGCAGTCCGGCGCCGAGGTCGCGGCGGGCCCGCAGGAAAAACGCAACAGGGACAAGGGCTGCGCAGAGGGCCAGCGGCAACGAAAGGACCCACCAGTGGTCGCCGGCGTAGGCCCGGATCTGCTGGTTCCACCCGATGGGCGAGAGCCAGGACCAGACCGAGGGGCCGGGTTCGGCGAGGTCGCCCACCGCGCGCAGCCCGTAGGTCACGGCAATGACCCCGATGCTGGACCCGGTGGCCGCCCGGGCGCTTGCCGTCACCTGCGCCGCCACAGCTGCCACGGTGCTGTAGGCCATCCCGGTGGCGGCCCAGCCCAGCCCGAAGGCCAGTGACCCGCTGGCGGGCAGGCCGCCGACGGCAAGCGCGGCCGCCGAGAGCAGCCCGGTGAGGATGCTGGTTGCAAAGCTGATGGCCAGCGCGGACACCAGCGGTGCGTCCCGTCCCAGCCGTCCGCCGCCGAGGAGTTCCAGCCGCCCGCTTTCTTCGTCCCCCCGTGTGTGCCGGATGGTGAGGATGACCATGAGCACGGCCAGGATGGCTGTCATGAAAGCGGTGTATTTGATGAGCGAAAGGGCACCGAGCGAGGCAGGATCGTAGATCCGCCCGAACAGCGCCACCATGGACGCCGTGGCGTTCAGCGCGGTGGCGGCTGCCACCCGGCTGGGCTCGTCCGGGTACAGCCCGGCGCCGGCCGCCGCGGTCGAGTAGGCAATGATGGCGAAGCCCAGGATCCACAGCGGCAGCATCCAGCGGTCCTGCCGAAGCGCGAGCCGGACCATAACACCGGTGCCGGCCAGCGTGCCGGTGGTGGAGGTACGGGTCGTCTTGGTGCGGGCTTCGGCGGTGCGGGTCATCGCCGTGCCGATTCGAGCGATCCGGCCGGGCCGTAGTGGCGCAGGAACAGATCCTCCAGCGTGGGCGGCTGGCTGGTCAGGGCGTGCAGTCCCGCGGCCGTCACGGCCTGCAGGAACGGGCCCAGTGCCGCGGGGTCCACCTGGGCGCTCACACGGTGGTCCGACACCACGACGTCGTGGACGCCGGGCAGGAGATCCAGGCCGGCCGGCACGCGCGCGACGTCGGCCGTGACCGACGTCCGGGTCAGGTGCCGCAGCTGCTCGAGCGGCCCGGACTCCACCACCCGGCCGGCGCGGATGATGCTGACCCTGTCCGAAAGCGCTTCGGCCTCACTCAGAATGTGGCTGCTCAGCAGGACCGTGCGGCCCTGCGCCCGCAGCTCACGCACGCACCCGCGGAAGGCGTCTTCCATCAACGGGTCCAGCCCGCTGGTGGGCTCGTCCAGGAGGAAGAGCTCGGCGTCGGTGGCCAGGGCGGCCACCAGGGCAACTTTTTGCCGGTTGCCCTTGGAATACGTGCGCGACTTCTTGGTGGGGTCGAGGTCGAAGGTCTGCAGCAGCCGGTCCCGCCGGCCGCGGTCCTGTCCGCCCTGGAGGCGCCCCAGCAGGTCGATCACCTCCCCGCCGGTCAGGTTCGGCCACAGGGCAACGTCCCCGGGCACGTACGCCAGCCGGCGGTGCAGTGCGGCGACATCGTGCCAGGGATCCAGGCCCAGCACCCGGATCGAGCCCGAGCTGGCACGCAGCATGCCGAGCAGAAGCCGCAGCGTGGTGGACTTGCCGGACCCGTTGGGACCCAGGAAGCCGTGAACCTCGCCCGCCGCCACGTTGAAGTCGAGCCCGTCGAGGGCAGTTACCGTTCCAAAGCGCTTGACGACGCCGGTCATTTCCACCACGCTGCTCATAGTCAACAAGCTACGCCGCGCTGTGGCTCCTGACACGGGCGGAAAGTCCCGTTTACCGGGGTGTCCGCGGCTGTGGTTGCATGGATCCATGCCATTCACCTGGTCCGCCCGGGCCACACAGAGACTCTCAGCGGCTGCCATGAGCGCCCTGCTGCTGACCAGCGCCATGAAGCATTTCCGCGACCCCGCCTTCTTCCATCAGGTGGTTCCCGATTTCCTGTGCCGTGACGACTCCGGCGACCGGCCCAACGGCCCGTTCGCCGTGATGACCCGCGATGAATGGGTGGCGCTCAGCGGCCTGCTTGAGGCGGTCGCCGCCGTCGGACTCCTGATTCCGGCCACCCGCAAAACCGCCGCGGGCGCCGTCGCCGCGATGTTCACGGTGTTCCTTGCCGGACATGCCGATGCCCTGCGCCGCGCCTACGGTCCGGCCGGAACGCCCGGGCAGCGGAAGGTGCACACCGCGCGGTTCCCGCTGCAGGTCCCACTGATCCTCTGGGCCTGGAGCCTGCGGAAGCCCGCCCTGAGGTGGCCTGCCGCCGGACGTGTTACCGGCCTGCGGCCATGAAGCTGCTGCAGTCCCCGGCCGTGCGCGTAGGGCTCTCCATCAGCATCGCCACCGGGCTGTACGGGGTATCGTTCGGGGCGCTCGGCGTCACGTCCGGGCTGGATTTCTGGCAGACCATGGCGCTGAGCCTGCTTCTCTTCAGCGGCGGTTCGCAGTTCGCGTTCATCGGCGTGGTGGCCGGCGGCGGGTCGGGGGCCGCTGCCATGGGCGCTGCCACGCTCCTGGGCATGCGCAACGGCATCTACGGCATGCAGCTGAACGCGCTGCTGCAGCCGCGCGGGTGGCGCAAGTTTGCCGCCGCCCACGTCACCATCGACGAATCAACCGCCACGAGCACCGGGCAGACCGATCCTGACGAGCAGAAGCGGGGGTTCTGGACCGCGGGGATCGGCATCTTCGTGCTCTGGAACGTGTTCACCGCTGTCGGGGCGCTTGCGGGCAGCGCGTTGGGGGACCCCAAGCAGTGGGGGCTCGACGGCGCTGCGGTGGCTGCCTTCCTCGGCCTGTTGTGGCCACGGCTCAAAGGCCGCGAGCCGGTGGCCATCGCTGTGGTGTGCGCGCTGGCCACCGTCCTCGCCGTGCCGTTGGTGCCGGGCGGCGTTCCCATCCTGATCGCCGCGGTGGTGGCGGCCGCGATCGGCTGGTTCAGCCACGGCCGCAGCGACGAGGGCCTGGAGCCCGATGTGGACCCCTATGCCGAGCACCATCACCCGCACAGCAATCCCCATCTGAGTCATCCCCGCCCCGGTGTTCCCCGTTCGGGAGATGACGCAAAATGAGCCTTTGGATGTGGCTGTTGCTTGCCTGCCTCCTTGGCTACGCCTGGAAACTCCTGGGCTATCTGGTCCCGGCCAGCCTGCTTCGCAACCCGCGGATGTCCCGGATCGCGGGCACCATGACCATCGGCCTGCTGGCTTCTCTCACCATCGTGAACGCGGTGGCATCCGGCCAGGCGCTGGCCTTCGACGCCCGGATGGGCGCCCTGGCCGCGGCAGGAATCGCCTTGTGGTTCCGGGCACCGTTCCTTGTGGTGGTCCTGGCCGGGGCGGGAGCGGCCGCCGGGCTGCGGCTGCTGGGCTGGAGCTGATTCCGGGCATAGGTGGCGGACCCGGAATCAACGCTGCGCTCCGCCGCAGCGGGGGCCGGCCAGGCTGGCGACGGCCATTAGGCCCTAGTCGCGTTGAACCTGCTGTGGGAGGATTCGAACATGAGCGAAGAACAAGCGCCCGTAGTTCCTGCTGCCAACAAAGACCCTCAAACAAGGCCCTATGTGCCCTCGGCCGGGTCCGAATCCACCCGTGAGATGCGCGAGATGTCCCGTCGCCGCAGGGACGCTGAGGAGAAGCTCCAGCAGCACCTGCAGGAAGCGGATCAGCTGCACGAGGCCCACGTGCAGGCCCATTTGAAGGAATCAGCCGCCAAGGATGAATCACACGGCGAGGACGCCCGCGGCGACGCGGAAGCGGCGGCTTCTCCAGCCGGGGACGCCGCGCCGGAGCCCGGGGAGAGGCCGGCCGACTAGCGGCCAGCGTAATTATGAGGGACGTCCGGCTGGGTCCGTACCTGGCCGAACACTTGCAGGACCTGGTCCTGGACAGCACCGATGTGCCCGGCTTCCTCCACGAGCTGGCGGTGTTCTCGGCGCGCTTCATCGGGAAGGCCACCGGGCTCCCTATGCTGTGCGCCGTTACGCTGTTGCGTGACAGGCGGTCCCTGACTGCCGCAGGCAGCGGCTCCGAGACGAGGCTTCTCGACGAAATCCAAAAGACCACCGGTCAAAGCCCGTCCCTGGCGGCCCTTGACTCTGGGCTAACCGTGTCCCTTCCGGATACCAGGTGCGACACCCTCTGGCCGCGGTACAGCCGGGCCGTGACAAGGTCCCGCCGGCTCAGCATCCTGGCTGTGCCTTTGGTGCTGGACCCGGGATCCACGGCCGCGATGAGCTTCTTCGCGCCGGAGGCGGAGGCCTTTGACGAGGAGGCAATCGTGATCTGCGAGGCGTTCGCCTCCCGGGCCGGTAAGGCCGTGCGGCTGGCCGTCCGGATTGGAGCGTCCAGGGACCTCAACGAGGACCTCCTCGAAGCCATGAAGTCCCGGACAAACATCAATCTCGCCTCCGGCATCGTGATGGGTCAGAGCCGCTGCTCGCAGGCCGAGGCGTTCTCCATCCTGAGCAAGGTTTCCGGCAACCGCAACGTCAAGCTCCGGGTGGTGGCAGACGAGCTGCTGCGAAAATTCGAAACGGCGGCGGACACCACCCATTTCGAGGGATGACCGACGTCCCTGCGGATATGCTTGTTAGAGGTCCAGTCGACGCGCGAAGGGCGGCAACAGCAGTGGAACCGGTGCATCCATGGCGGTGAAACTTCCCCTGGCAGATGAGCTGGCGGCCATTTTTGCCCGGGCGTCGGAGCTCCTGCTGACGGACGAGACAGTGTCCAGGGCCCTCGAACTGATTACTGCTGCCGCGGAAGTTGCCGTACCCGGTGCCGCGGGAGCGGGCGTCACGCTGATCGACGCGGACGGACGCAAGCACACGGCAAGTGCATCCAAGCCGTTGGTCCAGCTTGCCGACTCGCGCCAGTACGAGCTTGGCCAGGGGCCGTGCATCCTGGCCTGGGCCAGCGGCGAACCGGTGCTGGTCAACGACGCCGTGAACGATCAGCGCTGGCCGGAGTGGGCCGGTGCTGCCGCCGAACTGGGGCTGCGCGCCTCCGTTAGTGCGCCGCTGCTCGCCGGAGGATCCGCCCTCGGCGCAGTGAAACTCTATGCCCGCCGCGAGAACAGTTTCGACCACAACACGGTGCGCCTGCTGGAACTCTTCGCGGCCCAGGCAACCATCTTCCTGATCAATGTGCAGGCCCGGGAGAGCGCCCGGACCATCAGCGAGGACCTTCGTGATGCCCTCGCGCACCGCGAAATCATCGCCGTTGCCAAGGGAATCCTGATGGCCCGGCACGGCCTGGATGAGGACGCGGCCATGCAGGACCTCCTGATGGAGTCACGGCGTGCGAGGAAGCCGCTGCGCGACGTCTCCGTCCAACTGGTGTCCTCCACCCGGCAGCCGCGGTGAGCGGGGGTGCGCTTTGGCACTGGGCAAGGACGAGGATGAGCAGCGGCTTCGGTTCGAAGAGATGCTCCGGAATGCCGAGTTGGGGATTGAAGAACTGTGGCTGAGGTATTTCAGCATCGGCGGCATCGCAGGACAGTTTGAGGTCGAGGCGTACATCCACGGTGCCATCGCGCTGCCGTCCCTGCAGCGGGACATCCTGGCCCATGCCCTGAATGAGCGGCTGGACGAGATCAATGCACCCGACGGCAGGGCGCCTTACAGCCGCGGCTCAGAAGACGCCGGCCGGGTGCACGAGGACCGGCAGCACGAAGACACGGACCGGCCGGAGGATGAATCAGGGCAGGACGACTGAATCGAATGCCGTCCCGGGCAGCGGCGACTGGGGAGGCAAAGCCCGGTGCGGCCGTTCGGTGCGGATGGCGTCCTCCACCAGCGCCACGGGACGCCGCCAGGCGTCCGACCCGGGTTCCATGGTGTCCACCACTCCGATCAGCATGGCCAGCAGGCGGATCACGTCGGTCATGGAGATGTCGGTGCGCAGGGTTCCCTGACCCTGGCCGCGTCCCAGCAGGACGGCCACGGACTCAAAGAGGCTGCCGGTGATTCCGGTCAGCAGGCCGCGGCGGCCGGCGACGGCTCCGAGCAGGTTGGCATCCTCGCTGGCGGCCGCCATCAGCGCATCGATCACGCGGAAGAGTCCCGCGGCGGCGTCAGGTCCGGCCAGGGCGTCGTCGATCACCGGGTCCACCATCAGGCGGAGCTGACGGTTGAGCGCGGCGAGTACCAGCTGCTCCTTGTCCGCGAAGTTCCGGAAGAGGGTGGCGGGTCCAACGCCGGCTGTGACGGCGATGGTCTGCAGCGGCACTTCCGGGCCGTACTCGCGGAAGCACTTGCGTGCGGACGTAATGATCTTGTCCACGTTGCGCGCAGCATCCGCACGGAGGGGCTTGCGTTCCACTGCGAGGTTCATTTTTCAAGGTTAGCAACGCTGCGGCCGAGCGCCCGGGTTACTGATTGGTAGCGGCGAATGTACGCGTATGTGACGTATGTATCGACCATTTCCGCTGTGGCAGACTGGGTCCATGTTGCTAGCCTTCTCAGTTGCACCGTCCGGTCAGCCCGCCCACCCGGCCGGGGATTCGGCCGTCCCGGCCAGCGGCGCATCCGCTGACGCTTCCGTTCACGACGCCGTCGCTGCCGCCGTCAAAATCGTCCGGGACTCCGGACTGCCCAACCACACGGATTCCATGTTCACCACCATCGAGGGTGAGTGGGACGAAGTGTTCGCCGTCGTCAAACAGGCAACTGAAGCCGTGGGCCGCTTCGGCAGCCGCGTCTCGCTGGTCATCAAGGCCGACATCCGCCCGGGGTATTCCGGTGAACTCACCGGCAAAGTGGAGCGGCTGGAAAACGCCATCACCAACGTCCCGGGCTAGTACAGCCGGTTACCGCTCCCGTGCTGCCGTGCGAGGGAGCTTCCGTGATGCTTCCCACGGAGGAGCGGCAACTGCCAGACTGGGCCCATGATTGAGCACAAGCCAGAACCCCAGTGGGTGGCCGTCGAAGAGTTCCTGTCCGACGTCGTGGTCCGCCCCGGCAGCCCGCTCAAGCGGGCGGTAGCGTCCGCCCTCGAGGCCGGGATGCCCCCCATCGAAGTGGCGCCCAACGCCGGGAAGCTGCTCAAGCTGCTCGTGCAGCTGTCAGGCGCCCGGCGGGTCCTGGAGATCGGCACGCTGGCCGGCTTCAGCACCATCTGGATGGCACAGGGACTGCCCGACGACGGCGAGCTGGTCACGTGCGAATACCTCCCCAAACATGCCCGGGTGGCACGCACGAACGTTGACGCTGCGGGCGTCGGGCACAAAGTGGACATCCGCGTGGGAGCCGCGCTGGACACGCTCCCGCAGCTTCTGGATGACGGCCGCGGACCCTTCGATTTTGTGTTCATTGATGCGGACAAGGAAAACAACCCGCAGTACCTCGACTGGGCCGTCAGGCTGGGCCGCCCGGGCACCGCCATCGTGATGGACAACGTGGTGTGGGAGGGCGCGCTCCTCGATCCGTCCATGGACGAGATCAACGCGCCCGGAATCATCACCGCCCTGGAAATGATGGGGGAGGATCCGCGCCTTGACGGGACCGTCATGCAGACCGTGGGCTCAAAGGGCTGGGACGGCTTCGCGCTCGCCGTGGTGCGCTGAAGTCCCGGAGGGGCGCCGGCAGTTTCCGCCCAGGGAGAAGCGGACTCCTCCAGATGGTAAGTATGCTTAGAATAAGCTCATGCCGGACGGACCCGTCCCGCTTCGCCTGCAGTGAGGAAGACATGAAGGCTTCACCGACCCTTGCCACCAATCTCCAGATGGTCCTCACGGACCTGATCGAACTTCACGTCCAGGGCAAACAGGCGCACTGGAACATCGTGGGAACCAACTTCCGCGACCTCCATCTCCAGCTCGACGAAATCGTCACCAGTGTCCGCCTGTTTGCGGACGAGACGGCCGAGCGCATGCGCGCCCTGCACGCACTGCCCGACGGCCGCAGCACCACGGTGTCCTCGGACACCCGGCTGGCACAGTTCCCCGAGGGACTCACGTCCACCAAGGACGCGGTCAAGCTGATCACGGCACGGCTGGAGCGTACCGTGAAGACCATGCGCGACGTCCACGACGAGGTTGACGAGGAAGATCCCACCAGCGCCGACCTCCTTCACGCCGGGATTGCCCGGCTGGAGCAGTTGGCTTGGATGGTGAACGCCGAAACGATGACTCCGGCGGCCCCCGTCACGGCTCCGGACGAAGACTGAAACCGCAACGGCAAGCGGAATGGGTTCCGACAGGCATGATTCCGGCAGGCCTGATTCCGGCAGGCATGGCCCGGACGGCGGACTAGCGGGCGGGAGCGACGTTCCGGCGGGACCGCAGGCGGTGCGGGGACCGCAGGCGGTGCGGATCAGTTCCACGCCGGACCAGCTCGGCGCGATGGCACCGTTGCTGGGTTCAGTGCGCGAAGCCGTAGGGGATGTCCCGGCGCTGCTGGCCCTGGCGCGGGACATCGGGCGGACAGCGGCCCGGCCGGGCGAGGGCAGCACCGCCCGGCTGTGGGAACTGCTGGCATCGGTGGCCGCCGTGGACGTGGCGTCCGGCCGGGTGCTCGAACCGCACCTTGACGCCGTGGCCGTTCTGTCCCAGGCCGGTGCCCTGGTGCCTGAAGCTGCGGACGCAGCCTGGGGCGTTTTTGCCGCCGAGGGCCCGGGGCTGCGGCTCGAGGCAGTGGTGGACGGCACCGGGAGGTACGTCCTGAACGGTTCCAAACCGTGGTGCTCGCTCGCTGCCCAACTGGACGGCGCCGTCGTGACCGCGCATATTGCCCGCGGAGGCGGCGGCAGCGCGGGAACCACCGCGGGAACCACCGCGGGAACAACCGCGGGAACGGAGTCCGGCGGCAGGGCGGCCTTCGCGGTCAGCCTGCACGCCCCCGGGGTTTCCTGCGAGACCCCGCAGTGGACCAGCCGGGGCCTGCGCGAAATCCCCAGCGGCACGGTGCACTTCGACGGGGTCAGCGCCGTTCCGGTGGGTGGACCGGGGTGGTACTTCCGGCGTCCGGGTTTCGCCTGGGGCGGCATGGGAGTTGCGGCCTGCTGGTTTGGCGGGGCCGTGGCCCTGGCACGCGACTTCAGCTCCGCGCTGGCGGCCGCCTCGGACAAGGGGCGGGAACCGGACCAGATCGCGCTGGCCCATCTGGGCGAAACTGACAGGATCATCACCTCCCTTTCCGGCTACCTTGCGCGGACGGCGGACCGGATCGACTCCGGCGGACTGTCCGGCTCCGGTGCGTGGAGCGAAGCCCTGCGCGTCCGCGGGACAGTTGCCGCCGCCGTCGAACGCGTCCAGGCCCTGGTGGCGCAGAACCTGGGGCCGGGCCCCCTGGCCTTCAACGAAGCGTACGGAAAGCGCATGGCGGACCTGTCGCTCTACATCCGCCAGCACCATGCGATGCGGGACGACGCCCAGCTGGGCGCCCTGACACTGAAAGGGGACCGGTCATGGTGACCTTCTCGCACACGGATGCCGGCACGGCCGAGTCTGAGTGGGAGGCCAGCGGACTGGCCGTCCTCCCGGAGCTTCCCCTCGATGCGGGCGAACTCGCGGCTATGGCCTTCATTGTGCTGGCGGCGCATCCGGACGATGAAACCCTGGGCGCCGGCGGATTCCTATCCCGGCTGCACGCTGCCGGCGCGGCAGTGGACGTCCTGCTGTGCACTGCGGGGGAGGCATCACACCCGGAGTCGCGGACGACGACGCCGGAACAGCTTGCCGCCGTCAGGCTCGGTGAGTTCGGGGCGGCCGTGTCCGGATTGGTACCGCCCGCTTCCTGGCGGTTCCTGCACCTCGCGGACGGGCAGCTTGCCGCCGACCGTCACCGGATCGCCGAGGCCGTGCGGGAGGCGATCGCCGCTTCAGGGCGCCCGGCGAACCAGGTGGCCATCGTGGCACCCTACCGCGCCGACGGCCACGCGGACCACGACGCCGTGGGATCGGTGGCCGCGGAAGTGGCGGCGGAAGATGGCCACGGACTGCTGGAATACCCTGTCTGGTACTGGCTGTGGGCGTCGCCTGCGGACAAGGCCTGGCAGTCATGGGTCCGGGTGCCGCTGACGCCGGACGAGCAGCGGGCCAAAGCCGCGGCCCTGCGCGCCCACGCCTCGCAGACACAACCGCTGTCCGGCCAGCCCGGCGACGAGGCGCTCCTTTCCGGGGCCTTCCTGGAACACTTTTCCCGGCCCTGGGAAACGTTCGCCTGGCACGGACCCGCGGGCGGAACTAACAGCGCCGGTGACGCCGAGCGGATCTTCGACGCCGTGCACGGCGAAAGCGCCGACCCGTGGAGCTACGCCAGCAGCTGGTATGAACGGCGCAAACGGGCGCTCACCCTCGCCATCCTGCCTGAGCCCGAATACGGTGCCGGGCTGGAAATCGGCTGTTCCATCGGGACGCTCAGCGTGGAGCTCGCTGCCCGCTGCAGGGAGTTCGTGGCGGTTGACGCGAGCAGCGCCGCCCTGGTCCGGGCCGCGGAACGGCTGTCCGGCCATGCGTCCGCGCAGACCCTCCACCTCACCGTTCCGCAGCAGTGGCCCGGGGGCACGTTCGACCTGGTGGCAGTATCGGAGGTGGGCTATTACCTGGCGCCCGGCGAACTGGCCGAACTGTTCACCCTGGTGGAAGCCTCGACGAACCCCGGAGGAACGCTGGTCCTCTGCCACTGGCGGCACCCGGTCGCAGGCTGGGAACTCGATGGCGACGCGGTCCACGCCATGGCACGCCGGCAGCTCCGCTGGCCCACCAGGGGCTTTTACCGCGAGAAGGACTTCGTCCTGGAAACGTTCGTGGCCCCGGAGAAGGGCCAGGCCGTGGCCGGGGATCCCGGCCACGGCCCCGGAAGCCCGCTGGAATGACCGGGCCCGTGCAGGACTCTCCGCAGGCATCACCACTGCCAGCTGCCGGGGAGGGCATCAGCCGGGTGGCGGTGGTGGTGCCGGCCCATAACGAGGACCAGCACATCGGCCGGGCCCTGGCCTCGCTGCGGGCCGCCGCCGACGCGCTGCAGCGGGAACATCCCGGCGTGCGGGTCACCGTCACGGTGGTACTGGACAGCTGCACGGACCGTTCCGCGGAAATCACTGCAGCGTACGTCCTTTCCGATGCGCGCTTTGCGGCCGTTGACGTCCGGCTGCGCAGCACCGGGTCGAGCCGCGCGGCCGGGGCCAGGGCCGCGCTGGCCTCCGCGGATGCCGAGACAAGCCGCATGTGGCTGGCCAACACCGACGCCGACTCCGCGGTGCCGGAGAACTGGCTGCTGCGCCAGGTGGAACTGGCCGATGCCGGGGCGGACGCCGTTCTGGGTTCCGTGGAACCTGATCCCGCCGGTATGGACCCGGTGATTCTTCGCCGTTGGCTGGAGCGGCACCCGTTCCTGGAGGACCACCCGCACATCTACGGCGCCAACTTTGGCGTCCGGGCGTCCTGCTACCTGGCCGCCGGCGGATTTCCCAGGCTGCACGTGCACGAGGACCGGGCCCTGGTGGAAAGGCTGCGCCGGCGCGCCTTCGCTGTGGTGGCAACCGACACGATCCGGGTTCTGACGTCCGGGCGCACGCATGCCCGCGCACCGCAGGGGTTCGCCGCCTACCTCCGGGCACTGGCGCTGGACCTGCCGGTGCTGGACCTGCCCGTACTGGACCAGGGCAGTGGTGACCTTTGACCCTAGGAGCCTGAACTTCCAGACCGCATCCTCGATCCATGGGGTTTCCCATCATGGCCGTGGTTTCGCCTGCCTGGCGCTGCCCGTGAACAGCGGGCCGCAGCCGTGATCCCGGGCGCCGGCTCCGGAGCTGGTGCGCTGCCGCTGATCGCCGGCCTCAGCTCCGAGGAAGCTGCCCTCCGGCTGCGGACGATGGGGCCAAACCGGCTGCCGCAGGCCCGCGCCGTCCCGGGCTGGCGCAGGCTGCTGGCCGAGATGACCCACTTCTTCGCCATCATGCTCTGGTGCGCAGCCGTGCTGGCCTACGTCGCCGGAATGCCGCAGCTGGCCGTGGCGATCGTGGTGGTGGTCGTTGTGAACGGGGTGTTCGCCTACATCCAGCAGGAACGGGCACAGCATGCGGCCTCCAAGCTCCGCGAGCTGTTGCCCGCCATGGTCTCGGTCCGCCGCGACAACCGCATCGTCAAGGTCCACACCACCGAACTGGTGCCGGACGATGCCGTGGTGCTGGTGGCCGGGGACCGGGTCCCGGCGGATCTCCGGCTGGCGCTGGCCGCAGGGTGCTCTGTGGACGAGTCGATGCTCACCGGAGAGAGCGAACCCCTGGCTAAGGCTCCGGGGGACACCGTGTTCGGCGGGACCTTCCTGGTCAACGGCGAGGCGGAGGGCATCGTCATGGTCACCGGCGGGGACACCCGGCTCGCGGAAATCGCCGCCCTCACCGGACGGGTCAAGGCGCCGCCCACCCCGCTGGCCTTGGAACTGCAGCGCATTGTCCGGATTACCGCCACCATGGCCCTGGGTATCGGCGTGGTGTTTTTTGTGCTCTCACTGCTGGTCGGCATCTCGTGGCGGGACGCGTTCCTGTTCGCGATCGGCGTGGCCGTGGCACTCGTGCCCGAAGGACTGCTGCCCACGGTCACGCTGTCCCTGGCAGTCGGGGCTCAGCGGATGGCGCAGCGCAACGCCCTGGTCCGGAACCTCGAAGCCGTGGAAACCCTCGGCTCCACCACCTTCATTTGCACGGACAAGACCGGCACGCTGACCCAGAACCGGATGAACGCCGTCGAGGTCTGGACGCCGGAGGGGGTGCTCAGCGTCATCGGCGCAGGGTACGGACCTGAGGCAGAGGTCACCGGGAGCGGAGCCGGGGAAGCCCGGCACCTCAGCATCGCGGCGCTGGCCGCCTCCGTAGGCCGCGCGGTGCTCCACGAGGGCAAATGGATCGCCGAGGGCGACCCGATGGAGGCCGCCATCCATGCGCTGGCCAGCCGGCTGGCGGGTCCCGGGCACGAGCCCGGCGAGCTCGACGTTTCGCACCGCTTTGCCTTCGATCCGCGCCGGCTGCGGGAGTCCGCCATCGTGGGCACCACCCTGTTTGTCAAGGGCGCCCCGGAGTCCGTGATTCCGCTGTGCGGCCCAGAAGGCGCGGACCGGGCCCGGCAGATGGTCGACCGGATGGCCTCCCACGGCCTGCGGGTCCTGGCCGTGGCGGAGCGGCCCCTGCCCGGCCTGCCCGGCGCCAGCTTCAGGCTGGAGGCGGTTGAGCAGGATCTGACTCTGTTGGGCCTGATCGGCCTGCATGACCCGCCCCGGGCCGAGGTCCGGCTGGCGCTCGAGGCCGCCCGCGACGCGGGAATCAAGGTGGCCATGGTCACCGGTGACCACGCCTTCACCGCCGCCGCCATCGCCCGGGAAACCGGGCTGATCGGATCACCCGAGCTGGTGTTGGAGGGACACACCCTGCCGGAGGACGACGCCGTGCTGACAGCGCTGCTGGACCGTGACGGTGTGGTGGTCAGCCGGGTCACGCCAGAGCAGAAACTCCGGGTGGCCCGCCTGCTCCAGCTCAGGGGCCACGTGGTGGCGATGACCGGCGACGGCGTCAACGACGGCCCGGCCCTCCAGCAGGCGGACATCGGCGTGGCGATGGGGCTGAGCGGCACGGACGTCGCCCGCGAGGCGGCGGACCTCGTGCTCCTGGATGACGACTTCGCCACCATCATCGCCGCAGTGGAGCAGGGCCGCGCCACCTACGCGAATATCCGGCGGTTCCTGACGTACCACCTGACGGACAACGTCGCCGAGCTCACCCCCTTCGTTATTTGGGCGCTCTCCGGCGGCCGCTTCCCGCTGGCGCTGAGCGTGCTGCAAATCCTGGCCCTGGACATCGGCACCGACCTGCTCCCGGCGCTGGCCCTGGGCAGCGAGGCCCCCAGCAAGGGTGCGCTCAAACGGCCGCCGGAGCGGAGGCACCTGATGGACCGGGCCCTGATGTTGAGGGTGTTCGGGCTCCTGGGGCCGGTGGAGGCCCTCTTCGAGATGACCGCGTACACCGCCGTGCTCCTGGGTGCGGGGTGGCGGCCGGGCGCGGAACTGCCGGCGTCGGACGTGCTGATGGCCGCGTCGGGTGCCGCATTCACCACCGTGGTCCTGGCACAGCTTGCCAACGCCTTCGCCTGCCGCAGCGCCTCCGCCCCGCCGTGGCGGCTGGGCTGGTTCAGCAACCGGCTGCTGCTCTGGGCCGTGCTGGCGGAGCTTGGACTGCTGGCTGTGTTCCTGTTCATTGGTCCCGTCGCCGCACTGCTGGGCCACGCGCCGCCGTCGCCCGGGGGCCTGGCGGTGGCGCTCGCCGCCATGCCTGCCGTCATCGTGGCGGACTGGATCTACAAGCTGGTCCGGCGTCGCAGCGGCAGGTGAGGTCCAAAGCCTCTGACCCGCAGGAGTCCGGCAAACGAGGATCAATCCATGGAGGAGCAACCAGCGGGATCGGCCATGACTGAAAGCCATGTTGTGTGGTTCGACGAGATCGGGATGGAGCATGTGCCCCAGGTGGGCGGCAAGAACGCATCGCTGGGGGAGATGACGCGCTCGCTCAAGTCCCGCGGAGTGCGGGTGCCGGACGGCTTCGCCACCACGGCGGCCGCCTACCGCACGTTCATCGAGGCCAACGGCATTGACGCCGCCATGCGCGCCCGGATCGCGGAGTACCGGGCCGGCGGGACGACGCTGCGGGCGGCCGGCGAGGCCATCCGGGAGCTGTTCCTGGACAGCGAATTCCCGGAAGGCATCGCCGAGTCCATCCGCAGCCACTACCGCACGCTCGCCGGACGGGCGGGACTGGACCGGATTTCCGTTGCCGTCCGCAGCAGCGCCACGGCTGAGGACCTCCCGGACGCCAGCTTCGCCGGGCAGCAGGAGACGTTCCTGAACATTTCCGGTGAACGCGATCTCCTGGACGCCTGCCGACGCTGCTACGCTTCGCTCTTCACGGACCGCGCCATCAGCTACCGGGAGGTCAAGGGATTCGACCACCTGGACGTGGCACTTTCCATCGGGGTGCAGCGGATGGTGAGGTCCGACGTCGGCGCGTCAGGTGTAATGTTTTCCATCGACACCGATTCCGGCTTCCCCCGCGCGGCCGTGATCAGCGCCGCCTGGGGGCTGGGCGAAACCGTGGTCCAGGGCAGCATCAACCCGGACAAATATGTAGTGTTCAAACCGCTCCTGGCGGACAAAGGCCTGGCGCCGATCATCGAGAAGACCCTCGGCTCCAAAGCGCGCAAAATGGTCTACAGCCGGGGCGGCCACGCGCGGACCCGGACGGTGGACACGTCCGCGGAGGAGCGGAGCTCGTTCGTGCTGGGCGACGCCGAGATCCTGGACCTGGCGCGCTGGGCGGTGACAGTGGAGGACCACTACGGCCGCCCCATGGACATGGAGTGGGCCCGCGACGGCGCCACCGGCGAGCTGTTCATGGTGCAGGCGCGGCCCGAAACCGTGCAGGCGCTCAAAAGCGGGACGCGCTTCACCATCCATCACCTCCGCGGCACGGGCAAAGTCCTGGCCTCAGGCGCAGCGATCGGCGATTCGATCGCGCAGGGCACGGCGTGCGTCATCAGGAGCACCCGGGACATCGACGCTTTCCGCGACGGCGCCATCCTGGTCACGGAGATGACGGATCCGGACTGGGTTCCGGTGATGAAACGGGCCGCGGGGATCGTCACCGACCACGGCGGGACCACCAGCCACGCGGCCATCGTGAGCCGGGAACTCGGCGTTCCCGCCGTCGTCGGAACCGGAAACGGAACCAGCGTCCTGGGCGAAGGCCAGGCCGTGACGCTGAGCTGCGCCGAAGGGGACCAGGGCCGGGTATACGAGGGCACAGTCCCGTTCGATACCGAGGACGTGGACCTGGGCGCCCTGCCCGCCACCCGCACCGCCGTGATGGTGAACATTGCCAGCCCGGGGGCCGCGTTCCAGTGGTGGCGGTTGCCCGCGGCGGGGGTAGGCCTGGCCCGGATGGAATTCATCATCAGCAACCTGATCCGGGTCCATCCGATGGCGCTGGTTCATCCGGAAAGGGTCACGGACGCAGACCAGGCCCGGCAGATCAAGGAGCTGACCAGCGGCTACGCGGACCCCCGGGAGTACTTCGTGGAGGCGCTGGCGCTGGGCATCGCCAAGATCGCCGCACCGTACCACCCGCACCCGGTGATCGTCAGGCTCAGCGATTTCAAGACCAACGAGTATGCGCACCTCATCGGCGGAGGCTTCTTCGAACAGCCCGAAGAGAACCCCATGCTGGGCTTCCGCGGCGCTTCGCGCTATTACGACGAGCGCTATCGGGAGGGTTTCGCGCTGGAGTGCGCCGCCCTCAAACGGGTGCGGGAAACCATCGGCTTCAGCAATGTCATTGTCATGATCCCGTTCTGCCGCACGCCGGACGAAGCGGACCGCGTGCTGGCCGTCATGGCCGCGAATGGCCTGGTGCGCGGCGAAAACGGCCTGCAGGTGTACATGATGTGCGAGATCCCCTCCAATGTGGTGCTGGCCGAGAAGTTCGCCCCCAAGTTCGACGGCTTCTCCATCGGTTCCAACGACCTCACGCAGCTGGTCCTGGGCGTGGACCGGGATTCCGAGCAGCTGGCCGCCCTGTTCGACGAACGCGACGAGGCCGTCACTGCCATGATCAGCGAAGCCATCCGCAAGGCGCACGCAGCCGGAATCAAGATTGGAATCTGCGGCCAGGGGCCCAGCAACCATCCGGACTTCGCGGCCTTCCTGGTGGGTGAAGGCATCGATTCCATCTCGCTCAACCCGGACAGCTACCTCAAGACCGTGCGGGTGATCGCGGACGTGGAGGGCTCCTCCTGACCTGCGGGCCGTGCCGTGTGCCGGCCCGGGCCCAGGGAACGCAGCGCATTGAGGATGGTGGCCAGGTCCACCAGCTCCTGCGACAGTGCGCCGGCGACCGCCGGCACGTAACCCGCCGCCGCCAGCACCATGAGCCCCACGCTCAGCACGATGCCGATCCAGATGCTTTGCATCGCCACCCGGACAGTGCGCTGCCCGATCCGCACCGCCTGCGCCGCCTTGGACAGGTCGTCAAGGATGATCACGACGTCGGCAGACTCGCCCGCCGCGGTGGAACCGCGGGCACCCATGGCGATTCCGACGTCGGCCACCGCCAGGACGGGGGCGTCGTTGACGCCGTCGCCCACCATCATCACGGGACGGCGCTTCAGGGACCGTACCGCCTCCACTTTGTCCGGCGGCAGGCACTCGGCACGGACGTCCGTAAGGCCCACTTCGGCGGCGATGTGTTGGGCCGTGGCCAGGGCGTCGCCGGTCAGCATCACCGTTTCGGTGACCCCCAGCGCGGACAGCTCGGCCAGGGTCCGGCGGGCCTCGGCGCGCAGCGGATCGCTCATAACCAGGGCCCCGACGTACACCCCGCCGATGCCCACGTAGATGGCCAGCTGGCCGCTGACCAGCTCCGTTTCCACCACGCCGGGCGCATATTCGGCCACGAAGGAGGGCTTGCCCACCACCACTTCACGCCCGTCGAACACCGCGCGGACCCCATGCGTGGCATGCTCCAGCGCCTCACTGGCGGTCTCGAAATGGAGGTCGCGGGAGGTGGCGGCCTCCATCACGGACGCGGCCAGCACGTGGGAGGAGTACTGTTCCGCGGAGCCCGCCAGCCGGAGCAGTTCGTCCTGGTCCATGGAGTCGGCCGTCACGATGGCCACCAGCGAGGGCCGGCCGTAGGTGAGGGTTCCGGTCTTGTCGAAGGCGGCCGTGCGGACCTTGCCGAGCTGCTCCAGGACCCCGGCGAACTTGACGATGATGCCGGACTTGGCCGCCTGGCTCATGCCGCCGAGGAACGCCACCGGCGCGGCGATGAGCAGCGGGCAGGGGGTGGCCACCACCAGGACTTCGGCGAACCGGGTGGGGCTGCCGCTGACGATCCAGGCGATGGCGCCCAGCGCGTAGGCGAAGGCGGTGAAGGGGATGGCGTAGCGGTCGGCCAGGCGCACCATGGGGGCGCGGCTCTCCGAGGCCTCCTTTACGAGTTCAACGATCCGGCTGTACTGGGAATCCGCCAGCACGGCAGTGACGCGTATCCGGACGGCGGCTTCGCCGTTGACGGTGCCGCTCATGATGCCCTCGCCGGCCGAGCGTTCCACCGGCAGGCTTTCGCCGGTGAGGGACGATTCGTCGAATGTCCCGGCATCGGAAAGCAGTACGCCGTCCAGCGGCACCACCTCGCCGGGTTTGACCAGCAGGATGTCGCCCACCCGGACATCCGTGGCGGCAACATCCTCGTGGGCGCCGTTGTCGCCGGTGCCGTTCGGGACACCATTGGCGGCAGCGCCGTTAGTAAGTGCGCCGTCAGTAACTGCGCCGGTGCGCTCCCGGTGGGCGGTCTGCGGTACGCGCTCCAGCAGGGCGCTGAGTTCGCCCTTCGCCCGGCCGGCCGCGTAGTCCTCGAGCGCGGTGCCGCCGGCCAGCATGAGCACGATGATCATGGACGCAAGGAACTCGCCCACCAGCACCGTGCTGACAATCGCCGTCACGGCCAGGATGTCGATGCCCCAGTGCCCGGTGCGCAGCCTTCGCACCATGCCGACGGACAGGTACGCCGCCACCGCCAGGGCATAGCCGCTCGCCGCAAGCTTCGCGATCGCCGGCTGGCCGGACATGACCAGGACGGCGACAGCCATGAGGGCCAGTACCGTCCCCAATACGAGCGGATACCGGAGCGCAAGTTTCACAGGCAGACCCGCCTCCTTCCGGTTAGCTGGCACGCTGGTTAGCTAATGCTCTCGGGCGCCCCCGGCAGGGCACACCTATGGCTAACACTCCATTCAATCCGGGCTGCGGAGCTAGGGGAATAGGTCCCCGATGTGCCGCGGGCCGCAGGCTCGGGCCCTTCAGCACTGGCAGGGGCCGCGCCGCTGCTGTCATGGTTGAACATGGCAAGGGAGCCCTTTGATGAACCGGGCAAGCGTGATCCCCGCAAACGCCGCCAACTGGCGGCCGCGACCCTCGTCGCGGCTACAGCCATCACCGCTGTTGTCCTGGCCGTGATCCTGTCCGGTGCGCCGCACGAAGCGGGCCCGCAAAGCGGTTCTCCGTCCGAAAGCGGGGCGTCCTCCAGTTCAGCCAATGTGGCGCCCTCGACGCCGGCCACCGCTGCTCCGGGGGTCCCGACGTCGCCGCAGCCCCCGCCCTCACCGGCCCCCGAAACTCCGGGCGAGGCGACCGGCCCGGCTCCTGTTGCACCCGGCCCCACGCCCCCGCCGGAAACCCTGCCCGCTCCGCAGGAGCCTCCGCCGGCTGCCCCGTTTCCTGTTGGCCTGGCCGGCAAGGACGTGGAGGCTGTTCCCGGCGCCGGGCCGTCCGTTGCCCTGACGTTCGACGCAGGCGCCAACTCGGCGGCCCTTCCCTCGATCCTGCAGACCCTTGCGGGCGCCGGAGTCCACGGGACGTTCTTCCTGACCGGCGCGTGGGCCTCGGCCAATCCTGCCGGGGTGGCTGCCATCGTGGCCGGCGGCCACCGTGTGGGCAACCACTCCCAGAGCCACCCGGATTTCACCGGCCTGCCGGACACCGGGATCGGGGACCAGGTCCGTGCGGCGGAGCAGGCGATCATCGCCGCCGGAGCTGATCCCCGTCCGCTGTTCCGGTTCCCGTTCGGAGCCCGTGACGCGCGCACCATCGCTGCGGTGAACAACCTGGGCTATGTCCCGGTGCGTTGGACCGTTGACACGCTCGGCTGGAAAGGAACCAGCGGCGGCGTCACCGCGCAGCAAGTGGCGGACCGTGCACTGTCCGCCCTGCAACCCGGCGAAATCGTGCTGATGCACATCGGCTCCAACCCGGACGACGGCTCAACCCTGGACGCTGACGCCCTGCCCCGGATGATCGAGAGGATGCGCCAGGCCGGCTACGGCTTCGTCACGCTGGACCTCTTGGTTGCCGGATAGCCAGCCGGATAGCCCGACGGTGGTCAGCGGGTGGCCAGTCGGATAGCCGCAAGACGGGTCCAATGTCACTGGGCAGGCAGGGCCAACGCTGGTAGGACTGAGCCATGACTGAGTCGCCGACCGCTGCCGCCGCGCTGGCTCCGGTCGACGCCGTGGTTTTCGACCTTGACGGTGTAGTCACGGACACTGCGGAACTGCATGCTGCCGCATGGAAGGAACTGTTCGACGCCGTCCTCCTGGATCCCCGGATTCCGCAGGCCGCCCGGCGCGATCCCTTCACGGACGCCGATTACCTGCACTATGTGGACGGCCGCACCAGGGAAGACGGAGTGGCGGCGTTCCTGCAGTCGCGCGGCGTGACACTGCCGCACGGCGGGTCCGCGGACGGCCCGGAGGAGTGGACAGCGGTGGGCCTGGGGGCACGCAAGAACAGGATTTTCGAAAAACTTCTCGGCCGCAGGCCCGTCCCCGTTTTCCCCGGGACACAGGCCCTGCTTGAACGGCTCAGGGCAGGGAAGGTTCCGGTGGCGCTCGCAACTGCCAGCCGGAACGCCCGCGCGGTGCTGGCGGCCGCGGGCCTCGAGGACGCCTTCGACGTCGTAGTCGACGGGAACACCGCGGCGCAGCTGGGACTCGCCGGCAAACCCGACCCGGCCTTGTTCCTCCACGCCATCACGGAACTCAAGGTGGAGCCGGAACGGGCGGTGGTCATCGAGGATGCCGTAGCCGGCGTGGCGGCGGGCCGCAGCGGCGGCTTCGGCCTGGTGGTGGGAATTGACCGGGCCGGGCACCGGGCCGAGCTGGAAGCCGCGGGCGCCGACGTCGTCCTTGATGACGTCAGTGAACTGGACCTCGGCCTGGTCATCGCGGACCCCTGGCAACTGGTCTATGAGGGATTCGACCCCGCGCACGAAGGCCACCGGGAAGCCCTGACCACCCTGGGTAACGGCTACATGGGCACGCGGGGGGCGGCCCCCGAACACCGCAAGGACGGTGTGCACTATCCGGGCACCTACCTGGCCGGTGTCTACAACCGGCTCACCAGCGTGATCGAAGGGCAGGAGACCGAGGACGAGCACATGGTCAACCTGCCGGACTGGCTGCCGCTGGACCTGTGCTTGGAGGGCGGCCGGTGGTGGTCCGACGGCGGTTTGCGGCTCCACAGCGAGCGGCGCACCCTGGACCTGAAGCGCGCCCTGCTGACGCGGGAAGCAGTGCTGGAAGGCGACGCGGGGCGGAAACTCAATGTGGTGCAGCGCCGGCTGGTTTCCATGGCGGAACCGCACCTCGCCGCGCTCGAGATGACGCTGACCGCCGTCGGGTGGGACGGCCACGTCAGCATCCGCAGCGGCTGTGACACGGACATCACCAACTCGAACGTGCCGGTGGAAGCCCTCCTGTCCAACCGGCACCTGGCCGGTGTCAAGGTCTCCGGGTACGACGACGGGCCAGGAGCCGCCACCCAGGTGGTCCTGGTCCGGACAAGCCAGAGCGGGATCGGCATCGCACTGGCGATTCGGACCGAAGTGCCCGCCAGCCTGCATCCGGCGCGGCCCGAAGAACTTGGCGGACTGTTCGTGCACCGCTTCGAGGTGGCGCTGCGGGGCGGCGAACCGGCAACTGTCACCAAAACCGTTGCAGTGGTGACATCCCGCGACCATGCCATTTCCTCCCCCCGGACCGCGGCGCTTAGTGTCCTGAACCGCGCCAGGGGCGGCTTCGAGGTGCTGCTGGCCAGTCACGAGGCGGTATGGACGGGCCTGCTCAAACCCTTCATCATCGAGTTCGACGCGTCCACCCAGGCCGAGCTGATCATGAATCTGCACGTCTTCCACCTCCTCCAGACCATTTCCGCGCACACAGCCGAGCTGGATGCCGGTGTCCCCGCCCGCGGCCTGCACGGCGAAGGATACCGGGGCCACATCTTCTGGGATGAACTCTTCGTGCTGCCCCTCTTGACATCCCGGCTTCCTGCCGTGACACGGGCGCTCCTGGACTACCGGTGGCGCAGGCTGGGGACTGCCCGGGATGCGGCCGCAGAGGCCGGGCTCAAGGGTGCCCTGATTCCGTGGCAAAGCGGCAGCGACGGCCGGGAGGAAACTCCCAGACTGCTGTTCAACTCCCGCTCCGGCCGCTGGATGCCGGACTACTCCCACCTGCAACGCCACTCTGGGCTCACTGTGGCCTACAACGCCTGGCAATATTTCGAAGCCACCCAGGACCGGGCCTGGCTGACGCACCACGGTGCGGAGATCATTGTGGAGGTGGCCCGGTTGTTCGCATCGATGGCCGAGCACGACCCCGCCGAAGACAGGTTCCATATCCGGGCTGTGGTAGGTCCCGACGAGTACCACACCGGCTACCCCGACAACCCCGGAGGCGGCCTGGACGACAACGCCTACACCAATGTCATGGCGGCCTGGGTATGCGATCAGGCGGTGTGGATCATGAGTTCCGTGCGCGGCTTCGACATGGACGATTTCCGGAAACGGCTGCGAGTCACGGACAGCGAAATCGACGGCTGGACGCGGCTCGCACGCAGGGTGTTTGTGCCGTTTCACGCCGACGGCGTCATCAGCCAGTTCGCCGGGTATGAGAATCTCCGGGAGCTGGACTGGGAGCATTACCGCCGCACGTACAGGAACGTTGAGCGATTGGACCTCATCCTGGAAGCCGAGGGCAGCAGCGCCAACCGCTACCGGCTGGCCAAACAAGCGGATGTCCTGATGTTGCTCTACGTCCTCGGCCAAGACCAGCTCATCGCCTTCCTGGGCCGGCTCGGATACGCGGTGACCGCCGGGCAGATCGCCAGGACCGTTGACTTCTACCTGGCCCGGACCGCGCACGGATCCACCCTGAGCAGGGTGGCGCACGCTTCGGTGCTCGCCCAGATCGATCCGGAGCGGGCGTGGGACACGTTCCGCGAGGCCCTCGACGCCGACCTGGACGACACCCAGGGCGGCACCACCCGTGCGGGCATCCACCTGGGCGCCATGGCCGGGTCCATCGACGTGGTCCAGCGCAGTTTCTCCGGTTTGCGCATCACGAGGGACGCCCTGGATTTCTCGCCCAGCCTCCCCAAGGAACTCCGCAGGGTCGCGTTCAACGTGCGGTACCGGGACCAGCTGCTGTTGGTGTCCCTGGAAGAGGGCCGGCTGCGGGTTACCGCCACCCCCGGGGACGCCTCCCCGGTGCTGGTTCGGCTGGGGACCCAACAGGTCCTGCTCCACGCCGGGCAGGATCACGAATTCCGGCTCGGCACCGGAACCTAGGGTCCGAAACCGGACCGCCGGCGCCCAAGCCAAATGTTGTCCAAGCCAACAGCGTGTAAGCCAACAGCGCGTAAGCCATGGAGCGTTAGGCCATATGCAGGACCGCAGCCCCGGTGATGCGGTCCTGCGCAAGGTCCTGAAGGGCCTGGCCTGCCGCCTCCATCCGGTAGGGCACGGTGGTGGGGCGGAGCGGAATTTCCGCTGCGACGCGGAGGAACTCTTCGCCGTCGGTCCTGGTATTTGCGGTGACACTGCGCAGCTGGCGTTCCTGGAACAGCTCGGACCCATAGTGCAGCGGCGGAATGTCGCTCAGGTGGATCCCTGCCACGGCCAGCGTGCCCCCGCGGTCCAGGGCGCGCAGCGCCTGCGGCACCAGCCAGCCTGTCGGCGCGAACAGGATGGCCGAATCGAGCGGCACGGGTGGTTCGTCGTCGGTGTCTCCGGCGAAAACTGCCCCGAGCTCCAGGGCAAGGCGGCGGGCTTCCTTCGAGCGGGTCATGACGTACACGCTGGCTCCGCGGTGGATGGCCACCTGGGCGGCCAGGTGCGCCGAGCCGCCGAAGCCGTAGATGCCGAGGCGGCCGCCATCCGGAACCTCGGCCCGGTTCAACGCCCGGTAGCCGATGATGCCCGCGCAGAGCAGCGGCGCGGCCTGCTCGTCCGAAAAAGCTTCCGGTATCCGGTAGGCGTAGTCCTCATTGACCGTCACACGGTCCGCGTAGCCGCCGTCCCGGTCCCACCCTGTGAAAATGGGTGACAGGCAGAGATTCTCCTCCGAGCGTTGGCAGAAGCGGCAGCGGCCACAGGTGCCGCCCAGCCAGGCCACCCCCACGCGTTCCCCGATCCGGAACCTCGCGGCGCCGTCGCCGAGCGCCACCACTTCCCCCACTACTTCATGGCCGGGAATAATCCCTGGCAGGCGGGGCGGGAGGTCGCGTTCGGCCAGATGGAGGTCCGTGCGGCACACTCCGCACACGTGCACGGAAAGCAAGACCTCGCCTGGCCCGGGGCTGGGATCAGGGCGTTCACCGAACACCAGCGGATGCCCGGCCACGGGACCCGGTTTGTCCACCCACCACGCGCGCACTGCACACTTCCTGTTCTGTCTCCCTGCCTGTCTGGGGCCGGGAAGCAAGCCGTTATCCCTGAACGCGCATCACCGCGTGATCAGCACATTGCAAAGTGCCCGCTCCAACGCTGAGGACACCGTGCTTCCCGGGTGGCCCTCCCGGTGGTGCGCGCCCAGCACCAGGACGTCAGCCTGGGCGGCGGCGGCCAGGAGTTCCTTTGAGACCGGGTGCCTCTCCAACAGGATGCCCTCCACCGGTACGTCGGGAGCGAGTCCCCGGGCTTGTTCCACTGCCTGGTCCAGCAGCTCCTTGCCGTGGAGCGGTGCGTGGCGCCCGTGCGCTGCGTGGCCGTGCTCTCCTGCCACATGGATCAGCTGCAGCGGGACGTTCAACACCGCTGCCATGCGGGCCGCCTCCGCCACCACGGCCTGGTTCCGGGGTTTTTCGTCGATTCCGGCAGCTATCGGCTGGCCGGGACGGCCCGGGTAGCGGACCACCATCAGGGGGCAGGGCGCGTGGACGGCCAGGTCGAGGCAGGCCGAACCGACGAGCTGGCCCAGCAGCCGGCCCATGCCGCGGTGGCCGATGGCGAGGACGCTCGCTTCTTCTGCGGCCGGCCGGAGAACCTGGCTGGGAAGGCCCGGCTCGATGACGCCGTCGATGTCCAGTTCGGCGCCGAGTCCGGCCGCAACCGACCGGGCGAGGTCCAGGCCTTCCGCCAGGGTGGCCTCGGCAGCATGGCGCAGGCCACTGCCCGAAACCCCTTTGACCGGGCCCAGATTCTTGGTGAAGACGGGCCATACCCACGCATGGATAACTTTCAGCTTCCGTTTCGTGGCGGCGGCGTATCCGGTGGCCCAGCGGACTGCAAGCTCGGACGGCTCGGACCCGTCGTAGCCCACCACGATGGGGCCGTCCGGATTTCCTGCTGTAGCCGGCATGGAACCTCCCCTCCTAGGCGGTGCCGGGGCAATGTCCCCTCAGTAGAGTCCGGGCCGGCAGTTTGCGCTAGGGGCTTTGGTCCCGGCTTCAGCTCCGGCGGTCCGGGTCCCGCTGCTCCCGGCCTTCCCGGTCCCGGCGCTCGCGGTCGTGGCGTTCGCGCAGGTCGCGGCCCCGCCGGATGTCCTCTTCCTCCCGGACCTGCAATTTGTCGCTCTGCTTGGTGTCGCGCGGCGGCAACTGGATGGTCTCCTCGGCCTCGATGCCGGCCTGGAGTTGGCGGCCGCGTTCCATCTCGGCGTCGAACTCGGCGCCGAAGAGCAGGGACATGTTCAGGATCCAGAGCCACAGCAGCATCACAATGACGCCGCCGATCGCGCCGTAGGTCTTGTTGTAGCTACCGAAATTGGCCACGTAGAACCCGAAGCCCAGGGAAGCGAGCACGAAAATCATCAGGGCGATAAAGGAGCCAAGGCTCATCCAGCGGAATTTGGGCTGCTTTACGTTGGGTGTGGCGTAGTAGAGGATGGCGATGACCGCGATGACCAGCAGTACCACCACCGGCCATTTGAGGATGTTCCAGGCAGTCAGGAAGACCCCGCCCAGACCGATCGCATTTCCGACTGCCTCGGCGACGGGGCCGCTGAGCACCAGCATGGCCGCCGTCAGCGCCACAATGATCACGGTGGTGAGGGTGACTGCCAGCATGGCACCCCGGAGCTTGATGAAGGGGCGGCCTTCGTCCACTTCGTAAATGCGGTTCATCGCCCGGCCGAACGCTCCGACGTAGCCGGAGGCGGACCAGAGTGCAGTCAGAATGCCGAGAATCAGGGTGAAGCCGGCGGTGGACGAGCTGGCCAGCTCCTGGATGGGCTGTTTGATGACGTCCAGCGCGGCACCGGGGGCTATACCCTGGACGATCTCCAACATTGCCGCGGTGGTCTTCTCCGCCTGGCCAAAGATGCCGAGCAGCGAAACGAGGGCCAGGAGCGCCGGGAACAAGGACAGGACGCCGTAATAGGTCAGGGCGGCTGCAAGGTCCGCGCACTGGTCCTTGGTGAATTCCCGGAAAGTCTTCTTGGCGATGTACTTCCAGGAGGGCTTGGAGACGTCGGTGGGGCTGTCCGGTTTGCGGGAATCATCCGGGGCCGGTGCCGTCCGTGCCTTAGCCGTGCTGCTTTCATCGGTTTCAGCGTCGGCGTTGGCGCTGGCTGCGTTGGCGGGGTTCTTAGCCATGGGAAATTTCCTCACATCTGCCGGTCAGGCCCGCCCCGCGGAACAGCGGGGCGGGCCTGACGCGTATCGGCGTAGTTACGCCTGCTGGACGTTGTCCTTGGCGTCCGCGGCGCGGTACTTCACGTCGTCGACGGCGGTCTGGCCTTCGGCCTTGACGTGGTCTGTAGCTTCCGCGGCAGTGGCCTTGACGTTTTCCATGGCGTCCTGCGCGGGTGCCTTCAGGCCTTCGGCGATGTCCTTGGCGGTTTCGGTCAGTTCGGTGGTGAGCGGCTCGGCCTTTACCTTGAGCGCCTCGGCGGCTTCACGTTCCTTCTCGCTGGCGGGGATCAGCGACGACAACAACATGCCGGCGCCGAACGCGATCAGCCCGGCGGCCAGCGGGTTGCCCTGGGTCCTGGCCTTGACCTGGTGCGGCGCGTCGCCGATCGCCGCGCCTGCATCGGAGAGGTGCGCGCCCGCGCTGCCGGTGCCTGCGTGGGCCGCTGAATGGACCCGGTCGGTGGTGTGCTCAGCTGCTCCCATGACTTTCTCCTTCACGCCGAACACGGCGTCCTTAACTTTGTCCGTCTGCCGCTGGACTATGTGCGACGGGGTGACCTTGTCCGCCACGGCGTCGACGTTGGTGCCGAGCCGTGCACGGGTTGCTTCGATGTCGGCGCGGATGGCGTCCGGGTTTTCAGTCATCGTCTGTACCTTGCTCTAGTGGCTGGGTTTGAGGGTGGGCGGTATTTCCTGAAGCGTCTCCGCGGTCTGGGGCATGCCCTTGATCGCGTTGAGCTGCTTCCGGCCGACGGCGGCAAGGACTGCGGCGATGACGCCCCAGATCACCGCGAGGACGACGGCGGACCAGCCCAGCCCCATCACCGTTCCCAGCGCCCACCAGAGCGCCAGGGACAGGAACAGGAGCACGAAGTGGCCGGCCACGCCGGCGCCGGCCAGCATCCCGCTGCCCTTCCCCGCACGGGTGGCCGACTGCTTCAGCTCTGCTTTGGCGAGTTCCACCTCCTGGCGCATCAGTGTGGAGATGTCCCGGGTCACGTCTCCGAGCAGGTCACCAAGGGATGTCGTCTCCGCCTTCACATGCGCGGCCGAGGCGGGTGGTTCCGGAAATTGGTGACTCATCGCTGACCACCACGGAGGGGATCGTCACGGTATGGGTCGTCGTCCGCGAGGTCCGTGGCCGGCGGGTATTCCGGGACTCGGTCGCCGGCGAGGGGATCATCCGCCCACTGGTCCTGCGGCGTTCCTTCGTCCGCCAGCGGGTTGGGCGGATAGGTGTCCGCCTGGTAGTTGGCGTCGGCAGCGTAGCTGGTGTCCGCCTCATCCCTGTACGCGCCTGTACCGGCATAAGTTCCGGCACCCGCTCCCGCGCCGGCCAGGCCCGCCGTGGTGACGTTCGGAGCCGGCATCTGTACCGGCGGCGGCGGAACCGCCATGCCCGTATCGGGAACATAGGAACCGGGGGCGCCGGTACCGGGCACGCTGGATATCGGCGCCCGTGCGGCATGTCCGCCCGCAACACCGCCGGCGGAGCTCGGGGCACCCTCGCTGAGGCTGCGGGTCAGCCGGCCCGCCAGGATTCCCGCGCCGGCGGCCAGCAGCAGGAACGTGCCCGGGCGCTGCCGTGCGAAAGTCTTCACCTCGTTGAGCAGCGAGCCGGGATCCCTGCCTTCCAGCCACGATGCCACGGAGGCGGATCGGTCGGCTGCCTGACGGATCAGGTCGGTAGCCACGCCGGGCTGCTCGGACGCGTCAGCCATGGTGCGCAGTTCGCCGGAAATGGAATGCAGGCCGTGGGCAACTTTCTGCTGCTGCGCCCCGGCCTGGTCGGTGAGGTCCTGCTTGGCCTGGTAGAGCAGGTCCTTGGCATTGGCTTTAACCTCGCCTGCCACATTGGCGGCCTCGGCCTTGGCGGTTTCGGCCACGTGCTGGGCGGAGTCTGTCGCCTGGTGGGCAACATCTCCGGCCTCCTGCCTGGCGGCCTCCGACTTCGACGTTGTGCCTTGGGGAGTTGTGCCTTGAGGGGCCGGGTAGCCGGCATTTGTTTCCGGCGCATATGTGTCCGGCGCTGCCGGGACGGACGTTTGCTGTGCGACCCCAGGTGTGCCGTAGCTCCCGTCCTGCGGCCATTGGTTCTCCGTCATCTTCGCGCTCTCTTTCAAAAAGGTCGGCTGCTGATCAAGAACCAGTAATTACTGGCCTTAAAATAGTAAGCATGATTACTATAAATAGTAAGTACCCTTTCTGTACTACTTTTTGAGGCCGCGAAGTTTGCGGGTCGGGTACTTACTGGCCGGGCCTGTTCCGTGGATTCAGGGCAGGGGAACCTGCTGTCCCGCGCCCGGTTCCCAGCCCTTCGAGCACTTCGCGCACGGCGTCCAGGGATGAAGTGCGCGGCTCCCAGCCGAGCACTTCGCGGGCGCGTCCGGTAGCCATGATCGGAGCGCCTTCAGCCATGGCAATCCAGCCCGCGTCCGTTGGTTGCAGGCGGAGCCTCCAGCTCAGATCCACAGCCGCGCGGAGGAGGCCCACGGGAATCGGAAGCCAGCGCCGCGCGTGGAACAGCCTGGCCAGTTCCGGCGGAGTGATCACCGGTTCGGCGGCGACGTTGAACGCGCCGGCGGCACGCCGGTCCAGGACCCTCCAGTACGCGTCGGCGGCATCGTCCGCATGCACGGCCTGGAAGGCCAGTTCCGCCGGGAACGGCAGGAGGGGGAGCCTGATTTTGCCCGGCAGCAGCCTGGGGATCAGCGGCCCCAGGAAATACCTGCCGATCTCGCTCCCGGCCTCACCCTGGAAAATCAGCGCTGTGCGCAGCCGCGCGACTGCGGTGGCCGGGTTTTCCGCTTCGAACCGGTCCAGGAGGGCTTCCTGTTCAGCCTTGTGCCTGCTGTAGTGGGATTCGCGGATGCCGGTGGCCGGCCAGTCCTCGGTCCTCCGGGGTTCCTTGGCTGAGCTGCTGTAGGCACCCACCGAGGAGGCGCACACCACGTGACCCACACCGGCCTCCCTTGCGGCTCGGAGGACATTCGCGGTTCCCGTGACGTTGGTGCGGTGAAGTGCCGCAATGTCGTGGTTCGGCTGGAGAATCCACGCGAGGTGCACCACGGCATCCACTCCGGCGAGCGCAGCGCGCAGCCGCCCGTCGTCGTCGGTAATGTCCACTGCGTGCCATTCGACGCCGCCATAAGGCGCGGCCGACTGGTCCGGCAGGCGCCTGCTGATTCCCACGAGTTCAAGCGCGTCCGGCTGCTCCGTCCGCTGTTGCTGGAGGCGCCGCAGCACGGCTGTGCCCACATTTCCGCTCGCGCCAACGATTGCTACCCGCATGCCGGGCCACCCTTCCTAGAGCCTCCAAGAGGCAGGAAGTCACCGGCATACCCTCTGGCCGATGGCGTGCCCGAGCCTCCTGGTTCCGGTTTAGCGCCAGTGGCCGTTGGTTGACAAGCAAGCTAACGGTCTCCTGTCACCTGCGGGCCGGCTGCGGGTGCCGGTCAACTAGGGTTGAGGCATGAGCAATACGGTGGCTGGCTAAGTGGCGCGTAAGGGCCGGGCGGCCGGCAGGAACGCTGAACGTTCGACGCCGGGAGTGGTGGAAGTGCCGAAGGGAACCCGCCCTGACGGGCCGGTTGAGGGCGTTTACTACATCGACACCGGGGACTGCGAGCTGATCGCGGACCAGGACAATTCGAATGGCTGGCTCCTGCGCATCAACGGCGTGATGAGCTCGCACATCGACCTGGCGGACCCGCTCTTCCTGGACTTCGAGTACATGCGGTGGATGTCCGCGCTGGTGGAATCGCGGTGGCCGCGGGAGGCCAGGCCCAAGCTGCGCGCCCTGCACCTTGGCGGCGGAGCATGCTCGCTGGCCCGCTATTTCCACACCGCCTACCCGGAGGCGCGCCAGGTGGTGGTGGAACTGGACGGCAAGCTCGCCGAGTACGTCCGCGGCTGGTTCGATCTGCCCAAGGCGCCGCTGCTGCGGTTGCGCGTGGGGGAAGCGCGCGAGGTCACCGAGTCCCTGACCCCGCAGACCCGCGACCTGATCATCCGCGACGTGTTTGCCGGCGCACTGACGCCCCGGCCGCTGACCACCGCGGAATTCAATGAGCATGCCAGGCGCGTGCTGGCACCCGGCGGCATCTATGTGGTGAACTCCGGCGATGCCCCGGACCTGAAAAATGCCCGCGAGGACGCCGCCGGCATCGCGGCCACGTTCGAACACACACTGATCATCGCCGACCCCGCGATGCTCAAGGGCCGGCGCTACGGCAACATGGTGATGGCCGGCAGCGACCAGCCGTTCGACGACGATCCCCGGCTGGCCCGCAGGCTCCTGGGCGGCGGTGTCCCCGCCCATATCTGGGATGACGCCAAGGTGCGCGCCTTTGCTGCGGGCGCGCCCGTCCGCCATGACCCGGCGCCACCGGATTCCGCTTCCGGGGACCAGCCAGCCCGCCCTGACCCGCAATAATTGCGCAAGGCCGCCGCAACAAAAGTGCCGGCAGGAACAAAGTTGCCTCAAGAATGTGCCTTCGGGGCCACTTTTGTCCCTGTGGGCCCCGCGCCGGCTGTAAGTTTATGGAAGCTCTCCGCTTTCCCCCAAGACCGGAGGGCAAAGAGGCCCCCGCGCTTGAGTCCCCAGGACTCGCGCGGGGGTTTCTTCACTCTGGCCGGACTCCACCGCCGGGAAGTTCGGCGCCGGACAAAATATCCGTGGCAATGGTGCGAACCCTGGTGTCAGTGACACGTGCCGCCAGGTGCAGGAGCTCCATCGCCTGATCCCTGCTGCAGCGGTTCTGGACCATGATCAGCGAAACGGCTGCGTCGATGACCGCCCTCGATTTGAGGGCAGACCGGAGGTGCTCGGGATAGTTCTCCGGCGGATGGAGGCGCAATGCCAGGCGGAGGATCCGGGAAATGGAGTCCGCGTGCTCCTCGACGGAGGCGATGGTGGCGGCGTCGAACGCGTTGACATCATGGGCGTAACAGTTCAGGGCCGCGGCCGCCCCGTGGTCGGTTCCGATGGGAACGGCCAGGACGGAGCGGATCGCTTCTCCCGATACGGCCGCCGCGTAGCGGTACCACCGGCTGTCCCTTCCCAGGTCCTGGACAAGCACGGTGTGCTGCTGCCGGAGGGCCGTCAGGCACGGGCCGTCGTCGAAGTCGTACTGCTTCTCGTCCATCCGCCGCGCATCCTCGCCGCTGCTGGCCACGGTAGCCGGAGTGCCGTTCCGCTCAACGGTGATGGCGCACAGCATCGGGTCGCGCCCGCCCAGGCGGGAGGCAGTGATGGTGGTCAGCCCCAGAAGGAACTCCGTGAAACCCGGGCTTTCCAGCAACAGGTCCTGCAATTGTTCGGGGGGCGGGGCGCTGCCGGTGCCGGGATCCATGACCGCCTCGATCCTTCAATGCCCGGTCCCATGGAACGGGGCGGGGGACCGCGGACTATCGATCGTCCGCAGCCGTGATGGTGGACGCACACAGATTCGACGCGCTCACACCAGCGAAGGGTCTCCGACATCTCCTACCTCTGACACTACGCCGTATGGCCGTCCGAATATATACCGCCCGGCCGCTGAACGTCAGCCCCGGCCCAGGAGGGCCTCTCGGTGCTCCACGGTCTGGTCGCGAAGTGCCTGCACCACCGCCGCAACGGCCGGCCTCCGCATGGAGTCCGGACGCAGGACCATCCAGTAGGGGAGCCGCTCGGAGAATGCGTCCGGAAGCAGCCGGACCAGGTCCTGGTGCAGATCTGCCATGAAGCACGGCAGGAAGCCGATGCCTGCGCCGGCGCGCGTCGCCTCCACGTGGACAAACACGTTGGTGGAACTCAGGCCGTCCTTCATGGCGGGGACAAGCCGGCGCGGGGCATCGAGGTCATCCACCTGGAGCATGGAATCCACGAAATACACCAGCGGATGTTCCGTCAGTTCCTCCACCGTGGCAGGGGTCCCGTTTTCGGCCAGATAGTCCTGGGATGCATACATGCCCAGCACGTATTCGCCCAATTTGAAGGCCTCGGCGCGGTGCACCTGGGGCTCGCCCACCACCACCTCGATGTCCAGGCCGGACCGCTGCTGCAGGGCCCGCCGTGTGACGGTCACGATCTCCACGCTGAGTCCGGGATGCTTGCGCCGCAGCCGTGCGACGGCGGGCGCGGCGACGTAGGCGCTGAAGCCGTCCGTGGCTGTCATGCGGACCACGCCCGTGATGGGATCCGGTGCCCGGCCCGGCTGGCCGAGGCGGCGCACTGCATTTTCCACCTGCTCGGCCACCAGCACGGCCTCCGCCCCGAGTTCCGTCAGCTCCCAGCCGCCGGCCGCCCGGGAGAGGACGCGTCCGCCCAGGGTCTTCTCCAGGGCAGCTATCCGGCGCGACACCGTGGTGTGGTTCAGGCCGAGGGCCTGCGCCGCCGTCGTGAATTTGGCTGACCGCGAGACAGCCAGCAGGACCAGCAGGTCATCGGGATTAGTATCCATATCTGCAATTTTGCACACAAGGGGTGCCCGTTTGGCCATTGAAACTCAAAGTTTGTGCGGCAATACTCATTTGAGCCCCATTCAGTGCTGTGGATCACAGCACGTGTCGACGTGGACACTAAGGAGAACCAAGATGAGCGTAGAACAACGCTCGGCAACACCCGCCGCTTCCGCCCCAAAGGGCGCCGGCCTCAAGAAAATCGTCGCCGCCTCCATGGTTGGCACCGTAGTGGAATGGTACGAATTCTTCCTCTACGCCACCGCTGCAACCCTGGTGTTCGGAAAGTACTTCTTCCCCGCCACCGGCAATGAGCTGGACGGCATCATCCAGGCCTTCATCACCTACGCCGTGGGCTTCGTGGCCCGCCCGCTCGGCGGTATCGTCTTCGGCCAGATCGGCGACAAGCTCGGCCGCAAGCCCACGCTGCAGCTCACCATCGTGATCATCGGCGTGTCCACCTTCCTGATGGGCTGCCTGCCCGGCTTCGCCGACATCGGCTACCTCGCACCGGCACTGCTGGTGTTCCTGCGCTTCATCCAGGGATTCGCGCTGGGCGGTGAATGGGGCGGCGCCGTGCTGCTTGTCGCGGAACACAGCCCCAACAAGTCCCGCGGCTTCTGGTCCAGCTGGCCCCAGTCCGCGGTCCCGGTGGGCAACCTGCTGGCCACCCTGGTCCTGTTCATCATGTCCAACGTCCTGAGCAGCGCCGACTTCCTCAGCTGGGGCTGGCGCGTGGCATTCTGGCTCTCCGCCGTGATCGTATTCGTCGGTTACTACATCCGCACCAACGTCTCCGAGTCGCCCATCTTCCTGGAAGCGAAGGCGCAGCTGGAGCAGGAGCAGGCCGTCAGTTACGGCGTCTTCGAGGTCATCCGCAAGTACCCCAAGGGCATCCTGCAGGCCATGGGCCTCCGGTTCGCCGAAAACATCATGTACTACCTCGTAGTCAGCTTCGCGATCGTTTACCTCAAAAGCGTCCACAAGTACGACACGTCCTCGCTCCTGCTGGCGCTGCTGATCGCCCACGTCATCCACTTCCTGGTCATTCCGCAGGTGGGGCGGCTGGTGGACAGCTGGGGCCGGAAGCCCGTGTACCTCATCGGCGCCGTCACCGGTGCAACCTGGCCATTCTTCGCCTTCCCCATGTTCGATACGAAGAACGCCGTGGTCATCGTCCTCGCAGTGACCATTGGCCTGTGCCTGCACGCGTTTATGTACGCCGGCCAGCCGGCCATCATGGCTGAGCTCTTCCCCACCAGGATGCGCTACGCCGGTGTGTCGCTGGGCTCGCAGGTCACCTCGATCTTCGCCGGCTCGCTGGCGCCGCTCCTGGCCACCCAGTGGCTCAAGGACACCGGATCATGGATGCCCACCGCTATCTACCTGGTAGTGGCGTGTGCCATCACCACGGTGGCAGTGTTGAGCCTCAAGGAAACCAAGGGCATCGCCCTCGAGGACGTGGACCGGGCCGATGCCGAGCGCGAAGGCCTGGTGGGCGCGGGCGTCCGCTAAACCAACCGGCTCCCGGCTGAGGGCACTGGACTGATTCTTGCTGGACTATCGAATTTCTGGAATGTAGGGCTGGAATTATGGAAAACTCTCTGAACGGCCGCAAGGCCCTCGTCACGGGCGGCGCCAGCGGGATCGGCGCTGCGAGCGTCCGTGCATTGGCGGCACGGGGCGCGAAGGTGGTGGTGGCGGATATCGACGAAGCCGGCGCCACCGCCCTGGCCGATGAAGTCGGCGGCACCGCCTGGGCCGTGGACCTGCTGGACGTCGAGGCATTGGGAACCCTCAGCCTGGACTGCGACATCCTGGTCAACAACGCCGGGATCCAGCGCATCAGCCCCATCCAGGACTTCGACCCCGCCGACTTCAGGCGCATCCTCACCCTGATGCTCGAGGCCCCGTTCCTGCTGGTCCGGGCGGCATTGCCCCACATGTATGCCAACGGGTTCGGCCGCATCATCAACCTGTCCTCGGTGCACGGAATCCGTGCCTCCCCGTTCAAAAGCGCGTATGTTTCCGCCAAGCACGGCCTGGAAGGGCTGAGCAAGGTGACGGCGCTTGAGGGCGGGGAGCACGGGGTCACGTCCAACTGCATCAACCCCGGCTACGTCCGCACACCGCTGGTCGAGGCGCAGATTGCAGACCAGGCCAGGGTCCACGGCATCCCCGAGTCCGAGGTCCTGGCCCAGATCATGCTCACCGAGTCCGCCATCAAGCGGCTGGTGGAGCCGGGGGAAGTCGCCTCGCTGGTCGCCTGGCTCGCCTCGAACGACGCCGGCATGGTCACCGGCGCCAGCTACACCATGGACGGCGGCTGGTCGGCGCGCTGACCGGAGCTCGCGGGAGAAGGTCGGAGAGGACCACATTCCCGTCGTTCAGGGCGACACTGACCGAGGCAGTGGCGGGCGGCCCGGGCCCCCGTCCGCGCCCGCTAAGCTAATGACACGTTCGGCCGCCAAAGGGGGATTCATGCGTCGCCGCATCACGTTCACTGTCATTGCCGCGGTCTGTATCGGACCGGCCGCCGCCTGCGCAGCACCCGCAAATCTTCAACTGAGTCCTGCGGAAACCACGGTGGAGTACAGTTTCCGCGACAGTTCCGTCCCGCCTCGGTACCACCGCAGCTACGTCATCAAGGCATCGGCGACGGAAGCCAGTATCACCGTGGATTCCTACGGCGACGTGCTGCGACAGGAAACAGCCGCAATGCCTGCCGAAACATGGGCAAAGGTCATTGACTTGGCGGGCACCCTGCCTGGGCGTTCCCAGGATATTGCCGCACCAAAGCCAGGCTGCACGGGCGGCTCCGCCTCAAAGGTCATTGTCCTGGACGGCGGCCAGGCGCAGTACTCGAAATCAGCCGAGAACTGCGGTGGCCGATCCGACGCGCCATTGACGGACACGGCGGCCCCCCTTGAAGGGCTGTTCGACATGAACGACCTGCTGAAAACCGGCGGCTGAAGCAGGGCACCCCCTTGAATCGGGGATGGGCGCGTCCCGAGTCAGTTCTTGGTGCCCGTCAAAGCGAGGGTGCCGCCCAGGGCGATCATCATGGCGCCGCCGGTTGTGCTCAGCGTCGAGATGCGCCTGGGGGAGCGGGCGAACCACTGGCGGGCTGTGCCTGCCACGAGGGCCCAGATGCTGTCGGAGACCAGGGCGATCAGCAGGAAAACGGCCCCCAGGATGGCCAGCTGCAGCGGGATGGCACCGGAGGTGTATTCCACGAACTGCGGCAGCACGGCCACGAAAAACACCAGTGACTTCGGGTTGGTGGCACCCACAATGAAGCCTTCCCGGAGAACCCGGAAAGTGGAGGCGGAACGCGAAGGATCGGCCGCCGTCGTGCTTCTCCCTCGGTGCCTGATGGCCTGGATGCCGAGGAACACAAGGTACGCGGCGCCGGCGAACTTTACGATCGTGAAGAGCAGCACGGACTGCGCCAGCGCAACCCCGACGCCGAGCGCCACCGCAACGATCTGGGGAATCATTCCGAGCGCGTTTCCCAGGACGCTCAGCAGGCCGCCCTTGCGGCCCAGGGCCAGGCTGCGCCCGATCACAAACAGCACGCTGGGCCCGGGAACGGCGATCAGAACGGCCGCGGCCAGGGCAAACGTCAGCAGATTGCTCAGTGGAACCATGCCTGATTCTAGCGCCGCCGGTCCGTCGGATCGGATGCTAGTCCGGCCGCCTCACTTGGCGGTAGTCGTAGTAGACGAACTCGGGAACCAGGTCGGGGTGGGCGTCGGCCGCCGTCCGCAGGCCAAGCGACGTACCGCGGATCACGGCCACCACGCCGAGCCGGCGGCCGTTGAAGGGGTCATCGCCGAGGACAACGTCCCCGATCTTGAACGGCACCGAGGCCGTGCGCACCTTCTCGGCCGCGTCGTTGAGCCAGCAGATCAGGCGGCGCCTGTCGCGGGGGAGGGCGGGCCGGGAAACTCGAAGATCCTTCATCGAAACCACTCCTTTGCAGTGCCTGGACCAGCAGGACTCGCAGGCGGTCCGGATTTTGCGGCAAGGCGTTCAAATCGTCCGGTCTGCGCCTGCTGACCACCGTAAAAGCCAAACCCCACGCGTCGCACGCGTAACTCCTACCCCTTCTGTACCGTACGACACTCGAAATTTTTGCCCGACTACTTGGCCCGTTTCGTGACGGCAGGGCAGGTGGCAACCGGGCAGCGGCCTGAGTGACTGCCCGCAAAGACAGGTAGGGCGCACGCGTGCGGGCACGCCGCAGCGGCCCTAGGCTCGGGGACTACGGCCCGCGACGTCGTGAGGGGCGGCTGTGCGAAAAAATTCATCCGGCAGGCAGATTCCCGGGCAGGTGGGAGTTGCTGCTGCCACCGTTGCCATGGTGGCCGTTGTGGTGGGCCTGGCCCAGATCCCCGGCGGAGCCGGGACGGCGGCGGGCGGTGCAGCTCAACTCACCCCGCCCGCAGCTCGAGCGACAACTGCTGAGGCGCCAGCTGGTCAGTCGCCGGTTGCTGCCGCGCCGGGCTCCCCGGCGCCTTCCAATGCTCAGGAGTCGAACGGTGAGGCGCCGCAGGGCCAGGTGTCGGGCTCCCCGGCGCCGGCTACGGCGGACCCCGCGGCGACCGCTCCGGATCCGGCCGCCACCCCGACGGCGGGCCAACCGCCGGGCGGCCAGCCGCCGTCGTCCGTTGCCGCACCGCCCGTTGCACCGCCGTCGTCCGGGCAGCCGCCCGCGGGCGAACCGGCCGGCGCCGCCCCCGACGCCCGGGCAGTCCAGCGCGTGACGGACAGCTGCAGCCGCCGCCTGCAGAGCGACGCGGCCAATTCCGGGATCGTCAGCGGACCTGTTGTACCGCGGCCCTACTCGCTGGTTTCCGTGGAGTATGCCGGAACCCCGCACCGGTCAACGGCGGGTCCCGGCCTGGAGTCCTACGACGTCGAACTCTCCGTCACCACACAGCCCGCGGACGGCCCGGCCCAGACTGACCGGCGGGTGTGCCGTGTGTATGACTACGATTCGCACGTCGACTGGCTTCCGTCGGGGTGACCCATCAGGTGTTGCGGCCCGGCGCGTGTCAGCGGCGGGCTTCCACCACGGGGATCGACGCCGTCTCATCCACCAGTTCCGCGCGGGAACGGCCGTGGCCGCGGACCCACAGCCGGTATGCCAGCACGAGCACTCCAAGCCACACGGCGCCCACGTAGAGTGCAACCCGGGAGTCTTCAAAGGCGCCCAGGATGACGATCACCATGGCCATGAACGCGATGGTCAGGATGGATGCCGCCGGCCACCAGGGCGACGGGAATTCCGACGCCGGCAGGCCCTTACGTGCAATCTCCCGCTTCATTGCCACATGGGACGCCAGGATCATGACCCACACCCAGACGGTGGCGAAGGTGGCGATCGAGGCGATCAGCAGGAACACGTCCTTTGGCATCACTGCATTCAGGACCACGCCCACCAACAGGACGACTGCCATCATCACTACGGTCATCCACGGGACTCCGTGGCGGGAGACCTTGCCGAAGCTGGCGGGGGCGTGGCCCTGCCGGGCCAGCCCGAAGAGGATGCGTCCGGCACCGAAGATGTCGCTGTTGATGGCGGACAGGGCCGCGGTAATCACCACTGCGTTGAGGATGTGCGGGGCGGCCGGAATGCCGAGGCCGCTGAAGATCTGGACGAACGGGCTGCCGTTGGTGCCGACTTCGTTCCACGGGAACAGGCTCATCAGTACGGCCAGGGTCAGAACGTAAAACAGCAGCACGCGCACGGGCACGGTGTTGACTGCCTTGGGAATGACCTTCTTGGGATCGGCCGCTTCGCCGGCAGTGACGCCGATGGTCTCTATCCCGCCAAAGGCGAACATCACGACGGCGAACGACGCCAGGAGTCCTTCGAAGCCGTTGGGGAACATGCCCCCGTGCTCCACGAGGTTGCCGATACCGGGGGCCACCGTTGTACCGCCTGCCTGGAAGCCGAAGATGATGATGGCGGCGCCGCCGGCGATCATGGCGATGATGGCCACCACCTTGATCAGCGAGAACCAGAACTCCAGCTCGCCGAAGACCTTGACGCTGAGCAGGTTCAGGGCCGCCAGGAAGAAGATGATGGCCAGGACCCAGATCCACCGCTCCACTTCCGGGAACCAGAACCCCATATAGATGCTGAAGGCGGTGACGTCGGCGATGGCGACGATCGCCATCTCGAAGACATACGTCCAGCCGGTCACGAAGCCGGCAAGCGGGCCGAGGTAGCGGCTGGCGTACTGGCCAAAGGAACCGGAAACGGGGTGCCGTACGGCCATCTCGCCGAGTGCCCGCATCACCATGAACACGGCCGCGCCGCCGATCATGTACGCGAGGAGTACCGCCGGGCCGGCCTTCTGGATGGCGGAGGCCGATCCATAGAACAGCCCCGTGCCGATGGCCGAGCCGAGCGCCATGAAGCGGATGTGCCGGACATTGAGTCCGCGGTTCAGGACGGTGTCGACGGCGGCGCCCGCGGCGGCGCGGACCGTGCCGCCGGCGCTGGTGCTGTTTTCGGGCGCCACCGTTTTGGCTTCTGTCTGGGCTTGTTGCATGCGAATACCTTCTCGTCATTGGGAGGGGGATCGCTATCCAGCAGACCATGTTCGGGGCGGCTGTGATCAGACTCACGGGCTCTTGGTGTCTTTCATTCCAGACTGTTCGGTTCCGGAGTCCTTGCGCGAACGGACAGTTGCGGCCCCGGCGTCGGGGCGATAAATGGCGATCAATAATGTCGGTGCCTCCTGGGATGCTGTGGGTATGGAAAGCAGAGCCGTGGTGGGGGCGTTGGAAGCCGTGGAGGCTTCTGTCGCGGCGCTGGCTGGTGGGCTCCGCAGCGGTTCTGATGGTCCGGGCCCGGAGGGGGCTGATCCTGCGCGGGACCAGGCGGATGCGTGTTTGGACGGGCTGGCCCGGCTCGCTCGGGTGGAAGCCGGAATGGCTGCCCTGAAGGTGCGTCTGGCCGCCGGGTACGCCGATGCCGCCGCGGCGATGGCGGCGCCTGCTGTGTCCCCGCAGGAACGGACCGCCCAGGACATGGCCATGACCGCCGAAGTCGCGTGTGTCCTGACGGTCAGCGAACGCAGTGCCGGTGCCTTCCTGGCCGAAGCGCACACACTGATCACTACCCTGCCGCTGACGTTGTCCGCGCTGCAGGCCGGGGACATCACGTGGCAGCATGCCCGGGTGATGGTCGACGAGACCATGAACCTCGACAAGGCAGGGGCTGCGGCTTTGGAGGCGCATTTCCTGGATCCGGCCGCACCCACTCCGGCGCGCGGCTGCCAGGCAGGGGACCTCGTCCCCGGACGGTTCCGGGCGAAGGCCCGTACCTGGCGGGAACGGCACCACCCGGTCAGTATCGAAAAACGCCACGCCCGCAGCGCTGCCGACCGGCGGGTGGAGTTCACCCCGGACCGCGATGGCATGGCCTGGCTTTCCGCCTATCTGCCCGCCGGCCAGGCCGCCGGGATCTGGAACCGTGCCACCGCCGCCGCAAGGGCCCTCCAAGGCGCGGACGAGGCCAGGACCCTTACCCAGCTCCGCGCCGACATCACCGCGACCTGGCTCCTCACTGCAGGCCGTGAACGAACCCCGGCGGGCACCGCGAATGGTGTTGCCGGCGGCGGCGTGGACCGGGACGGTCTTGTGCCGTTGAGTGGGATTCCCGCACCGGCAGCGCAGGTCCTCATTACCGTTCCGGTGTTCTCGCTGCTGGGTCTGACCGAGGAACCGGCCATGTTGGACGGGTACGGGCCGGTGCCGCCGTCCGTGGGCCGTGCCCTGGTGGCCGACGGTGCGTCGTCGTTCCTGCGGGTGCTGATTGACCCGCGGGATGGTGTTCCGCTGGAGATCGGCAGGACAAGCTACCGTATTCCCAAAACACTGCGGCAATGGTTGCGTCTCAGGGACGGGAAATGCCCGTTCCCCGGCTGTAACAACCAGTCCCTGGACAACGACGCCGACCACCTCCTCGCCTGGGCCTGCGGCGGGACCACCGGGATCAGCAACCTCGGCCAACCGTGCCCCAAGCACCACCGGCTCAGACACGCCACCGCATGGACACCAACCGGCGCCAACGCCCATGAACCGCCCGGCTGGACCTCTCCTACCGGACGCCGCTATCCCAGCGAACAACCCGACTGGGAACCGCCACGGTGGCCAGCCGCGCTCCTGGCCATGGCCAATAGCTTTGACACTGCGAGTCCCGAAGACTCGCCGCCTAACCGGGATCGAGGCCGTGACTTGGCAGTTCTCGAAAATCTGCTGCCCGACGACCCATTGCCGGAGTGGGACTTGCCACGCCAACCCCACGACGACGCAGTGCCCGAAGACCCATTTGCTGACCTATGGCTCTTGCTGACCGCCGAGGCCCGCGAGGACTCCCAGGATTGCGCCGCGCCCGCACGGGCAGCGGCGTGACGGAGCCTCAGCGGTAGCCGGTGGCGTCAGCCGGGCGTCCGGCCTCTTGGACTTCTACCAGATAACGCCAGCAGTCCGGCCGCGAGCCGTCGGTGTCGGTGAAGCCGTACTCGAGCGCCAGGCCGCCGGAGGAGAAGGAGCCGCCGGTGCGCCGGTTCACGTCCGGGTCAGCCGCCAGGGCCGCCACGGCGCGGCCCACAAAGCGCGGGCTCTCGGAGATCGCGGCGAAGTGGGGCTGCGTTGCCGCGGCGTCCGGCCAGTTGGCCTCCGTGACGCCGAAATGCTCCAGCATCATTTCGGAGCGCATCCAGCCCGGCGTCAGCGCCACCGCGGTGCAGCCAAACGGCTTCAGTTCCTCCGCCTGGCTAAAGGCAAGCCGCAGCACTGCGTTCTTGGCCTGGTCGTAGAACGTCGAGACCCGGTAATGGTCCGCGTTGTATTCGCGGGTGCCGTCGGTCATTTCCACCACCAGGCCGCCGGGGTTCCGGATCAGCAGCGGCAGCGCGAAGTGGCTGGTGATCAGGTGCGTATCGACAGCGGTATGCAGCATCCGCAGGCCGGAGCCCAGGTTGTGCGACCACACCGGAGTGTCCCATTCGATGAGGTTTTCCCCGCCCCAGATGTCGTTCACCAGGATGTCCAGGCGTCCCTGTTCGTCGTCGATCCGCTGCACGAGCGACTCCACCGCCGCCGGATCCAGGTGGTCCACGCCGACGGCGATGCCCGCCCCGCCGGCGGCCGTGACCTGCACGGCAGTGTCCTCGATGGTCTCCGGCCGGCCGTAATCGGACCGCTGGCCCTGCGTGCTGCGGCCGGTGCAGTACACGGCGGCCCCGGCTTCGCCGAGCGCGACGGCGGTGCCGCGTCCTGCTCCGCGGGTGGCCCCGGCGACGAGGGCGACTTTTCCTGCCAACGGTTTGGTCATAGCTGCGTTCCCCACCCTTATGCGCTGGCTGCCACGGCGGCGGCAACGGTCCGTGACCTCCATCGAAGCACCGGCCGCGCCTCCCCTGGGCGAAGGTCTGGTATCCCGGACGGCTATGTGGTTCGATGGCGTGTCGGGGCACCCGGCGAGGGCGCACGCTTAAGTACGGGATACCGGACACCTGCCCATCATCAGTCGAAGGGTCCGCCCGCGAACGATGGAGGACAGCATGGCCGATGTCGAGGCGCCCGTTCGGGCGGTATCAAGGACGGCAACAAAGGTGACGTCGAAAGTTCCGGCGGCAGAAAACACCCTGCGCATCCTCAAACTGCTGGCCTCCAAGCGCGGGCCCATGGCGGCGTCGAACATTGCCACTGCGCTGGGCCTGCCGCGATCAAGTGTCTATCACCTGCTGGGGGTCATGGAAGCAAACGGCTTCGTGATGCACCTGCATGAGGAGCAGCGCTACGGGCTGGGCATCAGTGCCTTCGAACTCAGCTCCGCCTATTCGCGCCAGGAGCCGCTGTCCAGGATTGGCCGGCCGATGCTCGCCTCGCTGGTGGACGTTATCGGTGAAAGCGCGCACCTCGCGGTGCTCCATGGCCGTGACGTGCTGTACATCGTGGAGGAGCGCGCCAAGAACCGGCCGTCCCTGGTGACCGACGTCGGCGTCCGGCTGCCCAGCCACCTCACCGCCAGCGGGCGGGCCATCCTCGCGGCGCTGCCCAAGTCGCAGGTCCGCGCGCTGTACCCGAACGCCGCCGCCTTCACGGCCCGGCATGAGGTGGAAGGCGCCATCATGAAGTACTCGGCGCTGTCCTCGCACCTGGACCAGGTCCGGCAGCGCGGCTACGCCACCGAACACGGCGAGGTAACCCCCGGCTTCGGCTCGATCGCAGCCGCGGTGACGGACCACGTCGGATGGCCGACGGCGGCGGTCGCCGTGACCTTCCTCGAGGACAAGCTCCCGGCGGACCAGTGGCCCGCCCTCGCAGCCCGCATCCGGAAAGTGGCCGACGAACTCTCCGTGCGCATCCACGGCCGCCCCGCCCAGTAACTCCCCGGCCCAACTAGGTAGCAGCAGGGGTCGTTTTGAGCGCCCAAAACGACACCTGCTGCTACTTAGTTGGGGGAGGCCGGGCGCGTCTGGAATCCCGGACAGCACTCGCCGGAAGGCCCTGTTTCCGTCCGTCCGGACAGGCTTTAGTGGATACAGAACCTCATTCCGCCCGAACCACCATCACCAATCACCAAGCACACGAAGGAGCCCCTCATGGCACCCGCCGATTTCACCACCGGTGCCCGCCCGGTCAAAGCAGCCCGCGGTACCGAGCTCACCGCCAAGTCCTGGCAGACCGAAGCCCCGCTGCGGATGCTGATGAACAACCTCGATCCCGAGGTCGCCGAACGCCCCGATGACCTGGTGGTCTACGGCGGCACCGGCCGCGCCGTCCGGTCCTGGGCCGCGTTTGACGCGATCACCCGCACTCTGGAAACCATGGAGAAGGACGAGACCCTGCTGGTCCAGTCCGGCAAGCCCGTGGGTGTGTTCCGGACCAATGAGTGGGCGCCGCGGGTGCTGCTGGCGAACTCGAACCTGGTCGGGGACTGGGCGAACTGGCCCGAGTTCCGCCGGCTCGAGGCCGAGGGCCTGATGATGTACGGGCAGATGACCGCCGGGTCCTGGATCTATATCGGCACCCAGGGCATCCTGCAGGGCACGTTCGAAACCTTCGCCGCGATCGCCCGCAAACTCACCGGGGACGAGAACGGCACCCTCGCCGGCACCCTGACCCTCACCGGCGGCTGCGGCGGCATGGGCGGCGCCCAGCCGCTCGCCGTCACGCTGAACGACGGCGCCTGCCTGATTGTCGACGTCGACGAGACCCGCCTGCGCCGCCGCGCCGGCAAACGCTACCTCGACGAGGTCGAAACCGACCTCGACACCGCCATCGCCAAGGTCCTCAAGGCCAAGGAAGAGCGCCGCGGCTGGTCCGTCGGCTACGTCGGCAACGCCGCGGAGGTCTTCCCCGAGATCCTGCGCCGCCACAACGCCGGCGAGCTCACCGTGGACATCGTCACGGACCAGACCAGTGCGCACGACCCCCTGTCCTACCTGCCCGAAGGCATCACGGTGGAGGAATGGCACACCGAGGCCGCCGCGGACCCCGAAGGGTTCACCAAGAAGGCCCAGGCCTCGATGGCGCGCCAGGTCCAGGCCATGGTCGAGTTCCAGGACGCCGGTGCCGAGGTCTTCGACTACGGGAACTCCATCCGGGACGAGGCCCGCACGGGCGGCTACAACCGCGCGTTCGAGTTCCCCGGCTTCGTCCCGGCCTACATCCGCCCGCTGTTCTGCGAGGGCCTGGGCCCGTTCCGCTGGGTCGCGCTCTCCGGGGACCCCGAGGACATCGCCGTCACCGATACGGCGATCAAGGAACTGTTCCCGGAGAACAAGCACCTGCACCGCTGGATCGACGCCGCCCAGGAACGGGTCGAGTTCGAAGGCCTGCCGGCCCGCATCTGCTGGCTCGGCTACGGCGAACGCGCCAAAGCCGGGCTGCTCTTCAACCAGCTCGTCAAGGAAGGCAAAGTCAAGGCCCCCATCGTGATCGGCCGGGACCACCTCGACTCCGGCTCCGTCGCCTCCCCGTACCGGGAGACCGAAGCCATGGCCGACGGCTCCGACGCGATCGCCGACTGGCCGCTGTTGAACGCCCTGCTCAACACCGCCTCCGGCGCGACCTGGGTCTCGATCCACCACGGCGGCGGCGTCGGCATCGGCCGCTCCATCCACGCCGGCCAGGTCTCCGTCGCCGACGGCACCGACCTCGCCGCCGAAAAACTCGAACGCCTCCTCACCAACGACCCCGGCATGGGCGTCATCCGCCACGCCGACGCCGGCTACGACCGCGCCCTCGACGTCGCCAAAGAACGCGGCGTCCGCATCCCGATGAACGAAGGAACTGCAAAGTGACTGTAATAACCCAAGCACCGCTCACCGTCACCCTCGGCTCCAGCGGTGTGACACCCGAGGATGTCGTCGCCGTCGCCCGCCACGACGCAAAGGTGACCATCTCCCAGGAAGCGCTGGACACGGTTGCAAAGGTCCGCGCCCACATTGACGACCTCGCACACAGTGCGGTTCCCGCCTACGGCATCTCCACCGGCTTCGGGGCCCTGGCCAACCGGCACATCCCCAACGAGCTGCGCACCCAGCTGCAGAAGTCACTGATCCGCAGCCACGCCGCCGGAATGGGCCCGGCCGTGGAGCGTGAAGTGGTCCGCTGCATCATGTTCCTGCGCGCCAAGACCCTCGCCTCCGGCCGCACCGGCGTCCGGCCCGTCGTCCTGCAGACCATGGTGGACGTGCTCAACGCCGGCATCACGCCGGTGGTCCGCGAATTCGGCTCGCTCGGCTGCTCCGGCGACCTCGCCCCGCTGTCCCATTGCGCCCTGGTCCTGATGGGCGAGGGTGAAGCCACCGGCCCCGACGGTGAGCTGTATGGCGCCAAGGGCGGCCGCACCGTCGCCGAGCTCCTCGCTGCATACGGGATCGAACCCGTCACGCTCGCGGAGAAGGAAGGACTGGCGCTCGTCAACGGCACTGAGGGCATGCTGGGCATGCTGCTGATGGCCATCGCGGACATCCGCCAGCTGCTCACGACGGCGGACATCACCGCCGCGCTCAGCGTCGAGGCGCTGCTCGGCACGGACCAGGTGTTCCTGCCCGAGCTGCACGCCGCGCTCCGTCCGCACCCGGGCCAGGCGGCGTCTGCGGACAACATGCTGCGGGTACTGTCCAATTCCCCGATCGTGGCGTCGCACCGCATCAACGACACCAAGGTGCAGGACGCGTATTCACTGCGCTGCGCACCCCAGGTGGCCGGTGCCGTCCGCGACACGGTGGACCACGCGGCGCTCGTCGCCTCGCGTGAACTCGCCGCGGCCATCGACAACCCCGTGGTCCTGCCGGACGGCCGGGTCAGCTCCAACGGCAATTTCCACGGCGCTCCCGTGGCGTATGTCCTGGACTTCCTGGCGATCACCGTGGCGGATTTGAGCTCCATCGCGGAACGCCGCACGGACCGCATGCTGGACCCGGCGCGTTCACACGGGCTGCCGGCCTTCCTGGCCGCGGATCCCGGGGTGGACTCCGGCCTGATGATCGCCCAGTACACGCAGGCCGGGCTCGTCTCGGACAACAAGCGGCTCGCCGTACCGGCCTCGGTGGATTCCATCCCGAGCTCCGCCATGCAGGAGGACCATGTGTCCATGGGCTGGCACGCAGCGCGCAAGCTGAGGAAGGCCGTGGAGAACCTGCGCCGCGTCCTGGCCATCGAGCTGGTGACCTCGGCACGGGCCATCGACATGCGGATCCAGCTGTCCGGAGGGGAACTGACTCCGGGACCGGCCGGCACGGCGGTCATCGCGGCACTTCGCAACGTGGTGGACGGTCCGGGCACCGACAGGTTCCTGTCGCCGGAACTGGAGGCCGCAGACCGGCTCGTCGCGTCCGGCGAGGTCCGTGCGGCAGCCGAATCCGCCGTCGGAATTCTGGCCTAAAAGTGAATATTGTGCATCAGGAATGACAAATTCCCGGCGCCCCCGAAACACTACGCGACACAACGGGCGGGGGCCCGGGAATTGTAGTAGAACTAAAGATGTAGTGATGAAGTCCACACCAACGATGTTGCGGCAAACGAACATATACAAAGGGGTAGAAGTTCAATGAAAGCACGGGGGACGGTTCTGTCCAGGCGGATGGCATTTGCTGCCACGGTTTCCGACTGGAGGAGCCTCAAAGCAGGCGAACGGGTGGAAATTCTCAAGCATGCGCATGTGGTGGCCGCAGGTGAAGTTGAAGAAATTTCCGTAAGTGGAAACGTGCTCTGGCTGGTGCCTTCAAGCCCGTCGGAAAACCAGCTGTTTATGAAATCCGACGGCGTCCAGGTCCGCAGGACGTAAGCCGTCGGACTTAAGCCGCCGTAGTTAGGCGGCGATGTCCTCGTAGGTCTCACCGAACGGCACGGAGTCGTCCAGGGCCACGGTGTAGGCGCCGGGCTCGTGGCGGGTAACGCGGATACCGCAGTTCCCGTCCTCGACGGCGGCTTCGATGAGCTCCCGGACGGCGCTCTCCAAGCCGTCGTGAACCTCCTCGGCTGTCGAAAAGGTGAGGCGGATGGACCGAACGTTGGTCTGGGATTCCATGATGGCGGAGCTCATTGCAGGACTTTCTCTAAACTGATTGCCGGTTTGGCCACAGACCAGTCTACCGGCGTTGTCAAAAAACGTAAGATGTCAGGCATTTGTCCCGCAGGATTTCGGGTCCACCGAAGTCCTGCGGGACAGCCTGTTTTCAGCCTTCCGGGAGCGAGGCTGCTGCCCCTGGCGGGACCAAATCGCCTAGCGCTTGACGGCGTCCAGCTTCAGCATCTTGGCAATGACGCCGTCCAGTTCGGAGTCATCGAAGATCTTCTTCCAGTCGTCCTTGATGATGGTGTCCTTGCCGTACTGGATGGCGATTTCGCAGGCCTCGGAGAACGGGTTGGAACCGCGGAGGGCGTTGGTCAGGGCGATCTGCACGTGGCCGAACAGCATGGCCTTGGCTGCTTCCTCCGGGACGCCGGCGGTGTGCACAGTCTCGTGCAGCGCCTCGTTGAGCAGGGTGCCGATCATGCAGGCAACGGTTTCCACCAGGGTGGGTTCGAGGATGGCGAGCTGCTTCACGGTGACCCAGTGCACGTCGATGACGGGGGCGTAGATGGTGCGGATGACGGCCTCGGCCGAATCGCGGGTCGTGGCCGGTGCGTCCTCGTCGATGGCGGCCACCACGTTCTGCGGGGCGCCTTCGCCGCCGAAGGTGTCGGCCCATTCCTCCTTGGTGGTGCGCTCCAGGAACACGGAAGGGTGGCACGGGTGCGCCACGGCCTGGACCACGTCGTCGCGCTTGGCCAGCAGCCCGGCGTAGGCCGCGGCCGGGTCCAGGGTGAGCAGGATCGCGCCGGCCTTCATCTGGGGGACCACGCCCTCGGACACAACACCCAGGACGGTGTCGGGGACGGCGAGGATCACCACGTCGGCGCCCTTGACGGCGTCGTCGGTGGAGGTGAGCTCGCGGCCTTCGGTGCGGACGCGGTCTTGGCCTGCGGGGGAGTTCTCGCTGTAGAAGACGGTGTGGGCGCTCTTCTGGAGGTTCCGGGAAACGCGCATCCCCATTTTGCCACCGGCTCCGATGACGGCGACGGTCAATTGTTCTGCTGACATTTCACTTGCTCCTTAGGAAATCGATGCTTTGCTGGGTCCACTGGTTTTCGAGGCGGATGGTTTCCGCCTCGGAGTCCTGCCACGGCAGCCAGTGTTCGACGATCTGGTTGATGTTTCTTTCTTTGGGCTGAAACTTCCCGGCCATGTAGTCATAGTCGAGAAGGCCTTCGCCGAGGGGCGCGCCGGAGTAAGTGAACCCGACCCAGCCCTCCTTGCGGCTGAACGCAAAGTCTTTGATGTGCATGTTGAGGACGTAAGGCGCGACGGCGTCAATCACCTCACGCGGCATCTCCAGCGCCGCGACCGTGTTGGCCGGGTCGCTGCAGATGCCCAGGTAGGGGCTGTCCACGCGGCGGATGACGTCCAGGATCCGTGAGGTGGGGACCTGTTCGTAGGTTTCCACCGCGATCTTCACCCCGGCCGCCTGGAATTCCGGCAGGACGTCGGCGAGGATTGCTGCCGCCTCGTCCGCCGTCGGGGTGTGGCCCGGGACGTTGAACATGGTCCGCAGCAGGGGAGAACCGAGGATCCCGGCGATGTGCAGGAACCTGCGCAGGTGGTCCGGGCGGATGCCCTTGGTGCCCAGTTCCAGTGCGACGCCCAGGCGGTCCGCGGTGGCCCGCACGGCTTCGAGTTCCGTCTCGGTCATGGATTCCAGCGGGGCGTAGTCGCAGATCTGGAAGAGTTCCACGCCCAGGGCCGCGGTCCGCTCCAGTGCCTGGTGGATACTGAGCGGCTCGGAGACCTGGTCCGAGAGCTGCCAGAAGAACGCGTAGCTGCTCAGGCCTATTCGTGAACCCTCGCCAACGGGGCTCATGCGGCCACCTTGTTCGCGGCAAGCCGTGCGGCGGCCTCGTCCAGGATGGCCTTGAGCGCCTTCGGATCGTGGGCGAAGCGGCCCAGGAACAGCCCGGCGACGGACATGTCGAGCTGGCTGATCAGGCCGGGACCGGCGCTGCCGCCGTAGATGACCCGGCTCCCGGCCTGCCCGGGCAGGGAGCGCAGGTGCGAATCCAGCCCGGCGATGACGGCACTGATGTACTGCGGGGTGGCCGGTTCGGGTGCGCCGATGGCCCACTGCGGCTCGTAGGCCACGATGGTCCGGCCTGCGGGTCCGAGGGACTGGGCCCGAACCAGGGCCGCGTCGATCTCGTTGCTGCAGAGGGTGACGGCCTCCTCCACGGAGCCCTGCACGAGTTCGCCCACGCACAGGACGGGGGTCAGGCCGTTGCGGTACGCCGCAGCGGTCTTCAGCCCGATGATCCTGTCGTCCTCGCCGAAGATCCGGCGGCGTTCGGCATGGCCCACTTCTGCGTACTTGCCGCCGAGTTCGGCAACGGTCTTGCCGCCGACCTCGCCGGTGTAGGGCCCTTCGTCTTCCCAGAAGATGTCCTGGGCGCCGGCGGCTGCCCCTGCGGTTCCGAGGATGCGGGCCGCTTCGGGAAGTACCGGCAGAGTGGGCAGCACGAACAGTTCGATGTCGCCGCTCTGGACTGCCGGGTGCGCGAACGCAATGGTGGCAACTTCGCGGCAGTATTCGAGCGTGCGTTCGTAGCCGAAGTACATCTTCAGGCTGACGCCGATCACTGAACTGGCGCGCTGAGGGCCGGAGTGCTTAGCAGGAAGTGACACCTTCATAGTCCTTAATCAGGGTGACCTTGTCGGCCGATGCGGAGGTCTCGTCAAAGGTGTAGGTGAGCCATTCGCGGGCGAGCCGGCGGGCCAGTTCCAGTCCGACGACGCGCTGGCCGAAGGTGAGGACCTGGGCGTTGTTGCTCAGCACGGAGCGTTCCACCGAGAAACTGTCATGCGCGGTGACCGCGCGGACGCCGGGGACCTTGTTCGCGGCGATGGCCACGCCAAGCCCGGTGCCGCACACCAGCAGGGCGCGGTCGGCCTTGCCGGCGGCAATCAGTTCGGCGGCGGCGATGGCCACTGACGGGTAGGGGGTGTGGCTGGTGGCATCCACCCCGACGTCGGTCACGGATTCGACCAGGTCGGATGCCTCCAGGTCAGCCTTCAGGGCTTCCTTGTATTCGAATCCGGCGTCGTCGGCTCCGATGACCAGGCGCAGTTTGGCGCTCATGCTTTCTCCTTAATAGCTGTCTGTTCGGTGAGGGTGTTGTGAATGGCCCGGACGATCAGGGCCATGGACACCGCTCCGGCGTCCGGGGTGCCGAGGCTCTTCTCCGCGTGCGGGCGGGCGCGGCCCATCAGGGGCAGCAGTGCGGCGGTGTCTTCGGCGGCCTGCTGCGCAACGGTGGCGGCGGCGCCCCACGCGTCGGTGAGGGACCTGCCCGCCCCGACGCCGGCAGCCAGGGCGTCGCGGAACGGGACCAGGACGTCCACCAGGGTCTTGTCCCCGGGCTTGGCCTTGCCGAAGTCCATGATCGCGGCCGCGGCGCCGGCCACTCCGGCGGCGACAGCCCCGGCGTCGGGCGCTTCGGTGTCGCCCACGGCGTCACCGACGGCCCGCAGGGCCATGCCCCAGAGGGCGCCGGAGGTGCCGCCGGCCCTGTCGGCCCAGGCATCTGCGGCGAAGTGCAGGGTGGTGGCGGCCCCGGCACCGCGGGCGACGGCGTCGCCGGCTGCCTCGACGGCGGCGCGGACGCCGCGTTCCATGCCGATGCCATGGTCGCCGTCGCCGGCGATGGCATCGATCCGGCCGAGCTCGTCGGCGTTGGCGTCCACCACGGCCTTCGCGGCGCCCAGCGCGGCGAGGACCCGGACGGCGCCGGCGCGGGACTCTTCCGTTGCGTCAGGAATGGAAAGTTCGACGTCGGCAGGCTCGCCGCCGTCGGACGCCTCCAGCGCTGCCGCGCTCACGGCGCCGCGGCGGAAGGCCGGGGCGTCGGCAGGTGCGTTCCAGAGGGTCTCGAGTTCGTCGTCGAGCCAGAAGAGGGTGAGGGAGGTGCCGGCCATGTCGAAGCTGGTCACGAGTTCGCCCACCTGCGGGTCCACGGCTTCCAGGCCGGCCCCGGCCAGGAGCTGGGCGACGCGGCGGTAGACGACGAACAGCTCTTCGTACTTGACGCTGCCCAGGCCGTTGAGGATGGGGACAACGCGCGCGCCCTTGGTCTCCAGGCCCTCGGGGACTTCGGTGAGGAGCTTGGAAACGAGGAGTTCGGCGAGTTCGTCCGCCGTCGGGATGTCCGTCTCGCCGATGCCGGGTTCGCCGTGGATGCCCATGCCCACGGCCATCCGGCCCGCGGGGACGGAGAACAGGGGGTGGTCGGCGCCCGGCAGGGTGCAGCCGGTGAAGGCCACGCCGAAGGAACGGGTACGGTCGTTGGCGCGCTCGGCGATGGCCATGATCCGGTCCATGGAGTGGCCGGTTTCGGCGGCCGCGGCGGCCACCTTGAAGACGGTCAGGTCCCCGGCGATGCCGCGGCGTTTGGCGCGCTCGGCCAGCGGGGCGGAGGAGACGTCGTCGGTGACGGCGATGCTGCGGCAGTCGATGCCTTCCTTGCGGAGGCGGTCCTGGGCCTGGTTGAAGTGCAGGACATCGCCGGCGTAGTTGCCGTAGCCCAGCAGCACACCGGCGCCGTTGTTGGCCGCTTTCGCCACGTTGTAGACCTGCTGCGCGGAGGGGGACGCGAAAAGGTTGCCCATCGCGGCGCCGTGCGCCAGGCCCTGTCCCACCAGGCCGGCGAACGCCGGGTAGTGGCCGGAGCCCCCGCCGATCACCAGGGCCACCGTGTCCGGGGTGCTCCTGGTGTTGCGGACGACGCCGCCGGAGACGCGTTTCACCCAGCGGCCGTGGGAGGCAACAAAGCCTTCGATCATCTCGTCAGCGAAGGCTGAGGGTTCATTGAACAGGCGGGTCATGGGAAAGCTCCTGGAGTTATGGCTCGCTCCGGTGGCTCGCCCACCGGGTTGTTGGGTTGGTGCGGAGGCGTCCCCGGGCAAAGGGGACGCCTCCGGGTCTGTTACGGCTCGGCGTGGTGTCCGGCCCCCGCGGGGTCCAACGCTTCAGCCTGGATGCCTTCGCTGACCTTGCCGGAGCGGCTCAGCGCCACCATGAGGATGGAGGACAGGAGCATAAAGCCGCCGACGACGAACATCGGCACCGTGTACCCGCCGGTCAGGTCCTTGAGCCAGCCGGTGACGTAGCCGGCGCTGAAGCCGGCCAGGTTGCCCACGGTGTTGATCAGGGCGATGCCGGCAGCGGCTGCTGCGCCGGTGAGGAACTGGGTAGGTACCGTCCAGAAGTTGGGCAGTGCGGCGAAGATGGACATGGCCGTGATGGTGATGACGGCGATCGTGGCGGCCGGCGAACCGGCGAACAGTGCCAGCGGGATGCTCAGGCCGCCGATGAGGGCCGGAAGGGCGATGTGCCAGGTCTTGACGCCGCGCTTGGTGGCGTCCTTGGACCAGAAGTACAGGGCGAAGGCCGCCGGCAGGTACGGGATGGCAGTGATGAGGCCCTTCTGGAGCACGTCGAACTTGGTGCCGTAGATGCCTTCGAACCCGGCGATGATGGTCGGCAGGAAGAATCCGAGTGCGTACAGGCCGTAGATGAAGCCGAAGTAGATGGCCGAGAGCATCCAGACCCTGCCGTTGCCGAAGACGGTGCGGACGCTGACGTGCTTGTTGCTGGCGGTGGTCGCCTTCTTTTCCGTCTCCAGGGCGCCGGTCAGCCAGGTCTTTTCCTCGGCGGTCAGCCACTTGGCTTTCGCGGGGGAGTCAGCGAGGTAGAACCAGGCGATGATGCCGACGATGATGGCCGGAAGCGCCACGCCGAGGAACATAACGCGCCAGCCGGAGAGGCCGAAGAGGCCGTGCTGCTGGATGAGGAGGCCGGCCAGCGGGGCGCCGATCACGGTGGTCAGCGGCTGCGCCAAGTAGAACAGGGCGAGGATCTTGCTGCGGTGCCGGGACGGAACCCAGAGGCTGAGGAAGAGGATGGCGCCGGGGAAGAAGCCGGCCTCGGCCACACCCAGGATAAAGCGCAGGATGTAGAGGTGCTCCACGCTGCCCACCCAGGTGAACAGCAGGGACACGATGCCCCAGCTGACCATGATCCGGGCCAGCCAGCGGCGGGCACCAAACTTGTGCAGTGCCAGGTTGCTGGGGATCTCGAGCAGGATGTAGCCGATGAAGAAGACGCCGGACGCGAAGCCGAACTGGGCTGCCGAGAGGGCCAAATCGGTGTTCATGCCGTTGGGGCCGGCGAACGAAATGGCTGTCCGGTCCAGGTAGTTGATGAAGAACATCAGGGCAACGAACGGCACCAGCCGGATTGCCACTTTCCTGATTGCAGATTTTTCGACCACCGATTGTGTGGTGTCCACGTTGACTCCTAGATGTTGGTGTCCCGGCCGCATCCTGCGCTGGAGGCGTGGGGCTGGTTTCGAGGCATAGCGCCCGGTGTGCGTATCAAGGTGGGGGGCTAGGCCTGTGACTTCCACCATAAGGGCGAAACGGTAAATTGGTCAACCGGTTGACTGATTTATTTCCCGCGTGTGCGGATGCCATTCAGGGGAGCGTCCGGTTGCTACGCTGAGACTGTGTCAGCAAACTCCGCCGCCTCGACGGCCAAAATCAGTGCCGCGCTCGGTTCCATGGGGCAGGGTTCTGTCGTCTCCGAGGTGGCCGAGAGGCTGATGGCCTACTTCACCAGCGGTGACATCGCCGCCGGAACCCGCCTTCCTGCCGAACGCCAGCTGGCAGCTTCGCTCGGGGTGGGCCGCTCGGCGGTCCGCGAAGCGCTGGCCGCCCTGGAAATCCTGGGCATCGTGATCGTCCGCCCGGGGTCAGGGACGTATCTGCGCGACGGCGTCTCCGAACTCCTGCCGCGGACCCTTAGCTGGGGACTCATGCTGGGTGAGCCGAGGACGCGTGAGCTGGTTGAGCTGCGGAGCGGCCTGGAGGTCCAGGCCGGGCAGCTTGCTGCGGCCAGGATCACGGACGACGCACTGGGGCGCATGCGCGCCAACCTCGATGCCATGGAAAAGAACCTGGACCACCTGGCAGCATTCGTGGAAGCTGACGCCGCCTTCCACAAGGAAATCGCCATCAGCTCCGGAAACCAGGTGCTGCAGGAACTTCTGCAGAGCATCCGCTCGCTGCTGCGGATCTGGGTTGACCGTGCCCTGACGGATGAAGGGCACGCTGCCGCCGCGCTCGCAGAGCACCGGGCCATTTTCGAGGCGCTCGAATCACACGATGCCGAAGCAGTCACGGAAGCCATGGCCTCCCATATGACCACAGCCTCGCGCCGCCTGCTGGCCGGCTACGACGCCGCGCAGTAACCACTGGCGGACGGCCATTGAGCCGCCGCGCCCCATCCGATATCGTCAAGGCGACAGGACCGCCCTGGGTCAGCTGGGTGCAGTCACCAGCCACCAGAGAGCAGCCCTCCGTGACTACCGAGCACTCCGCAACACTGCACTCCGCAACACTGTCCGCCCAGTCGGGATCCGACCAGCGCCCCGCGCTCGAACGGCGCCTTGATCCGCAGGTCCGCAAGCTCGCCGTGGGCGTCTGGACGGCGGAGCTGGTGGGGGACGAACTGGCGAACATCAGCTACGGCGGCAGGCCCGTGCTTCGTGCCATCAAAGCGGTGGTGCGGGACCACGAATGGCGTACTTTTGCGCCGTCGGTACGGGACCTTGCCGAACTGAAGGACGACGACGGCGTCAGCCTCCGTCTCCACGTCGACTATGCGGCACCCGGCTCGGCGGATGCCGCTGCCCCCGCCTTCGAAGCCATGCTGATGCTCCGGATCACTCCTGCCACGGTGGAGGTATCGTTCTCGGGCCGGGCGAAGACGGCGTTCCGGCGGAACCGGATCGGCCTGGTGGTCCTCCATCCCACCAGCGAAGCCGGACGGGACGTCAGCGTGGTGTCGCCGGACGGCAACGTAACCGCCGGGGCCTTCCCCACGGACATCAGGCCGGACCTGGTTTTCACGGACATCTCCTCGCTGGAGTGGGCGGACGCGGGGACCGCCTTCGACCTTGGCTTTTCCGGGGATATCTTCGAAACCGAGGACCAGCGGAACTGGAGCGACGGGTCCTTCAAGACCTACAGCACCCCGTCCGCACTGCCCATCCCGGTGGACGTGGCCGCGGGTGACACCGTGACCCAGTCGGTCAGCATTGAGGCCCTCAGCATCGAGACGCCGGACAACCCCGCCCCCGGCGGCTACGACCGCGTGGCTTTCACGGTTGGCGAGCCGGCGGGCACCGTCCCGGCGCTGGCGCTCTCCGTGGACCCGGCCGGAGCGGACCCGGCCGGAACGGCGACTGCAAATGCGGGGGAGGGAGCGCAGCTTCCAGGCCTCGACGCCGTCCTGGTGGAACTGTACGAACCCCGGGAGCTCTGGCCGGCCAAGCTTGCCGCCGCAGCCCGGGAGGCCGACCGCCACGGTGCGGCGCTGGATGTACGGGTCGTTTCCGCGTCCGCGGACGGCGTGGCGGAAGCCCTCAGCGGAGCCCTCGGCGGGCAGCTGTCGCGGATTGTCCGCTTGGGACTGTTCCACCCCGAAACGCAGTGCACGGATCCGGCGGCGTTTGCCGCGCTGAAGCAGCCGCTGCAGCTCGCAGGATTCACCGGGCAACTCCTGGCCGGCACCCGCTCGCATTTCACCGAACTTAACCGGTGGATTGCCGGCGGCAGCCCCGTCCCGCAGGACGCCGATGCCCTCGCCTTCAGCCTCACGCCGCAGGTCCACAGCACGGAGATTGCCCACATCGTGGAGACCGTACCCATCCACGGGGTCGCCGCGGCCAATGCCGTAAGGCTCGGGGAAGGGCGCCCTGTCCATGTGGGGCCCATTACCCTCAAGCCCCGGTTCCACGCCCTTGAGCAGCACGCCGACGGCGATGAGCTCCAGGACCACAGCTTCACCGCAGCGTGGACCCTGGCCAGCCTCCAGGCCCTCACCCTCGAGGGCGTGGCCTCCGCGACGTACTTCGAGGCCGGATCTCCGCGGGGCATCGCTGCAGCAGACGGCACCCTCAATCCCGTGGGGGAGCTACTGCAAAAGCTGGCCGCGTGCAAGGGGGAACCTGTGCTGGCGGCCACCCGGCAGCCGGTTCAACGGGCCGCCGGGAAGACCCTGCTGACGGTCTACCCGGTGCAGTCAGCCGCCGGCCTGCAGGTGTTCCTAGGCAATCTGGGCCCGCGCGAAGCCACAGCGGTCCTATCCCTGCCGGGCGGCGCCAATGCGAAACCACAGGTGACGGTGATCGGGGCCGCGGCCGGCGCCACCGCGGTTGCGGATCCCGCGGAGGCCTCATCACCGGACGACGGAGTTCTGGCTGTAACGCTGGGACCGTGGTCCACCGCCGTCGTCACCTTCGGGGACTGACCCCGGCCTCTAGCCCAGCAGCGTGTTGACCAGCCGCGCGGCCACTTTGGCCGTGCGCTGGTCGATGTCGAATTCCGGGTTCAGCTCGGCGATGTCCAGGTGCAGCAGTTTCCCGCTGGCAGCCACCTGCCGGCACACTGCGCTGATCACGGCCAGGGGCACCCCGAACGCGGCCGGGGCACTGACTCCCGGGGCCACGGCGGCGGGCAGCACATCGAGGTCGATGGTCAGGTAGAGGACATCCACGCTATCCAGGAAGTCGGCCACGAACTTCCGGGTGGCCTCCGCGGAGGACTCCTCATCCAGCAGGTACTTCACGCCCAGCCGTTCGGCGGTCCTGAACAGGGCGCGGGTGTTGTTGGGCTCTGAAATTCCGACGACGGCGTAGTTCAGTCTGCGTTCGGCGGCCTCCTCCGCCCGTGCCATCTGCAGGAAGGGTGTGCCGGAGGACGGCTCCGGCGCGTCGCGGAGGTCGAAGTGCGCGTCCAGGTTCAGCACGCCCAGCCGCTTCCCGCCGCGGACGGCTTCGGAACCGGCCACACCAAGGTAGCTGGCGAACGCGGTCTCGTGGCCGCCGCCCAGCACCACGGTGAGGTTGCCGGCGTCGAGCATTTCAGAAACTGCCAGCCCGGCGCGCGCCTGGCCGGCCTCCAGCGCGTTGTCCTTGACGGCCACATCACCGGCGTCGAACACCTCGCGCGGGAGGTGGAAGGCGAGCGGACCGAGGGCGGCCCGGATGGCGCGGGGGGCCGCTGCGGCGCCCACCCGGCCCTTGTTGCGCAACACCCCCGCGTCGCTGCTGAAGCCGAGAATGACGGCGGGTCGGCTGCCGGGTCCTGCGTGGCCGGGCAGGGGAGCGGCGGGCTCGTGGCGATACGGCGTGACGGCCTGCCACCAGCGGCGGTGCTCGGCGCCGTCGCCGTCGAAACGGCCCTTCCACGTGAGCGGCGGGACGTCGACTGTTAGAGCTGTGTGAGGCATACTCCAAGCTCACCGCAGCAGTGCCCCCAAAACCAGCCCCGCCGCCGTCTGCCTGTCCCAAATCCCGGACATGCCCCAAAAGCCGCCTGCTGGGACGCTAGTGGATGCCCAGTGCCTGCTCGAGGGGGCCGACGGCGAAGAAGAGCAGGAACGCGGCCGCCACGGCCCACATGAGCGGGTGGACGTCGCGCGCGCGGCCCTGGAAGGTGCGGATCAGGACGTAGGCGATGAAGCCGGCGCCCAGGCCGTTGGCGATCGAGTAGGTGAACGGCATCAGGCTGAAGGTGAGGAACGCGGGAATCCCGATGCCCCAGTCCTGCCAGTCGATCTTGCCCACCTGGGAGACCATCAGGAAGCCAACCACCACCAGCGCCGGGGCCACGGCCTCGAACGGCACCAGGTTGATCAGCGGGGTGAAGAACATGGCCACGAGGAACAGCAGGCCGGTGACGATCGACGCCAGGCCCGTCCGTGCGCCTTCGCCGATGCCGGCCCCGGATTCCACATAGATCTGGTTGGAGGAGACGGAGGCGCCTCCACCCACGATTGCGCCGAGCGCGTCGATCTGCAGCACGCGGTCCACGTCGGGGATGTTGCCGTCCTTGTCCACGGTTCCGGCCTCGTTGGCCAGGCCCACCATGGTGCCCATGGCGTCGAAGAAGATGCTCAGCAGGATCACGAATGCCAGCAGTGTTGCCGCTACGAAGCCCAGGTGCTCGAAGGCCCCGATGGGGTTGGCCTTGCCGATCAGCGACAGGTCGGGCGCGGCCCACTCGGTGAAGGTCGGGGCCACCAGGGACCAGCCCTGCGGGTTGAACGGCTTGCCCGGGGAGAAGCTCGGGCCGATGTGCAGGGTGAATTCCAGGATCACGGCGAGCACGGTGGAGGCCACGATGCCGATCAGGATGGCGCCCCTGACCTTGCGGACCACCAGGGCGATGGTCAGGATCAGGCCGAACACGAACACGAGGGTGGGCCAGCCCAGGAGCTTCCCATCGAAGCCAAGGCCCACCGGTACCGTGGTGCCGGCGGCATCGGGGATACGGCGGACAAAACCGGCGTTGACCAGCCCGATCAGGGCGATGAACAGGCCGATGCCCACGACAATGGCCGTCTTAAGCCCGTCCGGAACGGCTTTGAAGACCGCGGTGCGGAACCCGGTGAGGACCAGGATCAGCATGGTCACGCCGGAGAGCACCACGAGGCCCATCATGTCCGGCCAGGTCAGGCCCGGATTGGTGGCCACGGTCACGGCCACGAAAGCGTTGACGCCCAGCCCGGTGGCCATGGCGAACGGGTGCTTTGCCCAGGCGCCCATGAGGATGGTCAGGACGCCTGCCACGAAGGCGGTGACGGCTGCGACGGCAGGGAAGCCCAGGGTTGCGCCGCTGGAGTCGGGTCCGGAAAGGATCAGGGGATTCAGCACCACGATGTAGCTCATGGCGAAGAAGGTGGCAAAGCCTCCGCGGATCTCGCGGGAGTAGTTTGACCCCCGTTCGGAAATCTTGAAGTACCGGTCCAGTGCAGAGCCCTGTTTAAGCATTAGTCCTCCGGGGAGAGTGGTGGGGATTACTTGAATCCTAGTAGGTGGGCGGGTTGCAACCCCGTGATTTCGCCTAGTCTGTAAGGAAGCCAACACACAGGAGTAGCCCCCCATGCGTCCCATCCGCCACTTGCTGAGCGCCCTTCTCGGGGCACTGTTTTTCGCGGCCGCCGTGCTGTCTGCAGCGGCGCCGGCTTCAGCCCACGACGCCGCCGAATCCAGCAGCCCGGCCCAGGGAGCCACCGTGGCCACACCTCCGGAGAAGGTGTCGGTCACGTTCAACAACGACCCCCTGGCCCTCGGATCGCAGATCCAGGTGAAGGATGCGGCAGGCACCAGCTGGGCAGAGGGCCCCGTGGAGATCGTGGACAACGTGGCCTCGCAGAAGCTCCGGGCCGGTGCTCCCGCAGGGGAGTACACCGTGGTGTGGCGAGTGGTCAGTTCCGATTCGCACCCGATCGAGGGCACCTTCACGTTTACCGCCACCGCAGGGGCCCCGGGCTCCGGGACTGCGGGTCCGGGCAGCTCGACCACACCTGCGCCGGCTCCTACGGCGGGCACCGCCCAGCCCGGCACCACAACGGCGCCGGAGCCTGCGCCGGACGCTGCCGAGCCGTTCCCATGGAGCCTGGTGCTCTTTGCCGGAACGGCCCTGGGTATCCTCGTGGCGCTGGCCGTGCTGGCAAAACGCAACCTCAAGACCCCGGACGGCGACGCCGGCGCGGCCGGCGAGGAGCAGTAGGTCCGGCCCGGACAGGACGTCCGGGCTAGGCCCGCGCCTGCAGTGCGGCGAAGCTTCCCGTAAGCACCGACGGGACACTGTCCGGATAAACCTTGGCGGAAATCGCCTGCCCAACAACCTTTGCCTGGCGGAGCACTTCCTTGGGCGTGGGTGTGATGAGTTCCCCAACCCCGACGAGGTAGATGCCGATGGCGCGCATGGCGGCCGCCAGGTTCTGCCCCAGGGCCAGCCCGAGGTCGGCAAGCATGCGGCGCAGCTGACTGTGTGCACCGCGGGTCAGGACGATGTGGTGGGCCAGCAGGACGCCGTCAGGTGTGTGGACAGCCCACTGGTGCGTGGACGGTTCGGAGAGCCCGGTGCCCAGCAGGTTCAATTGCACGGCCCGGGTGTTATTGCGGATATCCAGGTTGTGGCTGCTGGCGTAGTTCCGCAGGTGCCGGAGGATTTCGTTTCGCTCCTGCATGGTGGCTGAATTCGGTGCGTCGCACCGGGGCAGGGACGTGGTTTTGGCGGACTGGATTCCGCCCAGGGTTTCGAGCGCATCCACGGTGATGGAATCCACGCCGCGCCGCCGGAGCTCGCTGGCAATTGCCAGGCCCGGCAGCCCTGAGCCGATAATCACCGTGGTGGTCTGCTCGGTTCCGCCATAAATTGGCATGCTCGACACTGCTGCTTCCTCCTCGAATGGTTCACTGTGCAGATCCCTCCTGCACTTTCCGTAACCCCCAAAGTCCGGCCGCCGCGCATGAAGCTGGATGGTGTGTTCTGAAACACATATCTCAGATTCGCAACGCCTCGACACTACAGAACTTTTCGACCTCTGGATAGCCCTTGCCGGACATTGGCTACCCCAACAATCTCACACCTGTAATTTTCGTCATCGGAGGTGGGATCTCTATGTTTCCGCGCTGTAAAAAGTGGGAGCCAGCTTGGGGGTCCGGGGCCTCTCCGAGCGGCGTTTTGAGGCCGCTTGCTTACAGTTCCGCAACCGAGAATAGTTATCAGAGAGAGCTGATTTTCAGCCATTAGCAGTACTTGGCTCCCGGTTCACGCCGCGGGCAGACACTTCTGGCAGAATAGCGGCAACATCAGGCAGTATCGCGAGGAGGCGGACCCCATGGGCCGAGATCAGGTGCACCCGTCAAGGGATGACGACGGCGGTTCTGCCGCCCCCGAGGGGATTGTTGTGGGCGTGGACGGTTCCGACCATAGCCAGTGCGCACTCGTGTGGGCCGCCCGGGAAGCCGAACGCCGCCGCCGCCCGCTCCATATCGTGACCGCCTACTCCGTGCCGATCTTCGCGGCGTCCGGCCTGGACGGCGGCTATGCCACTGTGGACGACTCGGTGATCCGTGAGGGCGCCGAGGCCATCCTCAAGCAGGCCATGGACAAAGTGGCCCCCTATGACATCGAGGTTGACGCCTCCGTGGAGAACGGCGACGCCTCCGGTGTGCTGCTGGAAATGTCCGAAACCGCTGAACTGCTGGTGTTCGGCACCCGCGGCCGGGGCGGCTTCGTGGGCAGGCTCCTGGGCTCGGTCAGCAGCGCCCTACCGGCACATGCAAAGTGCCCCACTGTCACTGTGCCGCTGATCTGCGCCGACCGCCTGGGCGAAACCACGGACGACAAGCACATCAAGGCCGAGCAGGCCAAGTCCGGCCACCAGCCGGTCGAGCACGTAGTAGTTGTCGGCGTTGACGGCTCCGAGCAGGCCCGCGTGGCCGTGCTGGAGGCCGCGGACCAGGCCGAACGGCTGGGCGCCCCGCTTCGCGTGGTCTGCGCCGTGCCGCAGTACAGCGGTTCGCTGGCATGGGTTCCGGCGCCCATGGACAGGGAAGCATTGTTCGCGGACATCCGCGTGCAGCTCGATGCCGGAGTGGCCTGGCTGAAGAGCCACTATCCCAAGTTGACCGTAGAGACCCAGCTCGTGGACGGCTCGCCCGTAGATGTGCTTGTTGACGAAAGCAGGCATGTGGAGCTGGTGGTTGTGGGCACCCGCGGCCGCGGCGGCTTCACCGGAATGCTGCTGGGGTCGACGTCGGACGGCATCCTTCACCATGCCAAGGGACCTGTGCTGGTGGTTCCGGACAGGGACGATCCGCGGCTTGCGGACCGGGCCAGCTTCGGGCCCATGCTCGGAGCGGCCTAGCCGGACATCCCAGCCCGTCCGCCCAGCGCACACACCAGGAGGCCAGCAGTGAACCAGGTCAACACCCCTGATGCGTCGGCGGATGGCCTGGTGCTGGGCCTGGAGCTGACCAATGCCGGAATGCTGGCGCGGGTGGGTGGCAAGGCCGCCAACCTCGGCGAAACCATCGGTGCGGGGCTGCCCGTTCCGCCCGGATTCTGCCTGACCACGGATGCGTACCGGAACGCAGTGGGTCCCGCGGGACTCGAAGGGGTGCACAGCGCGCTGGCCGCCACCGGAACGAGTGACCTTGAAGCCTTGGCCGGGCTGGCGGCCCGGGCGCGGGAACTCATCCTTGGCGTGGAGATTCCGCCGGAGATTGCCGGGGCCGTCCGGGAATCCTATGCGGCACTGGGGACCGACGTCCCCGTGGCCGTAAGGTCTTCGGCGACAGCCGAGGACCTTCCTTTCGCGAGCTTCGCCGGGCAGCAGGACACATACCTCAACGTCGTGGGCGCCGATGCCGTGCTGGCGGCGGTGCGGCAGTGCTGGGCCTCGCTGTGGACCGACCGTGCGGTGACCTACCGGGCCACTCACGGGATCAGCCCCTCCACCGTGGCGCTCGCGGTGGTGGTCCAGGAAATGGTGGATGCCGCCGTTGCCGGGGTCCTGTTCACCGCGAACCCGGTGACAGGCAGGCGCCATGAAGCCGTGATCGACGCCAGCCCGGGGCTGGGCGAGGCGGTGGTTTCCGGAGCCGTGAACCCTGACCACTTTGTCGTGGACGCGGACTCCAAGGAGATCCTGGAACGGCGGCCCGGGGACAAGGGGATCGCTATCCGGCCGGTGCCGGGAGGCGGCACCGAGCGGGTCACGCTGGCGCCGGATTCCGCCCCTTCCCTGACTGATGTCCAGGTGCGGTCGCTTGCCGCGCTGGGCAGCCGCGTGGAGCGGCACTACAGTTCCCCGCAGGACATCGAATGGGCCATCGACGGCGCGGACAAGCTCTGGCTGACGCAATCCCGGCCTATCACCACGCTGTACCCTCTTCCCGATCCCCGTCTTGACCTGCCGGAGCGGGAGGGTACCCGCGTGTACCTCTGCTTCAGCCTTGCCCAGGGCCTGACCAGGCCGCTCACGCCGATGGGGATGGCCGGCCTCAAACTGATTGCGTCCTCCGTTGCACGCGCAGCAGGCTTTGACGTGCCGGTGCCGCGCAACGGGCCGGCCCCGTTCAGGCAGGCAGGGCAGCGCCTCTTTTTCGACCTCACTCCTGTTGTCCGCAGCAGCGTGGGCCGAGCGATCGTGCCCAGGGTCTTCGACGTCATGGAAGCCCGGTCCGCCGCCGTCCTGCGCGGACTCTTCGCCGATCCCCGGTTCTCCGTCACGCTCAGGACCCCGTGGCGGCTGGTCCGGCACGTTGGCCCGGTGGCAGCCAGGATGCGGATTCCGGAGACGCTGCTCCGTGCACTGTTCCGCCCGGAAGCGGCACTCCGGCGCGTGGATGGTCTCGGCGAGCGGCTCAGGGCTGCCCTCGTGGTCCCGGCCAATGCCACGGCGGCGGAACGGCTGAACCACGCTGAACGCATCCTCGGTGAGGAGCTCTTCCCGATTATCCCGGCCGTGCTCCCGCTGCCGGCATTGGGGTTTGCGCTGCTGGACCTCGCAGGGAGGCTGTCAGGCCAGGGCGCGGTGCCCGGTGCCCTGCAGCCCGTGTTGCGCGGGTTGCCCAACAACGTAACCACGGAGATGGACCTTGCCCTTTGGCAGCTCGCCACGGACATCCGTGCCCACGCCGGGGCCGCCGCAGCCTTTGAGGCGTCACCGCCGGAACTGGCCCGGCGGTACCGCGCAGGTGAGTTGCCCGCCGTCGTGCAGTCCGGGCTGGCGGGATTCCTCGGACGGTACGGGCACCGCGCCGTCGCGGAAATCGATCTCGGCATGCCCCGCTGGTCCGACGATCCCGGGCACATCCTCGGCGTCCTCGCGAATTACCTCAAGCTCGACGATCCCGCGCTGGCGCCGGACCGGCAGTTCGCCAATGCCGCCCGCGAAGCGGAGGCGCGGATCGAGCGGCTCGCAGCTGCCGCAGGGAGCCGCGGCGGCCCGGCGGGCAGGCTCCGCGCCCGCCTGGTCCGGGGCGCCCTGAAACGGACGAGGCTGTTTGCCGGGCTGCGCGAACTGCCGAAATACCGCCTCGTCGAAGGCCTGGGCTCGGTACGGCAGCAGCTCTCGGCGGTAGGAGCGGAGCTCGCCGCCGCCGGCCGCATCGCCGAAGCCGGCGACATCTTCTTCCTCGACTTCGCCGAAGCGCACCGGGGTCTGGCCGGGGCATCCATGCGGGCACTGGTGGCGGAGCGCCGGGAGGCCTACGATGCCGAGTTGGGCCGCCGCCGCATCCCGCGGGTGCTGCTGTCCGACGGGACAGAACCGGAATCGGTACAGGCCCGCGGCGGAACGGGAGCCGCGGCCGGAGTCCTGTCCGGCACGCCGGCCTCGGCCGGAACCGTCACCGCCAAGGCACGCGTCATCCTGGACCCGCACGGAGCCCGGCTGGAACCGGGCGAAATCCTGGTGGCCCCGTCAACGGATCCGGGCTGGACGCCACTGTTCCTCACCGCCGGGGGTCTGGTGATGGAAATGGGCGGCCCCAACTCCCACGGCGCAGTAGTCGCCCGGGAGTACGGCATTCCCGCTGTCGTGGGCGTCCCGGACGCCACCTCCGCCATCAGCACCGGCCAGGTCATCACGCTCGACGGCGGGGCCGGCACAGTCGCGCCGGCGGCGGGCTGACCGCGGACTGACGCGCCAGCCGAACCGCCGGCCAAACAGGCAGCCCGGAAGCTCTTCCAAGGGGTGTAGCAGGCGGGCCCGAGGCGTACTCTGGAATCAATAGGCTGCGATCTCGGAGCGGAGTTGTCATGACCAGAAAGTGGCTGCGGTGGATGCCCGCCGTTGCCGTGCCTGCCGTAATTGCCGCCGCTGCGCTGGCTGGCTCCCTGCCTGCAAACGCGGGGGACCCGCTGCCCGCCAAATCCCCGGCCGAGGTCTTGGCCCTGGTGGCACAGCACACTGCTCCGTCCCTCTCCGGGACCCTCGAACAGACCTCCCAGATCGGCCTTCCCGAGCTGCCCCAGGCAGGCCCGTCGTCCGGGAGCGGCGCCGCCTCCGTCCTGGAGCTGTTGAGCGGCCCGCACACAGCACGGGTCTTCCTGGACGGACCCAGCAACGTACGAGTCCAGGTGCTGGACCGCCTCGCTGAACGCAATGCGGTGCGGAGCGGTGACCAGGTATGGCTCTACAGCTCCAAGGACAACACCGCCACGCACCTGACGCTTCCCGCCGACGCCGGCCACTCCAGGGATTTCGGCCAGTACAAGCATCCGGACGCCGGAGTGCACGGTGTAATGCCGACGCCGGAGGAACTGGCGCAGCGACTGCTTGCCGCCGCCGATCCCACCACTGAAGTTGCCGTGCTTCCGGAGGTCAACGTTGCAGGCCGGGCTGCCTACAACCTGGTGATCACACCCCGGACAGAAGGTACCCTGATCGGTTCGGTTTCCATTGCGGTTGATGGCCAGAGCGGCCTGCCGCTCAGCGTCGAACTGAAGGCCCGCGGCCAGGCGGAGCCGGCCTTCAAGCTGGCGTTCACCAGCCTGACGCTCGAGGCGCCGGACGCTTCCCTGTTCGCCTTCAACCCGCCTCCGGGCGCCACCGTCAAGGAAATTCAAGTCCCGGCCCACGGGACAGGACATCCGGGGAAAGGGCCCGGGCCCATGCACGGAACGGAAAGCGGCGTAGTCCCTGATGCCGTTGATCCGGGCGGCGCCGTGGATCCTGGCACAATTCCGCCCGATGCGGTACGCCCGGACTACCAAAATCCCAATGGCGGGCTGCCGCGACCGACAGTGACCGGTACCGGCTGGGAGACGGTAGTTGAATTCCCCGCCAGCCCGGCGTCCGCGGAGGCCGGTGCGATGGTGTCCGATGATCCGCTGCTTCAGCAGGCGGCCGTTGCAGTGCCTGGCGGACGGCTCTTCAGCACCGCCGTCGTGAATGTGCTGTTCACCGATGACGGCCGAGTCTTCGCCGGGTCTGTTCCTGCGGAGCGCCTGCTAACCGCTGCTGCCGCGAGGTGACAGCCGCGGGCCGAGGCGGAGAACTCGCCATAGAGACGCACGGTCTCAGCAAGAGGTTCGGCCATCAGTTGGCCGTGGACGGAGTTGATCTGTCCGTTCCGACGGGGTCTGTCTTTGGTTTCCTGGGGCCCAACGGCTCCGGAAAAACCACCACCATCCGCATGCTGCTGGGCCTCGCCGGCGCCACCGACGGCTCCGTCAGCGTGCTGGGGCTGGAGATGCCGGACAGGTTCCGCGAGGTCCTCCCCAGGGTGGGCGCCCTGGTGGAGGGCCCGGCGTTCTACCCGTTCCTCTCGGGGGCGGCCAACCTGCGGCGCCTCGATGCCGCGGACCCCCATGCGGAAGCTTCCACACGGCGTGCCCGGGTGGAGGCTGCGCTGGAACGCGTGGGCCTGACACACGCCGCTGGGAAGAAGGTCCGCGCGTACTCCTTGGGCATGAAACAGCGCCTGGGCATCGCCAACGCGCTCCTCTCACCCCGGGAACTGCTGGTGCTCGACGAGCCAACCAACGGGCTGGACCCGCAGGGAACGCGCGAGGTCCGCTCCCTGGTGCGGTCACTTGCGGCGGACGGCGCCACGGTTTTCGTCTCAAGCCACCTGCTTGCCGAAGTGGAGCAGATCTGCACCCACGCGGCCGTGATGAGCGCCGGACGGCTGGTGGCGCAGGGAACGCTCCCGGAATTGCGCGACGCGGGCAAGGCGAGGATCCGCCTGGTAACGCCCGACGCCGGCCTTGCCGAGGATGTCTTCGCCCGGTTGGGCATGACTCCCGTGGGCGGCCGGAGCAACGGAGCGCTGGTGTATTCCGCCTCCGTTGGGGAGACGGGCGGGCAGGCAGGCCCCGGCCGGAAGGCCGGTCCTGTCGGGCGTACTGACGCTGCCGCGCCCCCGGGCGGCGATGTGGAACCGGAGGCCATAGTGGCCGCCCTGGTGGCGGCCGGGGTGCGGGTCCGCGGCTTCGCTGTGGAGCAGGGCAGCCTGGAGGACCGCTTTGTGGCGCTGACGGGGGAGGGGTTCGACATTGCCCAATAGAGACGTGCCTGACAAAGAAGTGCCCTTTGGGGAAGTGCGCAGTGGGGACATGAGCAGTACGGACGGTGCCGTCGACGTACGCACGGCCGAACCGCCGTCGGGAAGGCCACCCTCCGGGTGGCCGCTGTTGGCCTCCGAACTGACCGTCCTGTTTCGCCGACGCCGGACCTGGGCCATGATGCTTGCGCTCGCCGCCGTGCCGGTGCTGATGGCAATCGCCGTCCGGGCCTCCTCGGCCGTACCGCCGGGCCGGGGACCCGCCTTCCTGGACAGGATCACCCAGAACGGGCTGTTTGTGGGCGTGACGGCGATGCTGGTCTGCGTGCCGCTTTTCCTGCCGCTCACCGTGGGGGTGGTGGCTGGCGACACGATTGCCGGCGAGGCTGGCTTGGGGACATTGCGGTATCTGCTCGTGGCTCCGGCCGGACGGGTGCGGCTCCTGCTGGTCAAATACGCCGGGGCTGCCGCATTCTGCATTGTTGCCCCGCTGGTGGTGGCACTGGCGGGAGCCGGCATTGGCTCAGCGCTGTTTCCGGTGGGTCCGGTGACACTGCTGTCCGGCGACGTGGTCAGCCCGGAGGAAGCGGTGGTGCGCCTGCTGCTCGTGGCCGCATACCTGACGGTGTCACTGCTGGGGCTCTCCGCCGTCGGGCTGTTCCTGTCCACGCTGACGGATGTGCCGGTGGGTGCCATGGCCGCCACCATCGTGGCCTCGGTGGTGTCCCAGGTGCTGGGTGAACTGCCCCAGCTGGAGTGGCTGCACCCTTGGCTGTTCACCCACTATTGGTTCGGGTTTGCCGACCTGCTGCGCCAGCCGATTGCCTGGGATTCCTTCGGCAACAATGCGCTGCTGCAGGCCGGATACATTGCAGTCTTCGGGGCGCTCGCCTACGGCCGGTTCGTCACGAAGGACATTCTGTCCTAGCTGCCGGAGCCGGTCCCCTTTGCTCCTAGTAACGGGCGACCGTGGGGTGCAGCTGCATTCCGGCCATCCAGGCCAGGTCCGTCACCGTGATGCCGTCCTCAGGGTTGAGGGCCTGGACCACGCGCCCGCCGCCAAGGTAGATCCCCACGTGGTAGAAATCGGGGGCCGACCCCCAGACCAGGAGATCACCGGGCTGTGCCTGGGAGAGCGGCACGTGCACGGGTGCCTGCGCATACTGTTGGGCTGCCGTGCGCGGTAGGTATTTGCCGGCCGCGGCGAAGGCGTTCTGTACCAGGCCGGAGCAGTCGAAGCCCAGCGGTCCGGAACCGCCGTATTTGTAGAAGTAGGGGGATCCCACCTTGGCCAACGCTGCCGAGATAGCGGTCTGGTTTGAGCCGCCCGGGGACGGGGCCGGAGTCGGAGCCGGAGCCGGAGCCGGAACGGCCGGCGGAGGGGTGACCGGTTCGGGACGGACGGGAGCGGGCGCCACAGGAGCAGGCGCCGCCGGGGCCGCGGGAGCGGCCGGTGCGGCCGGTGTCTGCGCCGCCGGCCGGTTCTGTGCTGCCGGGGATTGTGCTGGGGTGGCCGGTGCCGCGGCGGCCTGGTCCGCTGCCTGGGAGGCAGCGGCCGCGGTGACAGCCGCCAGCCGGTCCTGGGCGCGCTGGCGGTCCAGGGCGTCCACCCTGGCGGATTCGAGCGCCACGGTGGTGTTCCTGAGGCTTGCGAGCTGGTCCACCAGTACGGTCCGCTGGGCCTTCGCCTCGGACACCGCCTTCGTCCGGGCAGCGTTGGCGCGTTCCGCATCAACCTTGCGGTCCTCGGCCGACCTGGCGGCATCGTCGGCGGCACGGTTGGCGTCTTCCGCCGCCGCGGTCAGTGACTTCGCGGCCGAGGCGGCGTTTTCCGCGGCTTCGAAGGCCCGGCTGCGGCCGGCAGAGATGGCTTCAAGGGTGGCGGCCTGCTGCAGTGTATCGCCATTGCCACTGACAAAAGTGCTCAGTGCGGGATTGAGCCCGCCGTTCCGGTAGAGGTCCCCGGCCAGCTGTCCCACCTGCTTGCGGGTCTTCGCCTGTTCGGCCTCGGCGGACGCGGCCTTCGCCGAGGCGAGCGTGGCGGCATCCCGGCGGATCTCGAGCGTGACCAGGGCATCACCGTAGGCATTGTTGGCCTGCATGGCCGCCGCGAAGCTGGCTTCCTGGGCTGCGGCGGCGTCCGCCAGGAGGCGGTCGATCCGGGTGACCTGGTCCGCCGTCGCGCTTTCACTGGCTTTGGCTGCCGCGATCTCTTCCGGGGACGGAATCTCCGGCGACGCCGGAACCGTCACAGCCGGCACGGTCGTGCCCGGAAGCGGTGCGGCCTGGGCGGGCAGGGTAAGGGATCCGAGGAGTACGACGGCGGTGCACAGCACAGCCGCTTTGCGGCCGGATCCGGTCAAACCCATCAATAAACCTCGCAGCAGTCAGGCCGGACTGAGCGAGGAGTTTGAATTTTTCACGCGTGATTTTCACAAGTAAATGCCCCGCTACGGAGATCCGGCACACCCGAGGCTACGTGCCAGCAGCAACTTTGGCAACACTGGTCACATCAATAACATAAACAACAATGATGTAATTTCGTCACATTTATTGCGGCGTGTCGCTAAAACCGGCCCAGCGGACGGAATCCCTGTCGGACAACAGGCCTGTTCGACTATCGTGGCCCCTAATCGGCTCCCTGCCCGTGCAGGGTATCCGTTCTTCCTTGCGACGGGGGCGTTGTGGAAAGACGTGGGCACCACCTATGGGCGGATGGCGGACCTGACAGCGGACCCTCCCCCAAGCCCGGGCGCCGTGGGGCCGGGCGCCGGAGCCCCGGACGCCACGGAAGGCGCCGCGGCTTCAATGCTGAAGGGCTGTCCTTCATGGTTCGCTGGGTATTCGCGGTGTCGGCCGCGATGCTGGTTGCCGGCTTTATTGAGTACGGCGTCACCCGCCAGCACATCATCGACCGCGGCGTCGAGGATTCCCGGCGGAACTACGAGGCACTGGCCGAAAGGCTTGAGCAAGTCCTCGCAGACGAGACGGACCCGCTGCGGCGCGAGCAGGGGGTTGCGGCGGAGGTCCGCCATCTGCAGCACAGCCAAGGCACTGTGTATGTTGGCTTGTTTGACGCGGCAGGGACGCTGATCTTACGCGGCGGCGAGGACGGCGGCGCGTCGGATCATGCTGACGCCACCCGCTTTGCCGAGGTGCTGTCCACCGGCGAGACCACCGTTGAAACCGAAGCCGAAATCGGGGGTAAGGGCATCACGCGGTATGAGTTCCTGGTGCCGGTGTCCGCGCCGGAAGGAACCCTGATACTGGAGATTGACCAGCACGCGGACATCATCACGGAATTGATCGGGGACCTTGGGCCGCACAAAATCCTGGGACTGTTCACTGCGATACTGGTCGCCATACCGTTGTCGTATGTCTTCGGGGGACGCTCCCTGCAGCGCCACCAGATGCGAACACAGCAGCAGGCTGACGGGGACCCGCTGACCGGCCTGGCGGGGCGCCGGCCGTTCCAGCCCTCTCTTGAGGCGACGCTGGCGGATACAAGGTTAGCCACCACCACCCTGGTTCTGCTCGACATTGATGGATTCAAACAGATCAACGACCGGCTGGGGCACAGCCACGGCGACCGCGTCCTGCAGGCCCTCGCCGACTCCTTCCAGGTACTTCCGGCGACCGACACTCCGTTCCGCCTCGGCGGCGACGAATTCGCAGTCATCCTGCCCGGCAGCGACGAGGACCGGGCAACCGAAGCGCTCGATCAGGTCCGCGCGGCCCTTGCCAGACGGTTCCCGGGCGTGACGTTCAGCGCGGGCGTCGCCTCAAGCGCAGGGGAGTCGCTGACCGTGACCGAACTGTGGGAGCACAGCGACGCGGCGCTCTACGAGGCGAAACGCCTGGGCCGGCGTCAAAGCGTCTCATTCAAATCCATGGCCGAAGGCCACATTGGCAGCGCCGAGAAAATCGACGAGCTGACCGCTTTGGTCTCAAGCACGGAGCCGCTCGACGTGGCGTTCCAGCCCATCTGGGACCTGCGCCGTGGCGTGGTGCTCGCCCACGAGGCACTATTACGCCTGCCGGCAGGTTCGAGGATCAACGGGCCGCAGGAGGCGTTCGAACTCGCCGAACGTCTCGGCATGGCCGCGGCCCTGGACGCCCGGGCGCGGTCAGCGGTGCTGTCGGCGGTTGGCAGGCAGCACTGGGAGGGGCTGCTGTTCCTGAACGTGCACCCGGACGGATTGCCCTACTTCGATCTTGACCATCTGGTCGCCGAGCTGGCGGCAGCGGGACTGGAGGCTGAAGACGTCGTCCTGGAGGTCACGGAGCAGGCCGGGCTGAACCATCCGGACTCGATCCGCACGCTCAGGCATGCCCAGGGCCGCGGCTTCCGGCTGGCCCTGGACGACATGGGCAAGAGCAACGCAGGCCTGCATTCCCTCGGACTGGTCCGATTCGACATCATCAAGATTGATGGAGACGTTATCTCCCGTCTCGACAACGACCCCTCGGCGGTGGCCACGGTGGCGGCCGCCGTCACCTTCGTCCAGCAGGCCGGAGGATGGATCATAGCCGAGGGAATCGAAGAACCCGGCATGCTCACCATGCTGCTGCAACGGGGCACTGCTGCTGCCGGGCATCAGCCCGTCATTGCCGGGCAGGGCTACCTGCTGGGACGTCCCAGCGAACGGCCGGTAGGACTCGACTCGCACCTGGCCATCCTCGACGGGCTCTCCGTAGGGCGGGCGCAGGAGCTGAGGGACCTGGACGAACAGCGGTGGATTCCCTAGTGCCGCTCAGGCGTGCTGGTGGGACTCGTGCTCGGCGTGGCTCTCGGGCTCCAGTTGGAACGTGCAGTGCTCGGTGTCGAAGTGCGAGCCCAGGCAGGTGGTTAGTTTGTCCGGCACCTGGTCTGCGCCGCGGGCACTCAGCACGGCGTCTTCCACCACCACGTGGGCGGAGAAGACCGGTACACCGGAGGTGATGGTCCAGATGTGGATGTCGTGCACGGACACCACCCCGTCCACGGACAGGATGTGTTCGCGGATCATCTGGACTTCAACGCCCTTGGGGTGGCCTCCAGGAGCACGTCCACCACATCGCGGAGCAGGTGCCACGCCCGGGGGAGGATCATCGAGCCATTCCATTTCTCACCCTGGCATGCCTTCGCCCAGGCGATCGGATCATGGTTTGACCGCCTTTTCTATGTAGGCCTCTCGGTGACGGCGGCGGGGTGGCTGATTCTTTTCCTGTCGAAGCAGCTCCCGAGGTTGCGTCTCTGGATGATCGATGCGCTCTGGCTTACTGCGTTGAGGATGCGGGCTAATGCAGATCGATCACGAGTCAGTCCGGCGTGGGACCTTTTCAATGAAACGCTCGAAAGTGGCGTCTACAAAAGCCTCATTGTTCTGCACAACTACGAGCGAGTGAACTTGATGGACTTCCCGGAGTCTGTTCAGGGCAGGATCAGCCAAATTGAGGCCAAGCTAGACGCGCAGACCTAGCCTTGCTGGGTCAAGATCGTTTTGCTGATCCAACTCGTGAGTTCGTTGGTGAAGGTAGAAGGCGAGGCATTCCACTCCTGGGTATGGTGCGCCTCGGGTAGGGGAATCAGGGTGACGGTGGCCGGATTCGCGCGTTGGAACGCCGCCGAGATCTCCCAGGGAACCTCTTGGTCTGCGATGGAGTGCAGGACCAGGGTCGGGACTTCCACCCGGTTAGGTACATCTACCCAGTCAAGTGCATTGAAATCGATTGGCTCCTCCAGCCCGAGCATCTTCGCGAATGGGGGAGTCTGCATCAGGCACATGACAAGGCCGGCACCAATCGCCGGGACGCCGGCCCGCGCCGCCCCTGCTGTGATGGTCTTACGCCAGCTCGTGACGGGCCCTACCAGGACAATCCCTACGATCCGGTCCCGGTGGGCGCTGCGCTCCGCTGTGAGCAGGGCAATGGTGCCACCCATCGACCAGCCGGAGAGGATGATGCGCCTGGCTCCATGAGCTACGGCGTAGGTCACAGCGCTTTCCACGTCACGCCATTCAGTTTGCCCAAGGTGACTCGATTCGGCCTGTGGTGGGCTGACCTCCGGGTCGCTGCGAAATGTGGGAACCAAGGAGGTGAATCCCAATGAACTGAAAGCGTGGACATCTCGGAACATGATTGAGCGGTCCGTCCAGCTGCCATGGATGTGGATCACCCATACGTCAGTGTTTCCCTCGAACAGCCATGCAGGCGCCGCACCGTAGGCGGTGGGGACGTCCACCTCTTTGTAGCGTCCGCCGACAGCAGAGGGCTCGAAGAACACATCCGGGGTCCAATCGACGATTGGCCCCAGACGTCCCGGCGCGGAGCCGGGCGGATCAATCCGCCGCTCTACGTACTTTTGATCCTCATTGATCAGCGTGACTTCGCTGACTCCTGTGTACTTCTCTGTCGCGGGGTCGAACACGCCGAAGTCGCCCGGGGCTTTGGTGTAGTCATCCAAATCGATGCGGATTCGTCGTCCGTCTTGTGTCACCTCGGCCCGGCGGTAGTCCTTTGGGCCCCGCTTGACGATCTTGCGGGCCATGATGACAGCGAACCCAGATAGCCCGGCGGCCGGTACAAGGAACGCCATGCAGGCCAGGATGCGCCGTGACGTCTGCATTAGGTCTTCATCCTCCAGCGCCGATCAAGGCAGAACAACGGAACCCACACATCGTAACGTCCCTTCGGCGCCTGATATGTCCGGCGTCGGCCAGCAGCGCCAGGGAACCGGAGATCGCGGCGCCGACGACCTGGGTCAGGACCACGGCCAGGGTGATGCTGAGGACGGCGATCAGGCGTTTGCGGTGCTTGGCAGTGCCCGTGCCAGCGGCAGGGATGCCGTGTGAGTGGCCGTGGCTGCGGCCCATGCCTACAAGGCTAGCTAGCCCCAGCCGAGTTCGTGCAGCCGTTCGTCGCTGATGCCGAAGTGGTGCGCAATCTCGTGCGTCACGGTAATGGCCACCTCCTGGATGACCTCTTCCCGTGACGAGCAGATGTCCAGGATCGGCTGGCGGTAGATGGTGATGCGGTCCGGGAGCGAGCCGGCGCCCCACCAGGCGTCCCGCTCGGTCAGCGGGACACCCTCGTAGAGGCCCAGCAGCACGGTGTCCGGGTCCTCGCCGGGCTGCGGGACGTAATCGTCCTCGATGAACACGGCAACGTTGTCCATGGCCTGCGCCACGTCCGGCGGGATGCGCTCCAGGGCGTCGCTGACGGCCGATTCGAAGTCTTCCTCGGTCATGGGGAATGGCGCGTCGTTGTCGGCGCCGTCCGGGACGATGGGGAGACCTGGCGGCAGGTTGGCGGGCATACCAAGACTCTAGCGGGACTTTCGCCGCGTCAGCCCCACTCCCACCAGGCAGATTACCCCGCCCACCAGGCCCCACACCGTAGGCACTTCGCCGAGCACCAGCCAGGAGATGAGGATGGTGGTGCCGGGGACCAGATACGTGGTGGCGGCCAGTCTTCCGGCATCAATGAGGGACAGCGCGTACGCCCACGTGGTGAACGCAATCGCCGTCGGGAAGATCCCCAGGTAGACAAGCCCCAGCGTGGCCGGCAGCGGGGCCTGCTGCAGTTCGACCACCAGCTGGCCGCTGAACGGCAGGCAGCAGAGGGCACCGATCATGATGCCGAACCAGGTGGCCTGCGCCGCGGGGAATTTCCTCAACACCGGCTTCTGGACGATGACGCTGACGGCGGCGAGCACGGCGGCCAGGAGGCATAGCAGCACGCCCAGCACGTCCGCCGTCGACCGTTGGCCGGAACCCAGCGCAATGACAGCCACGCCCGCGAACGCTATCAGGCTGCCGATGATCAGCCAGCGCGGGAATCCCTCTTTGAGGATTACCCCGGCCATCACGGCGATCAGGATGGGGTTGACGTTGATCAGCAGGGCTGCGGTGCCGGCGTCCAGCATGTGCTCGGCGGCGTTGAGGGCCACGTTGTAGCCGCCGAACCACATCACGCCGTACGCGAGGATCGGCCACCACTCACGTCCTCGGGGCAGGTTCCGGAGCTTGGGCAGCACCACCACGCCCAGCACGACGGCGGCAATCGCCAGCCGTCCCAGGGTCAGGGAACCCGGGGAGAAGCTTGGGCCCACCGCGCGGATGCCCACGAAGGCGGAGGCCCACAGGACCACCGTGACGGCGACGGCGGCCACTCCAAGTTTGTTGACCGGCGCGCTCCTGTTGGCGACGCTGCGCGTGGCTGGCACGGGTTGCGGGGCGGGTGCGGGGGCAGCATGCGGGGACCCTTCGTGGGGGCCTGCTGACGGAGTGGGGCCGGGTGCGGCGGTGGTAGCCATGCTGCCAATCTAACCCTCGCCGCAGCGCTGCGGCTGGCGGAAATCGGTCACGTCTAGTCGAGATCCTGCCAAACTTTCCCGGCTGACAGCCGGACGCTTTCGGCGGGCTACTCTTCGCCGGTCAAATCCGCGCGTCACTTTCCGCTGGTCACCGCCCGGGTCACTGCCGCGACCAGCTCGTTGTTCCCCGGTGTGTCGGCCACGCCGGTGGCGGAGTCAGTGAGGATGGCGAGCACCAGCGGTTCGCCGGCGGGATTCCGGATGATGCCGACGTCGTTCACGGTGCCGAACAGCCCGGCGCCGGTCTTGTCCGCGGATGTCCATCCGCCCGGCAGGCCCGCCCGGATCCGGGCTCCCGACGTGACGTTGGCCAGCATCCAGCCTGTCAGCCGGGTCCGCGTTTCCGGGCTGAGGGCGTTGCCCAGCAGCAGTTTCCGGTACCCCTGCGCGAGGGCCCGCGGCGTGGAAGTGTCCCGCGGATCACCGCGCTCGGCGTTGTTGAGCTCGGGCTCCCAGCGGTCAAGCCGTGTTTCGGTGTCGCCAAGTGACCGGGCGTAGGCGCCGATCGCAGCCGGTCCTCCCAGTTCCTCCAGCAGCTGGTTTCCCGCTGTGTTGTCGCTGTGCGTCAGCGCCACTTTGCAGAACCATTTCAGCGGCAGGGTGCTCCCGGCAAAGTCGGTGCATTCGGGTGAGTTCACCACCACGCCGGCGGGATCGATGCGGATGCCCTGGTTGAGGTCCGTCAGTCCTTCCCGGGCGCGTTCCAGCACAGCGGCCGCGGCGTAGACCTTGAACGTGGAGCACATGGCGAACCGTTCGTCGGCCCGGTGCCCGAACTCCGCGCCGGTGAGCCCGTCTGCCACAAACAGCCCAACTCTCGCGGAGAACTCCCGCTCGAGCCGCTCCACCCTCCGCATCAGCCAGTCCCTCCGTTGAAGGAGCACACTGGCCGCGGCCGGCCCTTGGGAACTTGCTGCGACCGGTGCCCCGGCGAGGGCGATGCCTCCTGCCACAGGCGCCGCCAGGGCTCCCGTGAGCAGGGTCCGCCGCGAAAGGTTTGAAGTGCGTCCGGCCATGGCTGCTCCCCGTGTGTTGGGCCTGTTTCCCGCACCGCCGTCCGGATCGCCGAGGCTAATGCCGATCGCGCCGACGGGGTGCACGCGAGGTCCACTCAACCGATGTCACCGCAGTTTGTCAATCACTTTTACTAAGCTGTCATTCGGGGTGCTACTGGAGCCGGCAGCGCTCCGGCCGCCATCCAAAGGAACCTGCCGGGGCCGGGCACCGCCTCTCATCTCAGCACGCTGGCCGCGTCCTGGATAGCCGCCGCCACGCCGTCCAGCACGGCTGATCCGTAGCGCCACTGCTGCCAGTGCAGCGGGACGTCGACGAAGGATTTGGCGGCCAGGGTCTGCAGTGTTCGCTGGTCCAGGTCGTCGCCGAGTTCAATCTCGGGAAGCAGGCCCCAGCCCATGCCCAGCCGGATCGCTTCGCCGAACTCGTGGGCTGCAGGCACATAGTGGCGCGGCGGCTGGAGGGGCTTGCGGCTGAACCGCCGCAGGTAGCGGTCCTGCAGGTCGTCCTTGCGGTCGAAGATGATGACCGGTGCCTTCGCAAAGGCACCTGCCGTCGCGCCGCCGTCGAACCAGGTTTCGGCGAAGGCCGGCGTGCAGACCGGCAGGTAGCGCATGACGCCGAGCCGCCGGGAGGTGCAGCCCGGGGCCGGTTTGGCGGTGGCCGTGATGGCCGCGGCCGCTGCGCCGCTGCGGAGGAGCTCCAGCGAATAATCCTGGTCCTCGCGCAGGATTTCCAGCTGGACTGTGCCGGCCACCGCAGCCAGCCCGGCCAGCGCCCAGGTGTGCAGCGAGTCGCTGTTGATCACGAGGGTCAGGCGGGTGTCCGGATGGGGGTTGCCGGGCTGCAGTTCATCGGCGAGGTCGGCGGACAGCATTTCGAGCTGCCGGGCGAACCGCACCACTGCCTGGCCGGACTCGGTGAGTTCAATCGGACGTGTCCTCCGCAGGACAGGGCGGCCGACGGCGACTTCGAGGGCGCGGATGCGCTGGCTGACGGCGGAGGCGGTAACCGACAGGTGGCTAGCCGCGGCATCGAAGCTTCCCTGCGTGACAATGGCTGCCAACGTCCGGGCCTGGTCCGGATGGATGTCTATCATTAGCTCATCTTATCTATGAGCAGAATGTTTATCTGGTTTCATGATGACGATCCCCCTACCGTTGGGAGGGTGATCCTTCCCTTGCTCTCAGGCCTGGCCAGCGGCCTGTCCCTCATCGTGGCCATCGGTGCCCAGAACGCCTTCGTCCTCCGCCAGGGCCTCCAGCGCTCGCATGTCGCCCTGGTCATCGCCGTCTGCGCCGTATCGGACCTGGTGCTCATCCTGTTGGGCGTAGCGGGCATCGGCGTCGTGATTGAACAGGCTCCGGCAGCGCTCGAAGCGGTGCGCTGGGTCGGGGCTGCTTTCCTGGCCGCGTATGGAGCCTTCGCCGCCTGGCGGGCCATCCGCGGGCAGGCGCTCGGACAGCTCGGGACAGGGCAGGCCATCAGCTGGGTCGCTGTCCTGGGAACCGGCCTGGCCTTTACGTGGCTGAACCCGCATGTGTACTTGGACACGGTGCTGCTGCTCGGGTCGCTGGCCAGCACGCACGGCCCGGACGGCCGCTGGTGGTTTGCTGCCGGGGCGTGTTTGGCCAGCATCGCCTGGTTCACCGCACTGGGCGTCGGCGCACGATTCCTGGCCCCGGTCTTCCGGCGCCGGAGCGCGTGGCGCGTTCTCGATGCCGTCATCGCCGCCGTCATGGTGACGATGGCCATCTCGCTGGTCGTCTGAGTACCGCCCGCCCCCGTCCCGCCGGAAGGACAGGGCCGGGCGGCACTTGCCCGCGCTAGGGGGCGGGTTCACGATTGCTGGTATGACAGCATCCGCAGCTTCGGCCCGCGACAGAAGGCGCGCAGCCATCGGCACGGCGGCTTTCGCTGTTGCCCCGGCAACAGTGGCCGGTGTGGTTCCCTGGCTCCTCACTGGCTGGGACGTGGCGGCGCCTGTCCCCGGGGGTGTGCCGGCGCAGGTCACTGGCGCACTGCTGATCGGAGCCGGCGCGGCGGTGATTGCGAACTCCTTCGTGCATTTCGCGGTGGAGGGCCTCGGCACCCCCGCGCCTTTTGCGCCTCCCAAGCATCTGGTGGTGGGCGGGCTCTACCGGTACGTGCGGAATCCGATGTACGTGTCCATAGCAGCGGCGGTCGCAGGGCAAGGGCTATTGCTTGGGCAGCCGAAGCTCTTTCTGGCGCTGGCCATCGGGGCCGTCCCGGTGGTGGCGTTCGTCCGGCTGTACGAGGAACCGGTGCTGACCCGGAAGTTCGGTGCGGAATACGACGAGTACCGCCGCAACGTCCCACGCTGGCTACCCAGGCTCACGCCGTGGCGCCCAGAGGGTCCGGGGTCACCCCGGCGCTAGTCGCAGTACAGGTAGGTCGCCGATGGGTGGAGCGCGCCAGCGAGGGGAGGCCGCCGACGGGCTGACCGGACCGGCAGCTATTTTCCGCGGCCGGCCCACTCCAGCAGCCGGTCCAGCGGCCACGTGGTGACGATCCGCTCGGCGGGCACCCCGTTGGAAGCCGCGCGCTCGGCGCCATACTGCAGGAAATCCAGCTGCCCGGGCGCATGGGCGTCACTGTCGATACTGAAGAGGCAGCCGGCGTCGAGGGCCAGCCGGATCAGCTCGTCCGGGGGATCCTGCCGCTCGGGACGGGAATTGATTTCGACGGCGACATCCTGCTCGGCGCATGCGGCGAATACCCGCGTGGCGTCGAACTCGGACTGGGGCCGGGTTCCCCTCGACCCCTGCAGCAGGCGCCCGGTGCAGTGGCCAAGGATATTCATGTGCGGGTCGTTGATGGCGCCGAGCATCCTGTCGGTCATGGTGCGCCGGTCGGACCGGAGTTTCGAGTGGACGCTCGCCACCACGATGTCCAGCCGGTCCAGCATGTCCGGCGACTGGTCCAGGGTGCCGTCCTCCAGGATGTCCACCTCGATGCCGGCCAGCAGGCGGAAGCCGCTGCCGTCGCCGTCGTTGATCCCCGCAACAACGTCCAGCTGCTCCGTCAGGCGTTCGGCGCTCAGCCCGTTGGCGATCTTGAGGTTGGGCGAGTGGTCCGTCAGGGCGAGGTAGCCCCGGCCCAGCGTCCGGGCGGCGTCAGCCATGAGCTCGATCGGGGACCCGCCGTCGGACCAGTCGCTGTGGCTGTGCAGGTCACCGCGGAGGGCGGAACGCAGTTCGGCGCCGCCTTTTGCCAGTGGCTGCTGCCCGCGCTTCCGCAGGCCCTCGAGATAGTCGGGGACGCCGCCGTCGACCACCTGCCGGATGACTTCAAAGGTTCTGTCCCCGATGCCCTTCATGCTCTTCAGCCGGCCGTTGCGTGCCCGCGCTGCCACCTCGTCCGGGTCCAGGGCCCCGATGATGGCGGCCGCCTTTCGGAACGCCTGGATCTTGAACGTGGGGGCCAGCTCGCGTTCGAGCCAGAAGGCGATCTCATTGAGGGCATCAACGGCGTCCATCAGTCCATCTTGCACCCGACGGGCACCGAATCCGGCACCTGCGGGAGGCCGATTTTGGATATTCCGGAAGTAGGCTCTATAGTTTTAGAGGTCCAGTTCGGAGCAACTCGAAAGGACAAAAACGAAAGGCTTCGGCCCTTTATTTTTGCCCTGAATGAGCCGGATTGAGTTCAGGCCCCCATCGTCTAGCGGCCTAGGACACCGCCCTTTCACGGCGGCGGCACGGGTTCGAATCCCGTTGGGGGTACGCAAGGAAGTGGTCAAACCGGACCGAAAAGTCTGGTAGGCTAAAGGCCTTGAAAAATTGCAGTAGCGATACTGCAGGACGCAAGAAACACGCAGTACAAGCAGTAAACAAGCAAGGCCCTGTAGCGCAGTTGGTTAGCGCGCCGCCCTGTCACGGCGGAGGTCGCGGGTTCAAGTCCCGTCAGGGTCGCTCTGATTGCCAGAAGAAATTCCGGCCGTCAAGGTGACATGTCACCTAGGCTCTGTAGCTCAGTTGGTAGAGCGTTCGACTGAAAATCGAAAGGTCACCGGATCGACGCCGGTCGGAGCCACCACTGGGAAGCACCAGTTCTTCGGAACTGGTGCTTTTCTTCTTTAACCAGCAATCCTGCCGCCGAGACGCAGCAGCTCCAGGGCCAGGTGCCGAGTAGTATTCCGCCTTAGCTGGTCTTTTCCCCCAGCCGTCTGCAGGGGAGTGGACCGTTTTGAGGGGACTTTGCGGCCAGGCCAGCCCGGACCGACCGACCGCGTCGGCGGCGCCCCTTCGACCACAGAGTCCGGCGCCAGCGTGGCTGTTACCGGCCCAAGGTGCGAGCCCAGGAATATCCCCACGAAACCCGTTGACAGAATCCTAGTAACGCGCGTAACCTAAATCACACGCTCGAAGTAACGCGCGTTACTAAAGAAGATTCAGCTGACCACGGCGGCCAGTGTTGGCAAGACACCCGGAGCATTCAATGGCGAACACCACACCCACCGCAGCGGAGGCGACTCCGTCGGCCCCCGGCCACCGCGGCGTCACCATGGCGGACGTGGCCAAGGCTGCCGGCGTCTCCCGTACCGCGGTGTCCTTCGTCCTCAGCAACCGGGAGAACGCCAGCATCTCGGAGGACACCAGGCACCGCATCCTCGAAGCGGTCCAGACACTCGGCTACCGGCCCAACGCCGGTGCCCGGGCCCTGGCTTCCCAGCGCAGCGACTGGTACGGCATCGTCACGGAGATCGTCACGGCACCGTTCGCCGTGGACATCATCAAGGGCGCACAGGACCAGGCCTGGCTCTCCCGCCGGTTCCTGCTCATCGCCCCTTCAGACCAGGCCGATGCCGTAGGACCCAACCAGGGCATGGAGGATGCAGCCTTTGAAAAGCTGCTGGAGCAGAGGGTGGAAGGACTCCTCTATGCGGCCACCTTCCACCGGGCCGTGCACGTTCCGAAAAGCGCCAATGAGGTGCCCACTGTCCTGATCAACTGCTTCGACGCGGACGGGAAGCTGCCCTCGATCGTCCCGGACGAACGCGCCGGTGGGCGTGTCGCCGTCGAGCGTTTGCTCCAGGCAGGCCACTCCAGAATCGGTGTCATCAACCTGGATCCGAACATCCCCGCCGCCGTCGGACGACTGGAGGGGTGCCGTGACGCACTGGCCGAAGCAGGGCTGGAACTGGATCCTGATCTTGTAGTCTCGGGATACGCGACGGCGGACGGCGGCTACGAGGCCGCCTGCAAAATTCTTGACAAATATCCCGCTGGGGCAGGCAGGCCAACTGCACTGTTCTGCCTCAACGACCGGATGGCTATGGGCGCCTACGACGCCATCAAGGAGCGCGGGCTGACCATCCCCCAAGACATCGCCGTGATCGGCTTCGACAACCAGGAACTCATCGCGGCCTACCTCAGGCCCAAACTGACGACGGTTGCGTTGCCCTTCGAGGAGATGGGTGCGCTGGGTGTCCAGACACTCGCAAGCCTTACAGCCGGACAGCCGATCACTGCACATCAGCAAATGGTCGACTGTCCGCTGCTAGAACGCTATTCAGTCTGACGGCAAATCAACTACTGAACAGCAACCCCAACCACACCTTCACCTTCGATAGCGAAGACGAGGAAAGAGATATCCATCATGACACAAGCACGATTCCTGAGGTCTGCCCGCATCGCGGCGGCCGGCCTGGCCATGGGTGCCCTGGTGCTCACCGGGTGTTCCGCCAATGCGGGGAACTCCGGCTCCGCGAAGGCTGACGCCTCGGCCCAAAGCGCGCTCCTGACCATTCCCCGCGAGGACATGGGCACGTTCGTCCGGAACTTCAACCCGTTCGCCCCCACCGTGGCTCCCATGACCCAGCAGGCCATCTATGAATCCCTACTGGTTTACAACCCGGCCAAGGGTGAAACCACCCCGTGGCTGGCCAGCGAATGGAAGGCAGCCGAGGACGGCAAGTCCATCATCTTCACCCTCCGCGACGGCGTGAAGTGGTCCGACGGCCAGCCCCTGGTCCCGGCCGATGTGGTCACCACGTTCGCGCTGCAGAAGAAAATCAAGGGTGGATACGACTACCTGGACACGGTCACGGCCGAAGGCACCAACCAGGTCAAGTTCAGCTTCAAGACCGCATGGTCCCCGGCGCTGTTCGACCTCGGCCAGCTGAGCATCCTGCCGGACCACGTCTGGTCCAAGATTGCGGACCCCGAGAAGGACGCCAACGAAAAGCCCGTGGGCACCGGCCCGTACACCGAGGTGGACACCTTCCAGGCCCAGTCGTTTGTGCTCAAGAAGAACCCCAACTACTGGCAGCCGGAAAAGCAGAAGATCGCCGGCATCAAGATGCTCGCCTTCGCCGGGAACGACGGCGCCAACCTCGCCGCCGCGAACGGCGACGTGGACTGGGCCCCGCAGTACATGCCCAACATCGAGAAGACCTTCATTTCCAAGGACCCGGACCACCGCAAGTACTGGTTCCCGCCCACGGGTTCCATGATCAACTGGCAGCTCAACACCACCAAGGCCCCGTTCAACGACACGGACGTCCGCAAGGCCCTCTCCATGGCCGTGGACCGTGAGCAGGTCACCAAGATCGGCATGAGCGGCTACACCCAGCCGGCGGACTGCACCGGCCTGTCCGGGAACTACGAAACCTGGAAGAACAAGGACGTCCAGGACGACTGCGACTGGACGAAGCTCAACGTTGACGAGGCCAACAAGCTCCTGGACAAGGCCGGCTACCCCAAGGGCGCCGACGGCAAGCGCACGCTGAAGGACGGCAAGCCATTCGAGTTCAAGATCTCCGTGGGCGCGGCGTCCTCCGACTGGCTCTCCGTGGCCAACGTGATCGCCCAGAACCTCGCCGAGGTGGGCGTCACGGCCAAGGTTGATTCCCCGGACTGGGCAGCCGTGGTTGCAGGCTATGAGACCGGTGATTTCGATTCCGGCATCGTCTGGAGCGCCAACGATCCCAGCCCGTACAAGTACTTCGCGGGCATGATGGGCACCGCCACGGTCAAGCCGGTGGGGGAGAAGACGTTCGAGAACTACCACCGCTTCGGCGACGCCAAGGCCGACGCCCTGCTGACCGAATTCGCGGCTGCCACCGACCAGGACAAGCAGCACGAGATCGCGGACAAGCTCCAGGAGGAGTACAGCGCCGTTGCCCCCGCCATCCCGCTGTTCGCAGGGCCGGAATGGGGCGCCTACAACAACACGCGCTTCACCGGCTGGCCCACGGAAGAAAACCCGTACGCCACCCTCTCGGTCCGGGCACCCACCACGGTGCTGGTCCTGACCTCGCTGGAACCGGCCAAGTAAGGCCGCGGACCCTCCGGGGCCGCTCCAGACCGCACACCCGGTGCTGTTTCCGGCGCCGGGTGTGCGCCACTCCCCACTACCTCCCCAAACCCGCAAGCTCGCTTGGGGCCTTCGGTAACGGGGCCCCATCTCCGCAATTCCCGAATGGAGGGAAACCGTGCGCTTTATCCTGCGCCGCCTGGGTTTCTACCTGATCGCCTTCTGGGTGTCCGTCACTTTGAATTTCCTCCTCCCGCGCTTTATGCCGGGGGACCCCGTATCCCGCATGTTCGCCCGCACCCAGGACCGCATGCAGCCCGAACAGATCGACGCCCTGCGCAAGCTGCTCGGCGTGGACGACCGGCCCATCTGGGAGCAGTACGTCGGCTACCTGCACAATATGGTCACCGGGCAGATGGGCGTTTCCATCTCCCGCTTCCCCACCCCGGTCACCGAAGTCATCGCCTCGCAGGTGGGCTGGACGCTCCTGCTGGGCGGGACCGCGCTGGTGATTGCCGCCGTCGTGGGCAACCTGCTCGGCATCCTGGCCGCCTGGCGGCGCGGCGGAGCCATCGACTCTGCGCTGCCTCCCTTCCTGATCTTCATCGGGTCCTTCCCGTACTTCTGGCTCGCGATGGGTGCCCTCTACCTGTTCGGCGTCACGCTGGGCTGGTTCCCCATCCGCCACGCGTTCAGCGACACCATTGAGCCCAGCTTCAGCTGGGAGTTCATGTCCGACGTCGGCATGCACCTGGTGCTGCCGGCCCTCACCATCGTGCTGGTTTCGGTGGGCGGCTGGATGCTGGGAATGCGCAACACGATGATCGCCACCAACGCCGAGGACTACATCACCATGGCCGAGGCCAAGGGCCTGCGCCCGGGCCGGATCATGTTCCGCTACGCCGCCCGCAACGCCATGCTGCCGTCCGTCACCAGCTTCGGCATGAGCCTGGGCTTCGTGGTGGGCGGTGCGCTGCTGACCGAGGTGGTGTTCGCCTACCCCGGCGTGGGCTACCAGCTCCTCAACGCCGTACAGGGCCTTGACTACCCGCTGATGCAGGGGCTCTTCCTGACCATCACGGCCGCCGTGCTGCTGGCCAACTTCCTCGTGGACATCCTCTACGTCCGCCTCGACCCGCGCGTGCGCGCCAACTAGGAAGGACGGGCCATGACCTCCTCCATCGCAACCACCGCCTCCACCGTGCCGGGGGAGACCCCCGGCGGCGGCACTCCGCCGGGCGCCCTGGCCGGAAACACGGCAGGAACGCCCGACGGCGGCGCCGGACTCCCGCCCGGAGCCTCCGTCCGCAGGCCCAACCGCAGCCTGCTGCACGGCCTGCTGACCAACAAGAAGGCCATGACCGGCGCGGCCATCCTGTTCGTTTTCATCGCCCTGGCGCTCCTGGCCCCCGTCCTCTACCCGGACAATCCCTCCAAAATCACCGGCATGGCGTCCCAGGAGCCCGATGCCGAATTCTGGCTGGGCACCACCGCCAAGGGCCAGGACGTCCTGGCCCTTACCATCCACGGCGCACGCAGCTCCCTGTTCGTGGGCCTGACCGTGGGCTTCGCCTCGACGTTCATCGGCATCCTCGTGGGCCTGGCCTCGGCCTACTTCGGAAAGTTCATCGACGAGGCCCTGTCCCTCACCACCAATGTGTTCCTGCTCCTGCCCGGGTTGCCGCTCCTGGTGATCCTGGCCGCGTTCCTGCCGCCGGGCCTGGGCACCGTGATCCTGGTCCTGGTGGTCACCGGCTGGGCCGGCTCGGCCCGGGTGCTGCGCTCGCAGGCACTGTCCATCCGGTCCAAGGACTTCGTGGCCGCGGCCGTGGTCACTGGTGAACGGCCCCTGCGCATCATGTTCCGCGAAATCCTGCCCAACATGGCCTCCATCGTGATGGGCACGCTGCTGGCCTGCATCATCTACGGCATCGGCGCCCAGGCCGGCCTTGAGTTCCTGGGGCTGGGTGACGTCAGTACGGTCTCCTGGGGCAATAACCTCTACTGGGCCGGCAACGAGGGCGCCCTGCTCACCGGCAGCTGGTGGGTGTTCGTGCCCTCCGGCCTGTGCATCGCGCTGGTGGCGTTCTCGCTGTCGCTGATCAACTATGCGGTGGACGAGGTCACCAACCCTCGACTGAGGAAAATTCAGCTGCGGAAGATCCGCAAGCCCAAGCCCGCGCGCACTCCTGCAAAACCCGGAAAGCGAGCATCGGCATGACCGTCTCCCAGACCTCCTTTGGCTCCCACGAACCTGTCCTGGAAATCAAGGACCTCACCGTGAAGTACCGCGGCGACACGCGCTCCACCACCGCCGTCGACCGTGTCTCCTTCAGCATCGGCGTCGGCGAAATCTTCGGCCTGGCCGGCGAATCCGGCTGCGGTAAATCCACCATTGCCAACGCCATCATGCGGCTCCTGCGGGACCCGGCGGAAATCGCCGGCGGCAGCATCCGCTTCGGCGGCAAGGACGTCCTGGCCATGCGGCCGGAAGAGCTGCGCCGCTTCCGCTGGCAGGACGTGGCCATGGTCTTCCAATCCGCCATGAACTCGTTGAACCCGGTGATGACCATCGGCGACCAGATCGTGGATATCTACACCACCCACGCCGGCTACACCCGGAAGGAGTCGCTGCGGCGGGCTGCCGAACTGCTCGAACTCGTCCGGATCGACCCCGCCCGTTTGAAGTCCTACCCGCACCAGCTCTCCGGTGGCATGCGTCAGCGCGCCGTCATCGCGATGGCGGTCGCGCTCAAGCCCTCGCTGCTGATCCTGGACGAGCCCACCACCGCGCTGGACGTGGTGGTGCAGCAGGAGATCATGGCCCAGATCAAGGAGCTGCAGCGCGAACTGGGCTTCTCCGTCCTGTTCATCACTCACGACATGTCCCTCATGGTGGAGCTCTCGCACCGGATGGCAGTGATGTATGGCGGCCGGATCGTCGAGACTGCCAAAGCCAAGGCCATCCACGCCGCCCCGCTCCACCCCTACACGCAGGCACTGATGGGCGCGTTCCCGCCGCTCACCGGACCCCGTGTTCCCCTGACGGGCCTGGCCGACGGCGTGAAGTTCAGCAACATCGCCGATCTCCAGGAAGTGTCGCCCGCGCATTTCGTGTCCCCCCTTCCCGCCCTCCAAGGAGCACAGCCATGAGCACCCCGGTTTCAGCACGGCCGGCACCGGCAGCCAAGGAGCAGGACCTCACCCAAACGGGAGCTCCCGCCCTCGAAGTGAAAGGCCTGGTCAAGGACTTCCACAGCGGCGGCCTCTTCTCGCAGGCCTCGGTCCGGGCGCTCGGCGGCGTGGACCTCGCCATCAGGAAAGGCGAGATCGTGGCGCTCGTGGGGGAGTCCGGCTCAGGCAAGAGCACCCTGGCCCGCTGCATCGCCCGGCTGGAGAAGCCCACCGCCGGCCAGATCCTGATCGACGGAACGGACGTTCTCAAACGCGACCGGTTCCAGGCATCCAGGGAATACCGGTCCCGGCTGCAGATGGTGTTCCAGGATCCGTTCGGCTCGCTCAACCCGGTCCACCGGATCGAACACTTCCTCACCCGCTCCCTGACGCTGCACGGAAAGGCCGGGACACCGGACCAGCTGCGCCGCCGCCTGGATGAGCTGATGACGACGGTGGGACTTACCCCGGACATGCTCAACTCCTATCCGCACGAACTCTCCGGCGGGCAGCGGCAGCGCGTGGCCATCGCCCGGGCGCTCGCCGTTGAACCGGAAGTGATCCTCGCGGATGAACCCACCTCGATGCTGGACGTCTCCGTGCGGATCGGCATCCTGAACCTGATGCGCCAGCTGCGGGATAAACAGGGCATCTCGATGCTCTACATCACCCACGACCTCGCCTCCGCCCGCTACCTGGCAGACCGGATCGCCGTGATGTTCGCCGGGGAACTCGTGGAGGAAGGTGAATCGCTGGACCTGCTGGCCAACCCGGCCCACCCCTACACCCGGCTGCTGGTCTCGGCGGTGCCGGATCCCGCCCGCACCGGGTCCTATGACCCGCACGAGCGTGCGGCGCTGCGCGCAGCGGTGATGGAGTCGGCGTCGTGCGCGTTCGACGGCGACGCGGAGCAGCGCTGTTCCGCCACCGAACCCGTCCGGCACCGCGTGGGCGATCCCGCCAACGAGCACTGGGTCCGCTGCCACCTGTACCGGCCACCGGCAACGGCAGCCAGCCATGCCCTGTCCGCCGAGCCCCTCGAATCCGTGCCCCCGACACCTCACGACGCGTCGCCAACCGACGAATCCCGCACAGAAAACAAGGCTTCCGCATGACCGAACTGACCCACCCCCTGGCCACCGTGCCACGGGATGAGCTCGTCACACGGGCCGAGGCAGACCCGCACCGCCCGCGCTTCCACTTCGTCTCGCCCGCAGGCTGGCTCAACGATCCCAACGGGGTGAGCCAGTGGAACGGGACCTACCACCTCTTCTACCAGTACAACCCGGAGGGCGCCTTCCACCACCGCATCCTGTGGGGCCATGCCACCAGCGCGGACCTGGTCAACTGGACCGACCAGCCCGTGGCGCTGGAGCCTTCCGACGGCCCGGACGCCGACGGCTGCTGGTCCGGTGTGCTGGTGAACGACGGCGGCACGCCCACCCTGGTGTACTCCGGCCGGCTCGGGGAGCGCGAACTGCCCTGCGTGGCGGTCGGCTCACCGGACCTCCTGGCCTGGACCAAAGCACCCGAAAACCCGGTGATTCCGGCGCCGCCGGCCGGTGTGGACATCACCGCCTACCGCGACCACTGCGTCTGGCGTGAGGGATCAGTCTGGCGCCAGCTCGTGGGATCCGGAATCCGCGGCCGCGGGGGAACTGCCTTCCTGTACGAGTCCGCCGACCTCCGCCGCTGGGAGTACATCGGCCCGCTGGTCATCGGCGATGCCGCCTCCGGCGACCAGGCGGCCACGGACTGGCAGGGCACCATGTGGGAGTGCGTGGACCTGTTCCGCGCAGGCGGCGGGATTCTGGGGGACGGAGCCGTGGAATCCCAGGAGCCGGCCACCGACGTGCTCGTCTTCTCCGCCTGGCACGACGGCGACACCCACCACCCGCTCTACTGGACAGGCCGCTACGCCTGGGATTCGTACACGCCCCGGGAACTTCACCGGCTCGACTACGGCGGCCGCTACTTCTACGCCCCGCAGTCCTTCGCGGACGAGTCCGGCCGCCGGGTCATGTTCGGCTGGCTGCAGGAGGGCCGGACGGAGGCCGCCATGGTGGAGGCCGGCTGGTCGGGCGTGATGAGCCTGCCCCGGGTGGCCACCCTCGACCCGGACGGGGAACTGTCGTTCGCTCCTGTGCCGGAGGTGGAGTCGCTGCGGCGTGACCATGTCCGGATCGGTCCCCGCACCGTTGGCGCGAGTGAGGTGCTCGCCGGGGTTTCGGGAAACCAGCTGGACCTTGAACTGAACCTCGAGATGGAGCCGGGGAGCGTCTTCCGGCTGGGGATCCTGGCTACCGGGGCCGAGGAAACAGTCATCGAGATCGGATACGACGTCGGCAGCGGCGGCTTCGCGCAGTCCTATGTGCTCCTGGACCGCGAGCACAGCAGCCTGGACCGGACCGTGGATGCCGGGGAGAAATCCGGCCCGGTGCATTTGCCCGGCGGCAAGCTGCACCTGCGTGTCCTGGTGGACCGCTCGGCGCTGGAAATCTTCGTCAACGGGAAGCCGCTGACGGCCCGGGCGTATCCATCCCTCGGCGGGGAGACCGTCCGGCTGTCGGCGGCTGGAACGGTCCGGCTGCAGCAGCTGGACGCCTGGCGCATGGCGGGAGTCTTCGGCGGCCCCCGCCCGCTGTTCCCCTGACGCCACCATCGTCGATTGCTCCGTAACGGCCCTTTTGGGGCTTCATAACGGCCGTTACGGAGCAGTCGATGGCCTTCCAACCGATGCCCTAAATCAATCCATCCTGAGCATTGTCCAAGATCAAAGGCGATCTGAATGTCCAAAAGGTTAGTTGCAGGTTTCACCGCGGCCGCGCTCGGCCTTGGCACCCTGGCTGCGGGTTCGGTCCTGGCCCCGGCCATGATGGCCCCGCCCGTCCAGGCCGTTCCGGGAACAGGACCCATCTCGCTGGACAGTAGCACCAGCCCCATGCCCGATGTGGTGCCCGTCAGCGGAAGCTGGACCCGGACGTCCGGTGGCGGCCAGTCCGCCGTCGCCCCGCCGGACCAGAACGCCGCTGCCATCAGTGAGCAGCGCATCAGCGGGACCGCGAGGTATACGGCCGACGTGTCCGTGGACCCGGGCAGCCCCCACGCCGTGGGAGGGTTGGTGTTCCGCGGCGCGGCCGATGCCAGCAGCGGCTACGCGGCCACCATCGATCCGAACCTTGACCGGGTCCGGCTTTTCGATCTGGCCACCGGTGAGGATGTGGCGCCGTCCGCGGCGGTCCCGCTGGATACCGGGCGGAGCTACTCCGTGGATGTCCACGTGGACGGACCGCGGATCTACGTGGCAGTGGACGGCGTGGGCCGCATCGACATCTTGGACCAGCGGTACCAGGACGGCCATGTGGGGCTCCACGCCTACAACGGCTCAGTGAACTTCAGCCAGCCCCAGGTCCGCACCATCGACGCCAACGTCAGCGGCTGGTTGGCCGACGCGTCCGGCTGGACGGCCACCGCCACCGGTTTCCGGGGCACTGCTCCCGGTGGCGCCAACGTCAGGGCCGTCGCCACCGGCCAGTCCCCGCAGGTCACGGACTTCACCACCGATGTCCAGGTGACCTCGGCCCAAGCCGTAGGTGCCGTCCTGTTCCGCACCAACGCTGCCGGAACCGCCGGGTACGCGGCCGAAGTGGACGCCGACGCGGGCCGGCTGCGGCTGTACCGGATCGAGGACAACGCCACCCTGGGCACCTTCGCCACGGGCATCACCGTCAACGCTGTGTACCGGTTGCGCGTGACGGCCGACGGCGGGCAGCTCACCGTGCGCTGGCAGACGGACCTGTTGGACCCGAACGGTTATGCCCCGGTGATCACCGCCGTCGACACGGCGCACGGCTCCGGCCACGTTGGCCTGCTCGCCTTTAACGGCGCCACCATGTTCCAGGGGATGGCACTCAAGGGCCTCGACACGTCCCTGCAGGGCTGGCGGACCTCGTCCGGTAGCTGGGAGCCGGATGCCCGCGGCATGCGCGGCGCGACGGACGGCCTGCCGGCCGGTACGGAAGCTGCGCGCTTCGTTCCGGCGTCAGCGTCCGACGTCGTCGCGTCCCTCGACCTCGACGTCGCCGCACCGGCAACGGCCGCCGTCGTGGTCCGGAGTGCAGCCGACGGCTCCGGCGGCACCGAACTCCGGGTGGACCCTGGTGCAGGAACAGTGCTCCTGAAAGACCGCACCACGGGAGCCGTCCTGGCCAGCGGCGCCGTTCCGCCGGACAGCTTTGCCGCGGGCCAGCTCAACCGCGTCCAGCTCACCGTCCGTGGTGCCCAGGCAACAGCCCTGATCAACGGCGTCCAGGCCGTCTCCGGGCCGGCCGGGACGGGAACGGGCAGCGGCTTCGGACTGCGTGTCAGTGGCGGCGCAGCCTACTTCCAGAACGTCCGGGCAGACGATGTTGCCAGCTACATGAACGGCCTCTACCAGCCCGGATACCACTACAGCCAGAATTCCGGCAACAGCTCCGACCCCAACGGACTGGTCTATTTCGACGGCGAATACCACCTCTTCCACCAGGACCGCGGCCGCTGGGCGCACGCCGTCAGCACCGACCTGCTGCACTGGACACAGCTGCCCATCGCGTTGCCGCACCTGGCGGCCGGCGAGTCCTGGTCCGGTTCCGCCGTGGTGGACGCCACCAATGCCAGTGGGCTGTTCGACGGCGGCCAGGGCCTGATCGCGTTCTACACGAGCTTCAACCACGACGCGGCCAACGGAAACCAGTCCGTGCGCGCCATGTACAGCAGGGACCACGGCCGCACCTGGGCGCCCGTTCAGGCCGCGCCCGTGCTGGAAAACCCCGGAGGTCCGGATGGCGGCTGGGACTTCCGGGACCCCAAGGTCACCTGGGACGCGGCGAGCGGTACGTGGATCATGGTGGTGGCCGGCGGCGACCACCTGCGCTTCCACACGTCCACGGACCTGGTCCACTGGACGTTCACCAGTGCGTTCGGCTACGGCGACTGGGTCCGCGGCGGGGTCTGGGAATGCCCGGACTTCTTTGAACTGCCGGTGGAAGGACGGCCCGGCGTCAAACGCTGGGTGCTGTGGTGGAGCACGGGTGCCGTCAGGCCCACCAACGGCTCCTCCGCGCAATACGTCACCGGGACGTGGAACGGGACCGCCTTCACCGCGGACACCGGTCCGGAGCAGGTCCTGCAGGCCGATTCCGGCCGCGACTACTACGCGGCCATGAGCTTCTCCGGTGTCCCGGACGGCCGGCGCATCATGCTGGGCTGGATGAGCAACTGGGACTATGCCTTCAGCCCGCCCACCGGCCGGTGGAACGGGCAGCTGAGCGTCCCGCGGCAGCTCAGCCTCCAGGACGTTCCCGGCGCCGGTCTCCGCCTTGGACAGGAACCGGTGGCCGAACTGGCCGGCCTGCGGACGTCCACGTGGCAGGCGTCCGACGTTGCCGTCACGCCCACATCGGCCAACCCGCTGGCGGCCGCCTCCGGCCGGTCCTTCGAACTGGAAGCCGAAGTGGCGATCCCCTCTTCCGGCGGCGCCTCGGCGTTCACCTTCGGGCTCCGGAAAAGCCCGGCAGGCGGCATCGCCCAGGAAACGCAGCTCCGCTATGTCCCAGGCGCGGGGGCCGGCGCCGGCACTCTGACGCTGGACCGAGGACAGTCAGGCAGAGCGGACTTCACCAGGTATTTCGCGGGGGCGGCGGCGGACAACTCCAGCACGGCATGGAGTTCCGAAACGGTGGCAGCGTCCGGGGGCGGCACCGAGCGCCGGGTGAAGCTGAGGGCACTGGTGGATGCATCTTCGGTTGAAGTCTTCGGCGGCGACGGCACCGCAGCCATTACCTCCCTGGTCTTCCCGGATCCGGCCTCCACGGGGCTGTCCTTCGGCACAAGCGGCGGCAATGCCCGGCTGGTCTCCGCGAAAGTCCACCAACTGGCGGACACCGCGCGCCTCACCGGAGCGCCGCCGTCGGCCGTCCTTGCCGCAGCAACGGGCAGCGCGCGGCACAACCTCGGTTCCTACTCGGTGGTGCCCGGCGGCCGCTGGGAAAGTACGGGAGCGGGGCTGGCCGGCATGTTCGACAAGGACTCCACCGCCATGAGTGCGGCCACCTACTCGGACGTCCGGGTGGTGGCGACCGTGCGTTTCGGCGGTGTGCCCTACGCCGGGGCGATGCGTAACAGCGACCAGGTGCCCGGTGGCGGTCACGGCGGCGCCGGTTCGGTGCTCCTGCGTGCCTCTGCCGACGGCTCTACGGCGTATTACGTCAACCTGGACCCGAACCTGCGGCTGGCGCGGATCTTCAAGCTCCAGGACGGCGTTTTCAATCCCGCCAGCAGCATCCTGGCCAGTGTCCCGCTGCTGCTGAGCCACGGCGTCAGCTACAGCCTGGAGGCCCAGGCCGCGGGGGAGCGGCTGACCGTGACACTCGACGGCGCCGAAATCCTGGCCGTCGATGACGCTTCGCTGGCCTCCGGAAGAGTGGGGCTTAACGTGTTCGACGGCCGGGCAGCGTATCAGGATGTGCTGGTGACAGGCTCCGGATAAGCGTGATCCAAGCCGTGGAGGAAGGTTAACCGCTGGTGGCCGGAGGGTGACATTTCACACTAAATCTGATTTAAGGTGCAACATTTGACGTGGAAAGTCCCTTGTGGCACGCGCGCGCAATGGGCAATGTAAGCGCTTGCACAAATGGAGCGAAACTCGGTTTTTGGCGGCCCGAAACACGGTTTGATAAGCGGGCCCCGGCCCGCCTAGCGTGGAAACCGGCGCCGGAGGAGATCATCTTCCGGGTCGCCTCCCGGGGCCCCACCCAAGCCCCGAACCCCTCGACACAAAGGCGTCCTCGATGACGCCTGCCGTGTCATCGGGAAACGCCGGAGTTTCGGGAAAAGGGCATATGCCCGTCTTCCACGAATGGTCTTACTCCGCGAGAAGAGCAAAAAATGCACAAGCACCCCAACACACCCCGGATGCTGCGGTGGCGCCCCGCCGCCGCAGCACTGGCAGCGGCCGTGGCGGCCTCTGCCTTCCTTGCGGTTCCGTCGGCCCAGGCCAACGAACCCGCGGACCCGCCCGCCGCTGAGCAGATGCCTGCCCCCACCCCCGGCTTCCCGCTGCCCACCGATCACAGCCAGAAGGCCTACGACCCGGCAGCGGACTTCACCTCGAAGTGGACCCGCGCTGACGCCAAGCAGATCATGGCACAGAGCGATTCCACCGTCACGCCCGGCCAGAACTCCATGAGCCCCGACGTCACCATGCCCGAAATCCCCGAGGACTTCCCGGCCATGAACGACGACGTCTGGGTCTGGGACACCTGGTCCCTGACTGACGAGAACGCCAACCAGATCAGCTACAAGGGCTACGACGTCATCTTCTCCCTGGTCGCCGACCGGCACGCCGGCTACGGTTTCGACCAGCGCCACTGGAACGCCCGGATCGGCTACTTCTTCCGCAAGACCAACGCCGACCCGGCCAAGGACAAGTGGAACTACGGCGGACACCTGTTCCTGGACAACACCTCCATCGGCAACACCGAATGGTCAGGCTCCACCCGCCTGATGCAGGGCGACCAGGTCAACGTGTTCTACACGGCCACCACGTTCTACGACGTCAAGGAGCGCAACGCGGGCGGCGGCGGCATCGCACCGGATGCGTCCATCGCCAAGGCGCTGGGCAAGATCCACGCCGACAAGAACGGCGTTACGTTCGACGGCTTCAAGCACACCAAGCTGCTTGAGCCGGACGGCAAGATGTACCAGAACAAGGCACAGAACCCGGGCTTTGCTTTCCGCGACCCCTACACGTTCGCGGACCCGGCCCACCCGGGCAAGACCTTCATGGTCTTCGAAGGCAACACCGGCGGCAAGCGCGGCGAATACGAGTGCAAGCCCGAGGACCTGGGCTACAAGCCCGGCGACCCCAACGCCGAGAACCTCAACGAGGTCAACAGCAGCGGCGCCTACTACCAGACCGCCAACGTCGGGCTGGCCGTGGCGGACAACAAGGACCTGACCAAGTGGTCCTTCCTGCCGCCGGTCCTCTCCGCCAACTGCGTGAACGACCAGACTGAGCGTCCGCAGATCTTCATCCAGAACGAAGGCGGAAAGAACAAGTACTACCTGTTCACCATCAGCCACCAGTTCACCTACGCGGCCGGCATGCGCGGGCCGGACGGTGTCTACGGCTTCGTCGGCGACGGCGTCCGTTCCGACTACCAGCCGATGAACAACAGCGGCCTGACCCTGGGCTCACCGACGGACCTCAACCTCCCGTCCGAGTCCCCGGAGGCTCCCACCCCGAACCAGAACGGCCGCCAGTTCCAGGCCTACTCGCACTACGTGCAGCCGGGCGGCCTGGTGCAGTCCTTCATCGACAACGTGAACGGCGTCCGCGGCGGCTCGCTCTCGCCCACCGTGAAGATCAACTTCCGTGACGGCGTGTCCCAGGTGGACCGCAGCTTTGGCAAGAACGGCCTCGGCCCGTTCGGCTACCTGCCCACCAACCTCAAAGTTGGCGGCGAAGGTCTCTACAAGTAACACCGCGGGGTAGCTTCACACCCGTACCAGCAGGGGCGTCCGGAATTATCCGGACGCCCCTGTCCCTTTTTGTACCTCATTTTTGTACCTCTTATATACGGATGCATCTGCGGCCTTAAACGGGAAGCCTGCCGCGTTCAAGGGGACGTGTCAGCAGTCCCGCGTGGAATCCCGCACGTCATCCGGGCTAGACTCGCACGCCGGGGACAGAACGCCAATGCCGCCAGCTGCCGGAACGGAGCGGGCGGCGCAATCTCAACCAGAAAAGTGACTTTTGAAAAACCTTGCACGCCCTCTGACCGCAGCCGCCCTCTTTGCCGCACTGGCACTCACTGCATGCTCCGCGCCCGAAGCCGGCAGCGCGCCGTCGTCGTCCGCTCCCGCAACCGCCTCGGCAACGGCGACACCCAGCAAGAGTTCCGGGCCGTACGGGGACTTCCCCTCCGCAGCGGAGGCGTGCACCACCATCTCCCAGCAGGCCACCGGTGCCTCGCTGTTCCCGCTCTCGGCCGCCCAGGGTAAAACGGCGGAACTGGAGCAGCTCAAGGCTGAGCTCAGCGAAACCGCCGAACGGGTTCCGGACGAGCTCAAAGCCGATTTCGCCAAGCTTAACGACGTTGCCGTCGCCGGGCTGAGCGACCAGACGGTGTACTCGAGCGGAAAGTTCGACGCCGCCATGACCCCGGTTACGGCCTGGCTCGCCGCAAACTGCAAGTAGCGTATTTCGGCTGGGCAATTTCCACTGGCGTTCAGCCGCTTCACCCCGGCCAAGGGATAGGGTGGTGTTCAAGAGAAGGGGAGTGCCTGATGGAATACCAGAATCCACATCCCGCGCCGGGGGCCCACGCTGAACCGGGCAGTGCCCTGCCGGCCGGCACCGGACGTACCGTCATTTCCGAAACGGCAGTTGCCAAGGTAGCCGGCATCGCCGCCCGCGCCGTGCCCGGTGTCTATTCGCTGGGCACCGGACCGTCCCGTGCCCTCGGAGCCATCCGGGACGCCGTGGGCAGCTCGGACCACGCCGCCGGAGTGCACGCGGAAGTCGGCGAGACGCAGGTGGCCGTGGACATCAACCTCGTGGCCGTCTACGGGACGCCGCTGCACTCCCTGGCGGACCAGGTCCGCGCCGCCGTCTATACCGCCGTGGAAGAGCTCGTGGGCCTGCAGGTCATCGAGGTCAACGTGGAGATCAACGACGTCTACGTGGCAGGTCCGGCAAAGCCCGGCCTGCCCGTGGAAGCCCGGACTGAAAGGGAGGCCATCCAGTGAACCTGACCGTGGTGGGAATTGCAGTGGGCGCCTTCGTGGCCTTTATGTCCTTCCAGTTCGGCGTCTGGGGCTTCCTGGTTTCGCTGCTGTTCATGGGGATCGGTGCCCTTCTTGGCCGGGCCGCGGAAGGGAAACTTGACCTGCGCAGCGTGTTCGATGCCATCACTGGCCGGCGCTCGTCCTCATGAGCAGCGCGGCCGGAACCGTGGCCGGTGGCTCCGTGATGGCCGGACACAACCGCATCAGTACGCAGGCGCTCACGAGTCTTGCCAGGGCCGCTGCCGCTGAGGCCCTCGGGGTCCCCGCGCACGACGTCCGGGCTGACTGGTCCGACGACGACGGCCTGCTGGCCTTGTCGCTCGTCCTGCCTATCAGGATCCCGCCACTAACAACGGTCCTGCGCGATCCGGGCCGCGTCGCCGGGTTCGGCGGATCCATCTGGGAGCGCGCCGTTGCGGCCAAAGCCGTGATCCTGCACCGCGTTGCGGAACTTAGCGGGGCTCAGTTGAGCCGGGTCGACATCCGGATCAGCGGCGCCGCCATCAGCGAAGGGGGAAGGGTCCAGTGAACGACGCGACGGACGTCCGCCCAAAGGGCAGCGACGCTGCCGGACACGGCACTGATACCGCCTCCGCTGGCCCTGCCGCGGATTCCCGCGGCGCCGGGATGCGGCGGATCCTGGACCGCGAAACGCGCTCGTCCCGGGCCGGAGTGTCCGGCATCGCCGCGGTGCTGGTGGTGCTCCTGTGCGGTTACGGTCTCCTCGAAGCCGCGGTGCGTGCCATCGGGCAGCCGCCGTGGCTCATCGATCCGGAGACTGCGGCGGAGCGCATCATCGCCCTCCCGCAGGGCATACCACCCCTGCTGCTCGGCGTCATCGGAGCCGTCACGGCCATGGTGGGGCTGTTTTTCTTCCTTAATGCGGTGCTGCCCGGACGCCGGGCCAGGCACCTGCTCCCGGATCCCCGCGCCGGAGTGGTGGTTGACGACGAGGTGATCGCCTCCGCACTTGCCCGCCGTGCCCGGCTGGCCGCGAACGTCACCCCGGAACAGGTGATGGTGGTGGTTTCGCAGCGGCAGGTGACCGTCAGCGTGCGTCCCACGTCCGGGGTGCCGGTCAGCGAAAACGCCGTCCTGGCGTCGGTGCTGGAGGAACTGCGGGAGATGGCTCCCGTTCCCATGCCCGAAGTGCGCGTCAGCGTGGCCACGTCAGGGGTGATCGGGGCATGAACAACACCCCCAGAGTACTTAACCGGATCCTGATCGGAATTCTGGGCCTGAAACTGCTGGTCATCGGACTGCTCCTGGTCACGCTGGCCACCGTGCCGGCCGCGGGTCCGTGGTGGCAGCAGTGGTCTGCCGGTGTGCGGAGCGGAATGAGCCAACTCTTCCAGCACACCGGAGTTCCGGGCCGCGAGGAAAGCTGGCTGTGGGCCGTGATCGCACTGCTGCTGGTCGGGGTCACAGCCGCGATGGTGGGGTGGGTGGCTCAGCAGGGCAAAGGCCGCTCCGGCCTGATTGTCGCTGCGGACGACGCAGGCGATTCCCCCGGCAATGTGCGGATCGGCGGCGGCGTGGCCGAGCAGGCGCTGCGGGCGGCCTTGGCCGAACGGCAGGACCTCGCCGGCGCCACGGTAGCCACCTACGAGATCCGTGGCGAGCCCGCATTGAAGATCCGGCTGCAACCGCGCCATGGCGTTGCCCCGCACCTTCTTGCCGCGGACGTTTCCGCCCTCGTGGAGGCGCTGGACGCCGTCGTCGGCAAACGCACGCCCGTGCTGATCCACATAAGTGCGGGTGCCCGTTCACGGTTCAGCCGCGCCGAACGCGTCCGCTGATCCGCGGCGAACGCGTCCGCTGACAGGCGGGCCGAACGCGTCCGCTGACAGGCGGGCCCGGCAACAGCTGTGTGCTTTAGTCGGCGAGGAGGTACGCGGCGGAGTTCGGTGCCAGCTTCCGTGCGCCTGCCGGGTCCGTTTTCGAATCGGCGTCGCCACCCGTCACAGCCTCCGGCATGCTGGCCAAGGCGACCCGGTATCCGTCCGGCAGCGGGGCTGCGGCAACGCCCATGTTGGCGATCACCAGGACGTCCCCGTTGCGGAAGGCGAGGACACCGTCGGCGGGCTGGTGCGCATCTGCCCAGACGAAGCTCCCGGCGCCCAGCCGGTGTTCGCGGCGGAGGGCCAGTGCCGCACGGTACAGCTCCAGCGTGGAACCGGCGACGCCGTCCTGACGGTCCGCTGCCAATTCACCGAACGACTCGGGCTGGGGGAGCCAGGGGGCGGCGGGCGCGTTGGCTGCTCCGGTTCCTGCTCCGGCTGCCGACGCGAACCCGTAGCCCGGTTCACCGGACTTCCACGGAAGCGGGACACGGCATCCGTCGCGGCCGCGTTCCACGCCGTTGGTCCGGAAGAACGTGGGATCCTGGCGGGATTCGGCCGGGACGGCAGTGTGTTCGGGTAGGCCCAGTTCCTCGCCCTGGTACAGGTAGGCCGAACCCGGGAGGGCCAGCGAAACCATGGTGGCGGCCCGGGCGCGTGCCAGGCCCAGTCCGGCGTCGGGCTGCTCATCCTCGGTGGCAATGCCCTTCGGGAACGTGGTGGGATCCTTCAGTCCGAAGCGTGTGCTGTGCCGGACGGTGTCGTGGTTGCTGAGCACCCATGTGGTGGTGGCACCCACGGTGGCGGCAGCGCGCAGTGAAGCCTCAATGGCCACGGCAGTCCGTGCGGCATCCCAGCCGGCCAGCAGGAAGTCGAAGTTGAACGCCTGCTGCATTTCATCCGGCCGGACATACCGGGCCAGCCGCTCGGCCGGCTCCACCCAGGCCTCGGCCACCAGCATGCGGTCGCCGTCGTACTCGGCCAGCACCCGGTTCCAGTCACGGTAGATGTCATGGACGCCGTCCTGGTCAAAGAACGGAGACGGCGGATAGAGCGGCGAGACCGGCTGGTGCCCGTCGCCGTCGCCGTCGCCGGCGGCAGCGGTGTGGGCGCGGTGCGGTTCCTCCGCTTCGGTGTGGCCGCCGTGGGCATCGCCGGGCAGTTCGGTGGCCCCTTCCACCATGGCCGCGGAGCCTTCCCAGTCGGGCAGTCCCGCTTCCTTGACCATGCCGTGGGCAACGTCCACGCGGAACCCGTCCACGCCGCGATCCAGCCAGAACCGCAGCACCGAGCGCATTTCCTCCTTGACCTCGGCGTTTTCCCAGTTCAGGTCCGGCTGCTTGGTGTCGAACAGGTGCAGGTACCATTCGCCGGGCGCGCCGTCAGCCTCCGTCACTCGGGACCAGGCCGGGCCGCCGAAGATGGACTTCCAGTTGTTCGGTGCCAGGTCGCCGTCGCCGGAACCGGGAACTGAATCCTTGCCGGGCCGGAACATGTACCGGTCCCGTTCACGGGACCCCGGGGCTGCTGCAAGGGCCTCCTGGAACCAGGCGTGTTCGTCCGAGGTGTGGTTGGGGACCAGGTCCACGATCACCCTGAGCCCCAGGCCGTGAGCTTTCTGCAACATTTCGTCGAAGTCCGCCAGGGTACCGAACAGCGGGTCCACTTCGCGGTAGTCGGCCACGTCGTACCCGGCATCGGCCTGCGGTGACTTGTAGAAGGGGGACAGCCAGACGGCATCGACCCCGAGCTTGTGCAAATGGTCCAAATGCGCCGTCACACCGCGGAGATCGCCCATCCCGTCCCCGTTCGCGTCGGCGAAGGACCGGGGGTAGACCTGGTAAACAACGGCGCTGGCCCACCAGGCCTGGATCGAGGAGCCGGCAGTGGGGACTGGGCTGTATGCCACAGATATCCTTTCCATAAACTTCGGTGTAAACGCTTGCATTTCTCACCGCAACGTTACTAGTGTGATGGGCACCACTTCAACCGCACCCCCGATCTTGCTCGACACTCAGCGAGGAGTCTCTCTTTATGAAATCCCCTAAGTTCCTTTTGCCGGCCGCTGCCGCCGGCGTACTGGCGTTAACCCTCTCCGCCTGCGGTGGCGGAGGCGGCACCACCGGCGGCGGAGGCGGAGGCGGCGGCGACGCCGAACAGGGCCTCGACGGCCGCGGCCCCATCACGTACGTCCAGGGCAAGGACAACAGCAACGTCGTCCGTCCCCTGATCGAAAAGTGGAATGCCGACCACCCGAACGAGAAGGTCACCTTCAAGGAACAGACCGACCAGGCCGACCAGCAGCATGACGACCTGGTCCAGCACTTCCAGGCGAAGGACGCCGGCTACGACGTCGTCGATGTCGACGTTGTCTGGACGGCCGAATTCGCGGCCAAGGGCTGGCTCCAGCCGCTCAAGGACAAGATGGCGCTGGACACGTCCGCCATGCTCAAGCCGACGGTCGACAGCGGAACCTACAAGGGGACCCTGTATGCGGCCCCGCAGACCTCAGACGGTGGCATCCTCTACTACCGCAAGGATCTGGTTCCCACCGCGCCCACGACGTGGGACGAAATGATGGGCATGTGCTCCATCGCCAAGGCAAACAACATTGGCTGCTATGCGGGCCAGTTCAGCAAGTATGAGGGCCTCACGGTCAACGCCTCCGAGGCCATCAACTCCTCGGGCGGCTCCGTGCTCGACAAGGACGGCAAGCCCAGCCTGAACACGGCCGACGCCAAGGCAGGGCTGGAAAACCTCGCGAAGGCCTACGCTGACGGCAACATCCCGAAGGAAGCCATCACGTACAAGGAAGAAGAGAGCCGGCAGGCATTCCAGGACGGCAAGCTTCTGTTCCTGCGCAACTGGCCGTACGTCTACAACCTGGCCACCACTGAAGGATCCTCCAAGGTCAAGGACGTCCTGGGCATGACCGCCCTTCCCGGCAAGGACGGCCCGGGTGCCTCCTCGCTCGGCGGTCACAACCTCGCCGTGAGCGTCTACTCGAAGAACAAGGCCACGGCCCTGGACTTCCTGAAGTTCATGACCTCGGAAGAAACCGAGAAGTTCTACGCCACCCAGGGCTCGCTCGCCCCGGTTCTGGGCTCGTTGTACGAAGACAAGGAACTCGTGGCCAAGCTGCCGTACCTTCCGGTCCTGAAGACCTCCATCGAGAACGCCGTGCCGCGTCCGGTCACGCCGTTCTACCCGGCGGTTACCAAGGCCATCCAGGAAAACGCCTACTCTGCCATCAAGGGAGAGAAAACCGTGGAAAGCGCATTGTCTGACATGCAGAAGTCCATCGAGTCCGCTAGTGCGGGACAGTAGCCACTCATGGCAACCGAATTGGGCCCGACGCCGGTAAAATCACCGGCGTCGGGCGGTACCCCGGTCCATCACGGCCCCAAGGGCGTCGGTGAGGACAACAAGATCCTGAGCCAGGGTAAGTGGGCTTCCTGGCTCCTTGCCCCCACCATCATCGCCTTGGCCATAGTGATCGTTTATCCGATCATCAGCGCCATCGTTATGTCCTTCCAGAAGGACGCCGGACTCGATCCGGTCACCGGTCTGTTCACCGCCGGCGGCCCGGCCGGCGTCCAGAACTACGTGAACTGGCTTGCCCAGCAATGCGCGGCACCCGGAGGCGGAACGGTGGCATGCCCGCCCGGAACCCTCGGTGGCCAGTTCTGGTCAGCCACGGCAACAACCTTCTTCTTCACTGTGGTTACGGTGACGTTGGAGACCGTGCTCGGTTTCTGGATGGCCCTCATCATGGCCAGGACGTTCCGCGGCCGGAGCCTCGTCCGCGCAGCAGTCCTGGTGCCGTGGGCCATTCCCACCGCCGTGACTGCCAAGCTGTGGCTGTTCATCTTCGCTTTCGAAGGCATCGCCAACAAGCTGTTCAACACCACCATCCTGTGGACAGGCAGTGAGTGGCCGGCCAAGTGGGCCGTGATCATCGCCGACGTCTGGAAGACCACACCGTTCATGGCGCTGCTCATCCTGGCCGGGCTGCAGATGATCCCGGCCGAGGTCTATGAAGCTGCAAAGGTTGACGGCGCCACCACCTGGCAGCGGTTCCGGATGATCACCCTGCCGCTGGTAAAGCCGGCGCTGATGGTGGCTGTCCTCTTCCGCACCCTGGATGCACTGCGTATGTTCGACCTCCCGTACATTCTGACGGGCGGCGCCAACAACACCACCACGCTGTCCATCCTGGTGATCAATCAGATCAGACAAGGGTTTAACGCAGCGGCAGCATTGTCCACGATCACGTTCATCATCATCTTCCTCGTCGCGTTCATCTTTGTACGGTTCCTCGGGGCGAATGTCGTGGAGCAAAGCGGAGCCACCGGTAAGGGGAAGAAATGAGCACCGCGTCAGCCGCGACTGCCCTGAGGGCAGAACAGGACAAGGGCCGCAAAGCCTCTCAGAACCGGGAGAAATGGGCGCAGGGGCGCACCTACATCAGTGCCGTCGTCGTCCTGATCTGGTGCCTGGCACCGGCTTACTGGATGGTGGTGACAGCGTTCCGCGATGTGGGCTTCACCTATGACACATCGATACTGCCGACGCATGTCACGCTGGATAACTTCAACACGGCTTTCGATACGTCCTTCGGCAACAAGTTCGGGCAGGCACTGCTCAACAGCATCTTCATCGGCGTCGTCGTCACGGTTGTGTCGCTGCTGATCGGTGTTTTCGCCGCGTACGCACTGGCCCGCCTGAACTTCCGGTTCAAGTACCTCGTGCTGGGCTTCATCCTGGGCGCGTCCATGTTCCCGGGCGTCGCCCTCATCACGCCGCTGTTCCAGCTGTTCACCAACATCGGCTGGATGGGCACCTACCAGGCGCTGATCATCCCGAACATCTCGTTCGTGCTGCCGCTGACCGTGTACACCATGACGTCCTTCTTCCGCGAAATGCCGTGGGAACTGGAGGAGTCGGCACGGGTGGATGGCTGCACGCAGGGCCAGGCGTTCCGGAAGGTGATTCTGCCCCTGGCCGCACCGGCGATCTTCACCACGGCAATCCTGGCATTCATCTCCTCCTGGAATGAGTTCCTGATCGCCAGCCAGCTGTCCAGCGACGCGACCCAGCCCGTAACGGTGGCCATCGCGAGCTTCGCCGGTGCCCAGCCGAACCAGATCCCGTACACGGCCATCATGGCCGCCGGAACCATCGTCACCATTCCCTTGGTGATCCTTGTGCTGGTCTTCCAGCGCAAGATTGTTGCCGGCCTCACCGCCGGCGCCGTCAAGTGAGCCGCCAAGTGACAGGGGCGGCCGAAGGCAAGCAGAACCACGGATTCATCCGGAGCGAGCACAAACGGGCCCGCTCCGGGGAAGACTTCGACATCATCATCGGATTCCTCGGATTCTGGGCCGTCGTGCTGCTGGCGGTCACCGTCTGGATGGAGGTGACCGCCCAACCGGCCCTCGGCTGGGCGCTCGGCCTGCTGGCCACGCTACTGGCGCTCTACGGGATGGTCCGGCTTCGCCGCGGGCTGCCCGCCAGGACCGCTACGCGTAAGAAATAGGAGCTGACCAAGAGCTCAACGGCTGAGCGGAATAGACTGGTTTGTTGCCGCAGAACACCAGGTAGCAAGATTCTGCGGACAGCTGACAAGGGGAAATACCGTGGCACGCACATCTGACAGGGCTCAACGGGGCGGCCATTCCGGCGTCAGCATTGAGGATGTTGCCGCAGCCGCGGGGGTTTCCACCGCCACCGTATCGCGCGCAGTCCGCGGACTGCCCAGGGTTTCACCGGCCACCCGGGAAAAAATTCTCGAGGTGGCCGGTGCCTTGGGCTACGTGGCATCCTCGTCCGCCTCGGGGCTGGCCACCGGGCGGACCAAGACCATCGGCGTGCTGGCGCCGTTCGTGAGCCGCTGGTTCTTCTCGAAGGCCATCGAGGGCGCGGACCGGGAATTGCACGCCCGCCAGTACAACCTCTCGCTGTTCAACCTGGGCGGCCACGGCAGCAACCGTGAGCGGCTCTTCAGCAAGACCATGGTCTACAAGCAGATCGATGCCCTCCTGGTGCTTTGTATGGCGCTGACCCACGACGAAATCGAGCACCTGCAAAAGATCGACATTCCCTTGGTGGTGGTCGGCGGCCATGTGGAGGAGTGCCCCTACATCGGCATCGACGACTATGCCGCGGCGTCCACCGCCGTGCGGCACCTGATCAGCCTGGGCCACAAGGACATCGCCCTCCTGCACGGCGACGACGAAACCGATCTCAACTTCGACGTTCCCCGCGTCCGCATCAAGGCTTTCCAGGACGTTATGGCGGGATCCGGGCTGACGGTACGTCCGGAATGGGATGAATGGGGTGACTTCACCGTCCGCAGCGGGCAGGACGCCTTCACCCGGATGTGGGCCCGGCCCGGACCGAAACCCACCGCCATCTTCTGCGCTTCGGACGAGATGGCCATGGGCGTGATCTTCGAAGCCCACAAAGTGGGCGTCCGCGTGCCCGAAGACCTGTCCGTCATCGGGATCGACGACCATGATTTCTCGGACGCCATGGGACTGACCACGGTGCGGCAGCGGCCTGACGAACAGGCTGAACTCGGCACCAAGATGCTGTTGGATGAGCTTGACGGGGCCATCGGTGCGGTCCACTCAACGGTAGCGCCGCATCAGCTGATCGTCAGGAGAACGACGGCGCCGCCCCCTTCCGCGGACAACGCCAGTTAGCAGGCTAGGCCAGTTAGCAGCCTAGGACGCGCGGGCGAGCTGCCTGATGGGAATCCAGCGCGAGGCGAGCCGGCGGTAGGCCGCAGCGGCTCCGGTCATGTCCCCCTCCGCCAGGCATTCGATGCCCAGGCGCACATCCATGGGTGAATCGTCCGGATACACCTTGTCCGCAACGGCGCCGTAGTCCAGTTCCACCACGGAGCCGGGGTGGAAGAGTTCCAGCCACTCGGTGAGCTGGGTCATGTCGTCCAGCATGTCCAGGTCGGGGGCGGCCAGGGCCAGGTTGGCCACGGCATAGCGGACCCGTTCCAGGGCTTCCCCGATCCGTGCCCAGACCCGGACCGTGACGATCCGCCCGCCCGATTCCACCACGTCCTGATGGTCGGATTCCTGGAAAAGCGAGAACCAGCTGAAGGGGATGCCCCACGTGGAGGCGCGGGTGTGGACGCGGGTTGAGCCCTCGCGGGCCTTCACCAGGTCAATACGTTCCTGGTGCTTGTCCCGCTGTTCCTCCGGTATCAGGAGTTCCGCCAGTGGTCCGTGGATGCCTTCCATGAGGGCGTTGGCGGCAAGGCCCGCCCGCAGCACCAGCTGGCTGGGGCAGTACAGCAGTGCCGGCCCGTTGTCGGCGGCAGCAGCGGCTGCGGATCCCGGCCCGCCGGCGTCGGACGGTCCGGCAGCGTCCGGCGCGCCGGAGGACGTGTGCCTGCGCGGCTGTTCCGGCTCCGGGGGAGCGGGTACGACCCGCACCAGATCGGTCCTACCGGTGGGGAAGGGATCTCCGCCGGGGCGCGTGATCCGGCCCAGGGACGCCTGCAGTTCCGCGTTTTCCACGGCAGCCCGGGACGCCGTCCGGGCGCCTGCCGTCTGCAGCGCGGCGCGCTGCTCCTCGGGGAACGCGGACAGCGGCTCGTAGATCCGCAGCGCGGACGAGAAGGGCAGGCCCGCCTGGCCCCGGTAGATGTTGCCCGTCATCGCGGACCCATCAGTCGGCCAGCTCCACGATGACCGGCGCGTGGTCGGAAGCGCCCTTGCCTTTTCGCTCCTCGCGGTCGATGGACGCCCCGGTCACCCGGGAGGCCAGCGCGGGGGAGGCAAGGACGAAGTCGATCCGCATGCCTTCCTTCTTGGGGAACCGGAGCTGGGTGTAGTCCCAGTAGGTGTAGACGCCGGGGCCGGGGGTGTGCGGACGGACGACGTCGGTGAATCCTGCCCCTTCAAAGGCGTGGAACGCGGCGCGCTCGGGTTCGCTGACGTGGGTCATTGCGTTGGCGCGGAAGAAGTCGATGTCCCAGACGTCGTCGTCCTGCGGGGCGATATTCCAGTCGCCCATCAGGGCAATCTGTGCTTCGGGGTCTTCGGTGACCCAGGCCTGGGCATGGGTCTTCAGCATGTCCAGCCAGCTGAGCTTGTAGGGCATGTGTTCGTCGTCGAGGGACCGGCCGTTGGGAACATAGAGGCTCCACACCCGGACGCCGCCGCACGTGGCGCCGATGGCGCGGGCCTCCTGGACGGGGTCCTTGCCGTTCTTGCCGAACACCGGCTGGTCCAGGAAAGACCGTTCCACGTCGTCGAGCCCCACGCGGGAGGCGATTGCCACGCCGTTCCACTGGTTCACGCCAAAGTGCGCCACCTCGTAGCCCATGCGCTCAAAGAGCTCCCACGGGAAGTTGTCGTCCTTGCACTTGGTTTCCTGGATGGCCAGGACGTCGCAGTCACTGCGCTGCAGCCAGGCCTCCACGCGGTCGGCACGGGCACGGAGGGAGTTCACATTCCAGGTAGCAATCTTCACAGTTCCTAACTTACCGAACTTGGGCGCCCGGCATAGCGGACTGGCGCTCCGGCAGGGCCGGCTTTGCGCCGGCATCGCGGCCGAAACGGGGCACATTGGCGCGGACACGCCGCCAAATAGGGCCTGATCCGGCAGAATCCACGTCAAAGTGCCCCACGACGGCCGGGCCCGACGGCGGTGCCCGGCCGGCGCGGGCGCCCTCGCGCGCTCTGGAATTTAGTAGGAAGTCCGAGTATATTCAGCAGCAAGGATGGTGTAGGTCACATGCAAAGGAGCATTCCGCCATGGTTCGCGAGCTTTCCCATTACGTAGACGGACAGCGGGTAGAAGGCACCTCCGGGCGCTTCAGCGACGTCTACGATCCGTGCACCGGCGAGGTCCAGGCCAGGTTGCCGCTGGCCAGTGCCGAAGAGGTCCGCAATGTCATCGCCAGCGCAGAGAAGGCCCAAGTGGCATGGGGTGCGATGAATCCCCAGCGCCGCGGCCGGATCCTGCTCAAGTTCGTGGACCTCGTAAACGAGCACCTGGACGAACTCGCCGCGTTGCTGTCCTCCGAGCACGGCAAGACCTTGCCGGACGCGAAAGGCGACATCCAGCGCGGCATCGAGGTGGTGGAGTTCTCCGCCGGCGCCCCGCACCTGCTCAAGGGCGAGTTCTCCGACGATGCAGGGTCCGGCATCGACGTTCACTCCATGCGCCAGCCCCTGGGCGTGGTGGCCGGCATTACCCCGTTCAACTTCCCCGCGATGATTCCGCTCTGGAAGTCCGGCCCGGCCCTGGCCGCCGGCAACGCGTTCATCCTGAAGCCCTCGGAGCGGGACCCGTCCGTGCCGCTGCGGCTGGCCGAGCTGTTCACTGAAGCCGGGGTGCCGGACGGCGTGTTCAACGTGGTCAACGGGGACAAGGAGGCGGTGGACGCGCTGCTTGAGGATGAGCGCGTCAAAGCCATCGGCTTTGTGGGCTCCACCCCGATCGCCCAGTACATCTACGCCACCGCTGCCGCCCACGGCAAGCGCGCCCAGTGCTTCGGCGGTGCCAAGAACCACATGGTGATCATGCCGGACGCGGACCTGGACATGGCCGTGGATGCGCTGATGGGCGCGGGCTACGGATCCGCGGGCGAACGCTGCATGGCCATCTCGGTGGCGGTCCCCGTGGGCAAGGAAACTGCCGATGCCTTGGTTTCCAAGCTGGAGGAACGCGTGAAGCATCTCAGGGTGGGCCACAGCCTGGATAAGGATGCGGACTTCGGACCGGTGGTGGCGGCGTCCGCCAAGGAACGGATCGAGGGCTACATCCAGTCCGGCGTCGACGAGGGCGCAACCCTCGTGGCGGACGGCCGCGGCCTCACCGTTGACGGCTATGACGGCGGGTTCTGGGTGGGGCCCACGCTCTTTGACAACGTCACCAAGGACATGAAGATCTACAAAGAGGAGATCTTCGGCCCGGTGCTCAGCGTGCTGCGCGCCGCCGACTATGACGAGGCCCTCCGGCTCTGCAGCGAGCACGAGTTCGGCAACGGCGTGGCCATCTTCACGCGCGACGGCGACGCCGCCCGTGACTTCGCCAGCCGCGTGCAGGTGGGTATGGTGGGCATCAACGTGCCCATCCCGGTGCCGATCGCCTACTACACGTTCGGCGGCTGGAAGGCCTCCGGCTTCGGAGACCTCAACCAGCACGGCGCCGATGCGTTCCGTTTCTACACCAAGACCAAGACCGTGACCAGCCGCTGGCCCTCCGGCATCCGCCAGGGCGCCAGCTACGTGATGCCGGAAGGCAGCTGATGAGCGCAGGACCTGCCGCAGGTACGAACACAGCAAGCGCCACTGACGAAGTCCTGTTTGAGCGGCGCGGCCACCTCGGCGTCATCACGCTGAACCGGCCCAAGGCCGTAAACGCCCTCACCGCCGGCATGGCCGCCGCGATGCTGGAGCGGCTCGCCGCCTGGGCGGACGACGACGGCGTGGCCACCGTCCTGGTGCGCGGTTCCGGTGAGCGGGGGCTGTGCGCCGGCGGCGACATCGTGGCCATCTACGAGGACATGCTGACGGGCGGTGATTCAACGGCGGACTTCTGGCGCACCGAATACCAACTGAATGCGCTGATCGCCGGGTACCCGAAGCCGTACGTGGCCTTTATGGACGGCCTGGTGCTGGGCGGCGGTGTGGGGATTTCGGCTCACGGTTCCGTGCGTGTGGTCACCGAACGCACCCGCACCGGCATGCCGGAGACCACCATCGGATTCGTGCCCGACGTCGGCGGCACCCTGCTGCTGTCGCGCTCGCCCGGGGAGGCGGGCACCCATGCGGCCCTGACCGGCGCCCACCTGAGCGGAGCGGACGCCCTGTTCCTGGGCATGGCCGACCACTTCGTGGCCTCGGCGAACCTGCCCGCCCTGGCGGCGGCACTGGAACGCGAAACGGCGGAAGCCGCCGTCGGACGTTTCGCCGAAGAGCCGCCGGCTTCGGCGCTGGCCGGGCAACGGCACTGGATCGACGCCTGCTATGCAGGTGACGACGTCGAGGAGATCCTTCGCCGGTTGCGGGCCTTTGACGGAGGCGCGTCCGGGGAGGCCTCGGACGCGGCCGACACGATCGAGGCGAAGTCGCCCACGGCGGTGAAGGTGGCGCTGGAATCGCTCCGCCGCGCCAAGGATCTGACGCTGGAGGAGGCTTTGGAGCAGGAGTACCGCGTGGGCCTGCGATTCCTGGCCGGACCGGACTTCCGCGAGGGCATCCGGGCGCAGGTGGTGGACAAGGACCGCAACCCGCAGTGGAAGCCGGCCAGCCTGCATGAGGTTTCCACCGCCGACGTCGAGAGGTTCTTCGAGCCGCTGGGGGACCGGGAGCTCAACCTGCAATCCAAGGAGGCCGACAATGTCTGAAACAACCGCAATGTCCGAAGCAACAGGACCCGGGCAAATGGCGCACGTCGCGTTCCTGGGGTTGGGGCACATGGGCGGTCCCATGGCCGCCAACCTGGTCAAGGCCGGGTACACAGTGGCGGGGTTCGACGTTGTGCCCGCGGCGCTGGACGCGGCCCGGGAGCACGGGATTCCCACCGTGGCAACACCTGCCGAAGCCGTTGCCGGTGCGGACGTGGTACTCACCATGTTCCCCAGCGGCCAGCACGTCCTCGATGCCTACCGCGGAACGGACGGCCAGCCCGGGCTGCTGGACGCTGCCGGGCCGGACACCATGTTCCTGGACTGCTCCACCATTAACGTTGACGAGGCCCGGGAGGCTTCCGCGCTCGCCGTTGCCGCCGGCCACCGGGCAGTGGACGCCCCGGTCTCCGGTGGTGTTGTGGGGGCCGAAGCAGGAACCCTGACATTTATGGTGGGCGCACTGCCCGGAGACTTCGACGCCGTGCGGCCGCTGCTGGAAGTGATGGGCAAGCGCGTGGTCCACTGCGGCGCCCACGGTGCGGGCCAGGCCGCCAAGGTCTGCAACAACCTGATCCTGGGCGTCTCGATGATCGCGGTGAGCGAGGCCTTCGTGCTCGGCGAGAAGCTGGGGCTGACGCACCAGGCCCTGTTCGACGTTGCGTCCGCGGCGTCCGGGCAGTGCTGGGCGCTCACCACCAACTGCCCGGTCCCCGGGCCTGTGCCCGCCAGTCCGGCCAACCGGGATTACCAGCCGGGCTTTGCCGGCGCGCTGATGGCGAAGGACCTCAAGCTGGCCCTGAACGCGCTGCAGAGCACCGGAGTGGCCGCCAGGATGGGGCCGCTGGCATCGGAGATCTACGATACGTTTGCGGCGGAGGGCGGCGCGGGCCGTGACTTCTCCGGCATCATCACGGACATCCGGGACAAGTCGGCGCACTAGGCGCGGCAGCAGTATTCGAAGCAGAACGACGTGAGGAGTCAGGCATGACGGAACAGTACGGGAACATTCTGGTGGAGCGGCGCGGACGCGTGGGGCTGGTGACGCTGAACCGGCCCGAAGCGCTGAATGCGCTGAACAAAGCCACCATGGATGAACTCGTGGCTGCCGTCACGGCCATGGACACGGACCCTGAAGTGGGCGCCGTGGTGGTCACCGGGTCCGGCAAGGCTTTTGCTGCCGGCGCGGACATCAAGGAGATGGCCGCCCAGGGCTACATGGACATGTACGCCGCGGACTGGTTCCGCGGCTGGGAGGACTTCACCAGGCTGCGTATCCCCGTGGTGGCGGCCGTCTCGGGCTTCGCCCTGGGGGGAGGCTGCGAGCTGGCCATGATGTGCGATTTCATCATTGCCGGGGACAACGCCAAGTTCGGGCAGCCGGAAATCAACCTGGGCGTACTGCCGGGCATGGGCGGTTCACAGCGGCTCACCCGCGCCGTGGGCAAGTCCAAGGCCATGGACCTGATCCTTACCGGGCGCTTCATGGATGCCGAGGAAGCGGAACGCGCCGGCCTGGTGTCCAGGGTTGTGCCCGCCTCTGATGTCGTGGAAGAGGCCCTGAAAGCCGCCGAGGTGATTGCCTCCAAGTCCAAGCCGGTGGCGATGGTGGCCAAGGAAGCGGTCAACGCGGCGTTTGAGACCGGGCTGGCGCAAGGTGTGCTTTTCGAACGGCGGATCTTCCACTCGCTGTTCGCCACCGAGGACCAGAAGGAAGGCATGGCTGCGTTCACGGAGAAACGCCAGCCGGAATTTAAGCACCGCTGAGGAGTCTGGCCGCCAAGGCGTTCGGTTCCTAAGGAGTCTGGCCCCTAGGGCGTCAGGCCCCCTAAGGGCGCGGTGGGCGGCGGTGGGCGCGGAGCACTGAATCCGTGACGGTGACGGCGTTGCCCTCCTCGTCCGGGGCGGAGCGCCGGCGTGTTTCGCAGACGTCGATTTCCCACTCGTCCGGGTCCAGCCCGGCGGCGATTTCCTCCGGTGTGAAGAGCAGGCCGGGCTCGCTGGGGCGGCGGATTCCCGCTTCAAGGTCGGAGGGGTGGTGGCCTACGATCAGGAGAGTTCCGCCGGGGGCCACCGACGCCGCGAGCCGGTGGTGCAGCTCGGTTCGCTGGGCCAGGGGCAGGTGCATGAACTGGGCGGACACCAGGTCGAACGTACCGGCCGGCGGGGGCGATGCGGTGAGGTCGTGGTGGGCCCAGGTGATCCGCCCGGACGCCGCCGAATCCTGCAACGCCCTTTCGGCTGCCCGGGCCAACGCCACCGAGGAGATGTCCACGGCCGTCACCCGCCAACCCTGGCGTGCCAGCCAGATTGCATCGGCTCCCTCGCCGCTGCCCACGTCCAGTGCGGAACCCGGGCGGAGCCCGGCAGCCTCGGCCAGCAGGTTCGGGTTCGGATTGCGGCTCCACACCGAACCGTGCTGGCGGTAGCGCTCATCCCAGAACGACTCGTCAAACTTCATCCCTGGTCTCCTCGCTGCCCGTGCTTCAGGCCCCGGGCAGCGTGCCGTCAGGGACGGCCCACGCTACGCCGTGACACTGCCACGATACGCCGTGACGGCTTCCTCCAGTTCCTCGGCCATGAGGTCGGCGTTGATGACGACGCCGGTCCAGGCTCCGGCCGCAGCTGAGGACAGCACCTGCGCGCGGAGGTCGGTGACGTTGCCGGCGGCCCATACGCCGGGCACGCCGGTGGCGCCGTCGGCGTCCGTTTCGAGGAATTCGCCCATCCCCATCGGGTGCTGGACAGCCGTGAGCCCAAGGCCGGCGAAGGCTGCGGTCCGTGCCACGAACCGCGGTGCGGCGGCTACGGCATCCACGGGCACCAGGCCGCCGTCGGCCAGGACCACGCCGGTCAGCTTGCCGTGGTCCACCCGCAGGGAGCCAACGGGGCCGTGGACCACCGTGATGCCGCGGGCGGCGAGCTGGTGCAGCTCCAGGTCCGTGGGTTCCATGGCGTCATTGAGGAAGAGCGTGATGTTGGCGCTCCACTGCCGGAACAGCAGAGCCTGGTGGACCGCGAACGGGCCGGTGCCCAGGATCCCGAGGGCCTGGTCCTGGACTTCCCAGCCGTGGCAGTAGGGGCAGTGCAGCACGTCCTTGCCCCAGCGTTCCTGCAGCCCGGGGATGTCCGGAAGCTGGTCAACCAACCCCGTGGTGATCAGGAGCCTGCGGCCCCGGACCACGGTTCCGTCCGCCAGTTCCACCGCGAAGGCCCCCTTAACGCCCAGGGCGCCAACTACCTGGCCGCTGATGATCCGGACGCCGTATGATTCCGCTTCCTCGCGGCCAATCCGGTACAGCTCCGCCGGGCTGATACCGTCGCGGGACAGGAAGCCGTGCACTCCCTTGGCCGGCGCATTCCGGGGTTTGCCGCCGTCGACCACCACTGCCGAGCGGCGTGCCCGGCCCAGCATCTGGGCCGCGTTCAGTCCTGCTGCGCCGCCACCAACAATGACGACGTCCACCAATGTGTTGTTCTCTTCAGTCATTTTTCTTACCTCCGCATCCATCGTCGGAGGCCGACCGGAAAGTGGCAAACATCTTTGCCAAAGTGGCAAACTTGGGGCATGGATGAACTTGACGACGTGCTGGCGGCGGTGGGTCCGCGGCTTCGTGCGCTGCGGATCAGCCGCGACACCACCCTGACTGCCCTTTCGGCTGCGACGGGGATCTCCGTCAGCACGCTCTCACGGCTGGAGTCCGGCCAGCGCCGGCCGAACCTGGAACTGCTGCTGCCCCTGGCGAAAGCGCACCAGGTTCCGTTAGACGAACTGGTAGGTGCGCCCACCACCGGCGACCCCAGGGTCCACCTGCGGCCCTTCGTCAACAAAAGAATGACTATCGTTCCGCTGACCCGCAGGCCCGGCGGGGTGCAGGCGTACAAACTCATCCTGAATGCCGGCGGCCCTGAGGAGCCCGCACCGCAGGTCCATGAGGGATACGAGTGGATCTACGTGCTCAACGGCAGGCTGCGCCTGGTCCTCGGTGACACGGACATCGTGCTGCCCCCGGGTGAGGCGGCCGAGTTCGACACCCGGACCCCGCACTGGTTTGGCCGCGCGGACGAACGACCGGTGGAATTCATTAGCCTGTTCGGCCGCCAGGGCGAACGCATGCACGTCCGGGCCAAGCCCCCAGGCTCATAGGCGCGGCTAAGCTGCGCTGATGCCGAACAGCCCGATGATCAGGCCCATGACCACCAGGGTGACCAGTTCGTGCGCGCAGTTCAGGACGGTCAGTCCGGCCGGGCGGCCCTCGAAAGCGTCATGCGTGATGAAGCGGGCGGCCGTGAACCCGGCCCAGAGGATGACGGCCGTGATCAGCGTGTTGGCCAGGAAGTTGCCGCCGTAGAAATGCTGCGAGATGGCGGCCGATCCGGCGAGCACCAGGGCGCTCACGAAACTGACCACCAGCGTGATCAGGATGGGTTTGACCGCGTCCTTCGCTTCGCCGCTGGGAGAAACCTTCGCGACTTTCATCCAGTAATTGCCGAAGACTTTCGGGGTGTACCAGACCGAGCCCACCACCATGCTGGAAAGGGTGGCCAGCAGTACGGCCCAGATGTTGATTTCCGGAATCATTGCGCTCTCCTCGGGTCCAGCTTCAGGTCAGTTCCCTCGAAGTCTAGGGCTGCCCGCCGCCTTGTCTGCGGTAACACGGGGTCAGTCGGCGAAGTCTCCGGCGTTCCGGCGGAATTTCCCCAGGATCCCGATCAGCTGGTCCACATCCTGGCTGGCGAAACCGGACTGGCCGAACACCTCGGTGTTGAGTGCCGCCGTCGCACTTTTGGCCAGTGTGCGTCCCTCGGCGGTGAGCTCGATCAGGGTGGTGCGGCCGTCCGTCGGATGCGGGGAGCGGACCACCAGGCCTGCGTCCTGGAGGCGGTCGACGGCGTTGGTCACCGACGTGGGGTGGACCTGCAGGAGCGCACTCGCCTTGTTCATGGGCAGCGCGCCGCTGCGGGCGAAACTTAGCAGCGCCAGGAGTTCGTAGCGGGCGAAGGTCAGGCCAAAGGGCCTGAGGACGCCCTCGATCCGGGCCAGCAGGATCTGCTGGGTCCGCATGATGGCCGTGATGGCGGCCATGGGCGCGGCAACATCACCCCAGCCGTGCCGTTCCCAGTTGCGCTGGGCGTCGGCGATGGGATCGCGCGGGAGCGGGTTTCCCATGGCACCTCCTGACATATGGGTTGCTCCAGCCTAGCTTTTCAAACCCGGGAAATCCGCCTCCGAGTACTCGGTCCCCAATCCCTCCGGCAAGGGTCCGCTGCCGTGCCGGAGCTCTTCGCTGTGCCGGAGTTCCACGCGCCGGATCTTGCCCGAGATGGTCTTCGGCAGCTCCGCGAACTCCAGCCGCCGGATGCGTTTGAACGGGGCCAGGTGGTCGCGGCAGTACCGCAGGATGTCCTCGGCGAGCTCGGGCCCGGGCTGATGTCCCGCGGCCAGGACCACAAACGCTTTCGGCACGGACAGCTTGAGCGGATCCGGGGACGGCACGACGGCCGCCTCGGCCACCGCCGGGTGCTCGATCAGGACGCTTTCCAGCTCGAACGGGGACAGTCGGTAGTCGGAAGATTTGAACACGTCGTCGCCGCGGCCCACGTAGGTGATGATGCCGCGTTCGTCCCTGCTGGCCATGTCGCCCGTGTGGTAGTAGCCGTCCCGGAAGGCGTCCGCGGTCTTCTCGGCGTCGCCGTAGTACGCCTTCATCAGCCCCACGGGCCGGGGGTCCAGGCGGAGGCAGAGCTCGCCGTCGTCGGCCTCTTCCCCTGTCGCGGGGTCGACCAGCACCACGTCGTAGCCGGGGAGCGGCTTGCCCATGGCGCCGATCTTGATCGGCTGGCCGGGGGTGTTGGCGATCTGAACAGTGGATTCGGTCTGGCCGAAACCGTCCCTGATGGTCTGGCCCCAGGCGCGCTGCACCTGGTCGATCACCTCGGCGTTGAGAGGTTCGCCCGCGGAAACCACTTTGGTGGGCGGGTTCTTGAGGACGGTGAGGTCGGCCTGGATCAGCATGCGCCACACGGTGGGCGGAGCGCAGAAGCTGGTCACCCTTTCACGGTCCATCTGTTCCATGAGGGCCTTGGCGTCGAACCGGCTGTAGTTGTAGATGAACACGCAGGCCTCGGCGATCCAGGGCGTGAACACGTTGGACCACGCGTGCTTGGCCCAGCCCGGAGACGCGACGTTGAGGTGCACATCCCCGGGTTCCAGCCCGATCCAGAACATGGTGGAGAGGTGGCCCACCGGGTACGAGGTGTGCGTGTGCTCCACCAACTTGGCCTTGGACGTGGTCCCGGACGTGAAGTAGAGGAGCAGGGTTTCGTCAGCCTTCGTCGGGGCGTCGGGCGTGAAGCCGCCCGGGGCGCCGGCCGCGTCCGTGTACTGGGCGGCTTCGTGTTCGGCGGCACCGGCTGCAGGCCCGGCGACACCGGCTGCCGGAACTGCGGCAGGGCCGCTGTCCGCGATCTCAATCAGTTTGTAGTTCCCCGGAACGTCGGCAAACTTGCCGATGTTGGAACTTCCGACGGCGGCCCAGCCCGCCTCGCCGCGCTCCACCCGGTCGGTCAGGTCCGTCGGGCCCATCAGGGTGGTGGTGGGAATCATTACGATGCCCAGCTTGATACCGGCCAGCATCAGTTCCCACAGTTCCACCTGGTTGCCCAGCATGATGATCATGCGGTCGCCGCGGCGAACCCCTTGGCTCCGGAGCCAGTTGGCCACCTGGTTGGAGCGCTCGGCCAGCTCCGCGAAGGTTCGCCGCGTGGCGCTGCCGTCCTGTTCAACGATGACCAGAGCCGGCTTGGCGCCCTTGCCGGGGTCCGCAGCGATCTGGTCGAACCAGTCGAGGGCGAAGTTGAACTCGTCAAAGCGAGGCCACTGGAATTCACTCCGTGCCTGGCCGTAGTTCTCGCGCAGGGCCAGTAGCCTGTCCCTCGCGGCCCGGAAGTCGTCGGTGACTGTCATGGGGGCCCTTTCGCCTAGTGATCCACATCACTGTGCAATATACTAGGACATCCAAGGGTTTGGAAGGGCCGGCACGATGGCGTGGCCGGCGGACGACGAAGGGATACATGCCCGTGCAGACACAGGGACGTGCCAGCGGATCGCCCGACACAGAGCCCGGGGCGCCGGCGGAAGCGGTTGCCCCGGGACCGGAGCAGCCGCCGTTCCCGGATGCGGACCTCATGTACATCGTGGACCTGCTGCCTGCGGCGGAGCGATCCCGCTATCTGGAGGTGCGTGACTTCCTGCAGTCCCGCATCCGTGCCGCGTCCATCGAGTACTGGAACCGCGAGGAATTCCCCTTCGGACTGCTGGCTGAAATGGGCAAGTACGGGCTGGGCGGGTTGCAGACGGACGGGACGTCCGCGCTTTTCAAGGGCCTGATGTACGTGGAAGTGGCCCGCGCCGACGTGTCCCTGTCCGCCCTGGTGGGCATCCACAATGAGCTGATCGTCGGGATGATCGACGAACTCGGATCGGAGGAGCAGAAGCAGCGGTGGCTTCCCGGACTGACAGCCTTCACCCAGCTGGGGGCCTTCGCACTCACGGAGCCGGACCACGGATCGGATATCGCCGGCGGCCTGGAAACGACGGCCCGGCTGGAGCGCGGCGAATGGGTGATCAACGGGGCGAAACGCTGGATCGGTGCCGGTACCATCGCTGATTTCGCGCTGGTCTGGGCGCGCGATGAGGCGGACGGGCAGATCAAGGGCTTCATCGTGGAAACGGACCGTCCCGGCTACACCGCCACGAAGATTTCCAACAAGATCGGTCTGCGGATCATGCAGAATGCGGACATCCGGCTGGATGACGTGCGGATCCCCGAATCCAATCTGTTGCCTGGCGCCACGGACTTTTCCAAAGCCAATGACCTCCTCCGCGATTCGCGTGCCTGGGTGGGCTGGCAAGGTGCCGGGATCCAGCTGGCCGCGTTCGACGTCGCCCGTTCCTATGCCCTGAAACGGAAGCAGTTCGGCAAGGAGCTGGCGAGATTCCAGCTGATTCAGCAGCAGCTGGCCGAAATTTTGGGGAATGCCAGCGCCTCCCTGGCGCTCATGGCCCAGCTGGCCCGGATCCAGCAGGAGGGCAAGCTGGAGATGGTGCAGGCCGCCATGGCCAAGTCCACCACCACCCGCCTGGCGCGCGCCTCGGTGGCCATGGGCAGGTCGTTGATGGGCGGCAACGGCATCAGCAGCGACTACGAGATGGGCAAGCTATTTGGCGACGCCGAAATTCTCTATACGTACGAGGGCAGCTACGAGATCAACTCGCTGATCGTGGCACGTGCCGTGACGGGGAAATCGGCATTCGTCTGACGGACTGCGGGGCTGAGTCCGGGCGGCAGGGAAGCCTGGCTGCGGCCGGGGCCCGGGCTTGAGCTTCGCTCAGTAGGGTTGCCCGATGGATATCACGTGGGTGTTTGTAGCCATCCTTCTGGTCATGTTTTTCGGCACCATCAGCGTCATCGGCGCACTCAACCGGATCGCTACGGCCACCGAAGCCTCCGCCGCCCATCTCGAGGCCCTTGCCAGGGCGGCCGACGTCCGGGCGGGCTCTTAGGTGACTGAGTGGACCCGATAGCTGATGCGGAACGGGGTGCCTGGCTGCGCCCCCTGCTCGATCCGACCGCGCGGGACATGCATTTCGTTGTGCCCCACGGCTATCCCGCGTACGCCCGGGTGTTCCATCCGGCAACGCGGGACAGGCCTGCCGGGACGTTGTCCTGGCACTCGCAGGACCGGTCACTGTTCGTCGAGATGGACAGCCAGCCGGCTCCGTGGTCAACCGCCGCTGCGGCGTTCGGCAAAACCATGCACCCTCTGGCGCAGTTCCACCGCCTGGTGGGCCCGCCGTCCGGCCCCTACCGCGAAATCCTCGACGCTGACGGGTGGCGGTACTCCGAACCGCAGCCGGGAAACCTCGATGTGGACGTCCTGGCGGCGGCTGCGGCCGTCCTGTGCCGCCACACGGCGACTCCCGACGCGGGGGTGGCGGCCGTCTGGGAGGGGTGGGGCGGCCTCACCAGCGCAGCGGGGTACGCACAGTTGACTTTCGTTGCGCCGGACGACGAGACCGGAACCACAGAGTGGAGCCAGGCCGAGAGTCCGGGAACGGGGCTGCTGCCGGCGGACGTGGTGGACGGTCCTCGTCTCGAACTGCCCGGCCGGAGCCATATCCTTTTTTCGGCTGGGCCGGGCGGGTTTACGGACCCTGCCTGGACCCTTACCGCGCCATGGCACCACGATCCGCGCTGGCCACAGTCGCCAAGCCTGCTCTGGCCTGAGGACAGGTCCTGGGTGCTGGTCACAGAGGTCGATTTTGATTCGACAGTGGTGGCCGGGAGCTCAGCCCTGGTTGCGGAACTGGTGGAGGCGCCGGGGGTTGAGGCCCTGCAGATCAGTGAGGGGGCGCGCCTCACCTGGGACGCTGACGGGCTGAACCTGCCCGGGGCTTAGCGCACCGCCGCAGGGAAGCTCCGGTGATTCCTGTTAGTCCTGGCCGCGCTCGTAGCGGAGCAGGACCACTCCGTTGCCGAAGGTCCGCGTCCCGGCCAGCTTGAGGTTCATCCTGACGTCCGGCGACTGGAACAGCGGATGCCCCTGGCCCAGCACCACGGGGTGGACGTAGAGCCGGTATTCGTCGATGAGGTCGTGCCGCATGAAAGTTGCGGCCAGGTTGGCGCCGCCCAGCCCCAGGTCGCCGCCGGGCTGCGCCTTCAGCTGCGCGATTTCTTCAGGCACGACGTCGCGGATCACCTTGGTGTTCCAGCCCGCCGTGGTGAGGGTCCGGGAAAAGACGTACTTGGGCTTGTCACGCCAGATCCCGGCGAACTCGGCCATGGCCGCCGTGCTGTCCGGATCCTGGTCGGCCGTGGGCCAGAATTCGGCCATCAGCTGGTGCGTGATCCTTCCGTCCAGGAACGCGCCCATCGCCCGGCACTCATCGTTGAAATGTTGATGCAGCTCTTCGTCCACAAGGTGCCAGCTGATGTCCCGGTCCGGTCCTTCAAAAAATCCGTCAATGGACACAGACATCATCAGGATGATCTTCCGCATGGTGCTACCTCCGTGGCTGGGCGGGCATCGGGCGGGGCCGCCGTCGTATGTTTCAGTGAATCACTCAAGGATCCGTTGGAACAGGACGTGATCCTGCCAGGAACCGGCAATTTTCAGGTAGGCGGGCCAACCGGGTGGTTTGTGTCCGTTGTCAGAGTGGGGTCCTTTGTCCCTTACGCCGTAACCGCGCAGGTATCACAGTTGATTCACGGGAACTGTGGGGGAATAGCTCCCACGTGATTCGCCGCAGAAGGAGAGCCATGAAGATCGAATCCTGGATTTTCGGAGGCCTGGCCATGTTCTTCGTGCCCGTTGGGGTGGTCTACGGCTTTGTCACGGGCTGGACCGAGCCGGTGGGCTTCCTGGCGTTGTGGCTGGTGGGCGGCCTGGCCGGGCTGATCGGCGGCTACCTCGGCTACACCGGCAAACGGGTCGGGATGCGTCCCGAAGACCGTCAGGACGCGGAAATCCACGAGGGCGCAGGCGAACAAGGCCAGTTCAGCCCCTGGAGCTGGTGGCCCGTCGCCGTGGGCCTTTCCGCAGCCGGAGGGTTCCTGGGGCTGGCCATCGGATTCTGGATCCTCTACATCAGCGCCGGTTTCGCCTTCGTTGCGCTCATCGGCTGGGTCTTCGAGTACAGCCGAGGGGATCACGCCCACTAGCAATACGGCCCGCGCCTGGCGTGTCATTGGTGGTCTCGCTGCTGCGTTCTTTTCACACACCGGGCCCCAGCGGCGTCTGACAGGTGTACGGAGTACACTTAGCGTGAGGAAACGGCAAAACGAAAGGCGGCCGCGTGACTCAGCAAGTGGAGGAAGCCACACGCCGGACCCCGCTGAACCGGGACCGCGTGCTGAGTGCCGCCGTCGTACTCGCCGATGAGGCGGGCATCGAATCACTCAGCATGAGACGGCTCGCGCAGGAGCTCGGCGTGGTGCCAATGGCGCTCTACAAGCACGTCGCCAACAAAGAGGAACTCCTCGACGGCATGGTGGACGTCATTGTCGGCGAGATCGATCCTCCTGTCCGCGGTGCCGACTGGAGGAACGCCGTCCGGCAGAGGATCCTCTCGGCGAGGAGATCGCTGCTGCGGCATCCCTGGGCCCGCCAGGTGCTCGAATCCCGCACCAACAGGACGCCGGCGGTTCTGGGATTCATGGACTCGTTCATCGGGATGTTCCTGGCCGGGGGCTTCTCCGTGGATCTCACCCACCACGTCATGCATGCACTCGGCAGTCGCATGTGGGGGTTCACCCAGGAGCTGTTCGATGACTCAGCCAACGCGGCGCCGGCCCCTGTAACGGCGGAAACCCAGGCGGCCATGTTCCAGGAGATGGCAACGCGGTATCCGAACATTCTGGAAGTCGCCATGGCGGCAAAGCACGACGACGGCTCGGTGGTCGGGCAGGGCTGCGACGATCAGTTTGAGTTCGAGTTCGCGCTGGATCTCTTCCTTGACGGGTTCGGGCGTTTCCACGATCAGGGCTGGACGTCGACGCGGGCGAAGCTGGAGAAGTAGCTCCGGGACGCCGGACTCCCTGTCGAACCCCAGCGCAGGCGTGTTAGCTTTTGCGGATGGACGTGCTCGACTGGCTGCTCGACTCTGACCCTGCGATCCGCTGGCAGGTCCTTCGCGACCTTACGGACGCACCGGCCTCGGAGGTGCGGGCCGAACGGGCGCGCGTGGCCACCGAAGGCTGGGGCGCCCGCCTGCTTGCGCAACAGGACAAAAACGGTCAATGGGACGGTGGCACCTATTTCCCGTCGCCGTTCGACGACTCCGAGGACGGCCAGCCCTGGACTGCAACCACGTACAGCCTGTTGCTGCTGCGCGACTTCGGGCTCAACCCTCGCAGCGATGAGGCCCGCAGTGCCGTCGCCCTCGTCCGCGACAACAGCCGCTGGGAGGAAGGCGGCCAGCCTTTCTTCGAAGGGGAGGTGGAGCCGTGCGTCAATGGAATGGCCGTGGCGCTCGGCGCCTACTTCGGCGAGAACGTCGATGGCGTGGTGTCCCGGTTGCTGGGCGAGCAGCTCGCCGACGGCGGGTGGAACTGTGAGGTGGAACGAGGGTCCGTACGTTCGTCGTTCGGGACCACGATCAACGTATTGGAAGGCCTTCTGGAGTACGAGCATGCCACCGGCGGCTCACCCGCCTCGCTCAAGGCGCGGCAGTGCGCCGAGGAGTACCTGCTCGAGCGCGGGCTCCTTCGGCGCAGGACCACCGGTGAGGTGATTGACACCGACTGGCTGGACTTCTCGTACCCGACACGCTGGTTTTACGACGTACTGCGCGGCCTCGACTACTTCCGCGCCACCGGCAACCGCCCGGACAAACGCGTGGCCGAGGCGGTGGAGGTGTTGCGCTCGAAACGGCAACCTGATGGCACCTGGCTTCTGGAGAACTCCCATCCCGGCCGGATCCATTTCGCCATGGAGGACGGCGACGGACTTCCGAGCCGGTGGAACACCCTCAGGGCGCTGCGGGTGCTCGACTGGTACGAACGACCCTAGGCTCCGTCAACCTACCTACGGCTCGGCCGGGAGGCGGGCCTACGCATTCCCTCGGAATGTGTGGCGGAGCTGGACGTAACTATATACTGAGTGTATAGATGAGGTGTGAACAACACACTTACCCTTCTGGGGCTGCTGAGCCGGGAGCCCAGCTACGGCTACGACCTCAAGCATTCCTACGACCGCTATTTCGGAACGCAGAAGGCTCTGGCCTTCGGCCAGGTGTATTCCACCCTTGCCAGAATGGTCCGGGATGAGCTGATCCGGGCATTGGGCGAGGAGACAGGTGGCGGTCCGGACCGCAAGAAATACGAAGTTACTCCGTCCGGCAAGGCCCGGGTCCGTCAGTGGCTGTTTACCCCCGATACTCCGTCCGAGGCCCTGCAGAGCGAGCTGTTCGCCAAGACTGTTGTCGCACTGCTGATCGACGACGACGCCGACCGGCTGCTGGACGTGCAGCGTTCCGAGCATATGGCCAGGATGCGTGAATTGACGCGGCTGAAGAAGGACGCCGACCTGCTGCAGGTGCTTATGTGCGACCACGGCCTGTTCCACATCGAGGCAGACCTGCGGTGGATCGACCTCACCATGGCCCGCCTCGCCCAACTCAAGAAGGAGCTCCAGGGCGCATGAGCACGATTGATATGCGGTCACCCATTCTCAGCGCCCGCGGGGTTCGCCACTCCTTCGGCCAGACGGAAGCGCTGCGGGGCATCGACGTCGACGTCCACCCGGGCGAAGTCCTCGCCGTCATGGGTCCCTCCGGATCGGGCAAGTCCACCCTGCTGCACTGCCTGGCAGGAGTTCTCGTCCCGACTAGGGGCAGCGTGACCTACAGTCCCTCCGCCGGGCAGCAGCCGGTGGAGATCAGCGCCCTCAGTGAGCCGAAGCGGGCCCGGCTGCGGCTGACCGATTTCGGGTTCGTCTTCCAGTTCGGCCAGTTGTTGCCGGAGCTCAGTGCCGTGGACAACGTCAGTATCCCCATGCTCCTGGGCGGAACCAAGCGGTCCGAGGCGCGGCGCCGCTCGGCGGACATGCTGGACCGCCTGGGATTGGAGGGGCTGGGCGCCAAGCTTCCGGGTGAACTGTCCGGAGGCCAGGCACAACGCGTCGCCGTGGCCCGTGCGCTGGTGACGTCCCCCGCCGTGTTGTTCGCTGACGAGCCGACGGGCTCCCTGGATTCCCTCGGATCCGAGAACGTACTGACGATCATGCTTGGGCTGGTCCGGGAGTTCGGCACGACGGTGGTGATGATCACCCACGACGCGCGCACTGCCGCTTATGCGGACAGGGAAGTCATAGTGCGCGACGGCGTGATCGGCGCCGGCTACCGGGTGTCCCCGTGAACCGGGGGTTGCTGAAACTGGCCGTGGTCGGCAGCCGGTCCTCCTACGGCAGGCTCGCGGGAATCACAGTCGGCGTCGCCGTCGGAGTCTGCCTGCTGCTGTTGCTGTGGGGCGGCGCCAACGGGCTTAACGCCCGAGACGACCGCGGTGCATGGCTGCGCGAAACCGGCAGCCCCTCGGTCTCAATTCCGACGACGGCCGGCGATCCGACAGCGTCGGGCCCGGCCACCCCGGTTCCGCTGACCGCGGACACGCTGCTCATGAGGGCAAACCCGGTGGAGGTCTTCCGTGACCAGCTGATCAACCGCCGCGACTTCGCAGCACTCGGCGCGAGCACGGTCAAAATTCCCGGCATCCCCGGACCTCCGGCGCCGGGCGAATACTATGCGTCACCGGCCCTCCAGCGCCTGATCGAAACCACGCCGCAGGACCAGCTGGGTGACCGCTTCGGGGAGTTCATGGGCACGATTGGCGAAGCTGCACTGCCGGGCCCGGACTCCCTGGTCGTCGTTACCGGAGCGACGGAGGCGGAACTCCGCCAGAGCGGGCACGCTTTCCTGGTGTCAGGGTTCACCGCCAACCCCTACGGAGCCAGCGCGGCCGCGTACAGCACGGTCCTGCTCATCGGCGCCATCGCGGTCTTCTTCCCCGTACTGCTGCTGATCAGTATCGTCACCGGCCTGGGAGCAGCCCAGCGCAGGGAACGCTTCGCCACCCTGCGGCTGATTGGCGCGTCCCCACGGACGATCTCGCGCATCGCCGCCGTCGAAACCGCAGTGCCCAGCCTGATCGGTGCAGTGTTCGGCGTGGTGCTCGCCGCCGTGCTCAGGCCGGCCGCCGCCCAGGTAACGGTCAACGGCACCAGGATGTTCGAAGCGGATCTGGCCACGGGCTGGGTGGCGGCCACCGCCGTCGTCGTACTGGTTGTGACGGCATCGTCCCTTGTGGCCGCCTACCGCACTTCCCGGGAAGGCATTGGTCCCTTGGGAGTGACGCGGGCCATGCACGAAAGAACACCGAACGCGTGGCGGATGGTGCCGCTGCTGGCAGGACTGGCTGCCATGATCGCAGCAGTTCTCCTCATCCGTGTCCTGGAAGTGCGGCTCGCTTGGCTCGAATCACCGCTGCTCATCGGCGGATTTGCGCTGATCCTCGTGGGCATTGTGATCGTCGGTCCCTGGCTGACGCAGCTTGTGAGCCGGATAGGGCTTCGCCAGGCACGCAGCGCGGCAGCAGTCATCGCCGCCAGCCGGATCCAACGAACACCGGTGGCGACGTTCCGTTCCGTTTCGGGTCTGGTGATCGCAGTGTTCGTCGTCTCCGTCTTCGCCGGGGCATCCAGCATCATTCAGGAATCGGAGGCACCGGCGGCCCGCCCCGGTCTGCTCCAGCCCGCCAGCCTTCACGCGACGGTGGCCGCCGGATCCAGCCAGGAGCAGGTGACGGAGGCCGCGCGCCGTGCCAGTCAGCTATCGGGAATCCGGAGCGCGACCATCGGCTACGGGCCAGCTGCCCTTAACCAAAGGGACGCCGGTCCTGAAATCTTCCTTCGTGCCGCGGAGGCTCCCGGCCTGGGATTCGAGGACATCCCGGAAACGGAGATCGTCGCCGTTGATTCGTCATTCCTCCACTACTGGACAACGCAGCCGCTGGCACTGACCCGGGCTCCCGCCCAGAACCTCGACGGACTGGTTCCGGTGGTCATTGTGGTCGCCACGGACGGGACGCCCGAGGCCATGGACCGCACCAGGACAGCACTGGACGGTTCCGGCGTCACCGCCATCCCTGCCACCTCCCCGCTGGACATTAAGCTGCAGTCCTCCGCCCGCCTGGTTCAGGGCCTCGCGGTGCTGGCGTACCTTGGCATGTTCGTGGCGATTGCCATCGCCGGGCTTTCCCTGGCCGTCGCCACCGCGTCCGCTGTGTTGGACCGAAAACGGGTCCTCGGCCTGATGCGGCTGATGGGGATGCCCGTGTCCGTCCTGCGCCGGATTATCACGCGTGAGGCGGCCGTTCCGCTCCTGAGCGTGCTGATGCTGTCCATAGCACTCGGGTTCCTCGTGGCCTGGCTGATGGTCACCGGCATCGATGACAGCTACCGGGTGACGTGGCCGGCGACCGATTACTTCGCAGCCTTGGGCCTCAGTCTGGTGCTGGCGCTGGCCGCCGTCGGATCAACCTTCAGTCTCATCCGTGCGGGCACCGCAATCACAGCCACACGATTCGAGTGATGATTCCTGGACGCGGTGCTGGCCGCGCCGGCGGTGTGGGCATGCAGGCTCGGCGAGCTCTCATCCTCAGAATCGCTATATGTGTGCCTTTTCCGGGACTTCCCGCGCGAGGAGGACCGCCACCAGGCCGAGCGCCGAGCCAGTGACGCGTTGCTGCCACTTCGTCCAGCTCGGCCGGGTGGAGAGGAATGCAGAGATCGACCCGGCACCGAGGACAATCAGTGCGTTCACAAACATGCTCAGGGCAATCTGGATCGCTCCGAGGGAGAAGCCCTGGACCATTGTTCCTCCCCGGCCCGTGTCGATGAACTGCGGAATGAGCGCGAGATACATCACGGCTGTTTTTGGGTTCAGCAGGTTCGTGAGGAAGCCCATGCGGAAGAGCTTGCGTGCGGAATCGCTAGGTACTGCGCGAACTTCGAAAACGCCGCGACCGCCGGGCTTGAGTGCCTGCCACGCGAGGTAGGCCAAGTAGAGGACTCCCGCGGCTTTCATGCCGGCAAAAAGCCAAGGCACCGCGACGAACACCATCGCGAGCCCGAGGTTCGCCATTGTCATGTAGACGAGGAAGCCAGCACAGGTGCCTGCCAGAGAAATCATTCCCGCCACTGGCCCTTGACTCACACTGCGCGAGACCAGGTAGACCATGTTCGGGCCCGGCGTGAGTACCATGCCGAGTGCCGTTAGGGCCATCCCGCTTGCCGCGACCATCGAGACCCCCGTTCCGAAGTCAGTCGCCGCGATCACGAGCGCACCGTCCTGCTCGCGGGATACAAATATCGTGTCTGCGGATCGGCAGTCCAAGGAAAAATCGTCATGACTCCAACAATGATGTAATAGCCTTATGCATCTCAACCCTTACGGTGAGTACGCGGTACTCCTCGCCGCCTCGTTGGCCAACGATTGGCCAGCCGATAGGGACGCTCTCGTGCAGCGGACTCGTGAGTTCGGTATGACGATGGACTATAAGCTCTCCGTCGGAGACGATCATGAGCAAACCCGCGACGTCATTGACGCGTGGCTCTCAGTTGTCGATGAACACGATCCACGGAACAGGGCGGCTCTGTTGAACGCCCAGATGGCTGCTGCCGCCGCCTATCCTCGCCTCACCGATCACGACGGCGAAGGATGGCATCTTCACTACCGCGACCTCGACCAGACTCTTCCGCATGTATTGCTCGCCGTGATCAGTGTCGGAACAGCACTGCACCTCAGCACTCGCGGCGCTCATAGGCTCAGCCGATGCGCCGCAGGCGATCCGTGCAGGGCAGTCGTCGTCGATGTCACCCGCAACGGTCGCCAGCGCTACTGCTCCGTGCGCTGCGCAAACCGTGACAACGTCCGCAAACACCGTGCACGCGCGAAGCAAGGCCGCATCGTGGCGTGAGCCGGCCGCCATCAAAGCTGACGCAAAACACGCACCATCCTCGCACCAAACGCCTCCCTCCTGAATCGCATCAAGACGCCATTCAACAGGGAATTGATATTCCATTGTGTTTGGCTAATGTGCGAATGTGATGGCATGGACTACAGCAAGGACGCCCGCGTGGACCACTACATTGGATCGCTCCCCGCCTGGCAGCAGTCCATCTGCCAACAGGTCCGCGACCTCGTCCACGCTGCCGATCCCGAGGTCTCGGAAGTCATCAAACGCTCCGTGCAGCCCTACTTCGTCCTGGACGGCAACATCTGCGCGCTACTCGCGGCGAAAGACCACGTCAATGTTTTCCTGTACGACGGCGGCATCGTCCCGGATCCGCAGAACATCATCACCGCCGGACACGACAACAAAACAGCCCGCACCGTTGCCTTCCGCGAGGGCCAGGCCGTCAATGATCAGGCACTCGGCGAAATGTTCAAGGCAATCATCGCCAACAACCGCGCCGGTGGCTGGCGGAAAATCAAGGGCAGCCGGTAAAGAAGTTTCAGCAACAGAAGGGCACCTCAATGACGAACCGTGAGACCCACTCCGTCGGTGTTCCCTGCAGGGTCGACACTTTCCAGCCGGATCCCCGGGCCGCCATGGACTTCTACGGCCCGCTTTTCGGCTGGAGTTTCGACGATCCGACCCCGATGCCGGCCGGCCTCGAGGGCGACTACTTCGCTGCGCGCCTCGGCGGGAGACGGGTGGCCGGGATCGGCCAGGCGCCGCCGTCATCGCCGCCGACGTGGAACACCTACGTGCGCGTCGAGGATGTCGGGGAGACTCTCTCCCGCGCCGAACAAGCGGGAGGGACGCGCGTGGCGGGCCCCTTTGGTGCCGGTTCGGACGGCGTCCTTGCTGTGGTCGCAGACGCCACCGGCGTCCCGTTTTGCCTGTGGCAGGGCGGCGAGAGCGACGGCGATGAGCTGGCGAATGAGCCGAACTCCTGGGCGATGAGCTCGCTGCACACGCCGGATGTCGAACGAGCCCAGGCGTTTTACGGCGCCATGTTTGATTGGCAGCTCGAGGTGGTGCCGAACGCTGCCTTCTCGTTGTGGCGGCGCGCGGGCCGGGTCGTGGCGGTCGTGACGGCGACGGACGGCGTCGCGGTCCCGCCCCATTGGAGCGTCAATTTCGCTGTCCGCGACGCGGACACCATCGCCCGGCACGCCGTCGCGCTGGGCGGCACCCTCCTGATGGCGCCCGTGAACACGCCGGGATTTCGCAGCGCGGTGATCGGTGACCCCCAAGGCGGCTTCATCGCGGTCAGTGCGGCTGCCGGCTGATCCTCCACACATGACTGCACTTCGTATCCGGCTTTGATTCGGGGTCTCGCCAAAGGTGCCGATTCATGCTGTGATGGCTAGCAGGCAGTTCATGGGGTAATTCGCTTCAGGAGTTATCGTGACGACGAAACAAGCCCTCGATTCGTTCGACGTTCCCCGCGTGCGGGACCTCCTTCTCCTCACAGGTGCTTTCGCGACAGGCCTTTCCTGGTGGATCGGAATGACCGCCTTTGTACACGCCGGTGGCCTGGCGAGCGGCGGAGCTGGATTCGTCTTGTTCCTCAGTGTTCCCATGGTGGCGACTCTCGCAATTTACCGCGCGCTGCGGCGTCGGAACGCGTCTGGAGTGGAGGTTTCGGCGAGTACTCGCAGCCGCGGTAGCCACCGCCGCTCCGTCGCAGGGCGTCACAGCAGGCGCTTTGCCCCGGAGTCGTCCGGCCGAGGTGGCCTCACCGGCCTGCGCGTGTTGAATCGCCCGGCGACCCGGGATTTTCTAGTCATCGTGGCCGGCTTGGTTTCGGTTCTTTTTTGGTGGATCGGCATGACGGCGTACATGAACGCCGGCGGCCTGGCCCACGTGGAGGCACTTGTGTTCCTGATTGTGCCGGTCCTGGCAACCGCCGGAATTTTCCTTGCCGCACGCCACACCGGCGCAGGCTCCCGCACTTAACGCAGGCCCCCGGCCTCAGTCCTGGGGTTCCGGAAACGGGGGAGGGCCGACAATCTCGATGCCGCCGTTCACCCGTCCTGATTCGCGGATGCGGTCAAAGTTCACCGTCCCCGGCTCGTTTCCGGGGCCGAGAGGTTCGCTGGCGCCATCGTAGAACGCCTGTGCCGAGCCGGGGGTGTGCAGGCACAGCACGCGGGTCTTGTCCTGGAGGACCTTGAATGCGTGGGGTACGCCGCGCGGTGCGATAGTCACCCCGCCGGCAGCGACCCGGTGTTCTGTTCCGTCCATGTTCACCAGGATCTCCCCGGCCAGGATGTACATGGTTTCATCGGAATCCGGATGCGTATGCATGGGAGTGACTTTATTGAGGGACATCTCGTCTTCGAAGAGGAGGAATGCTCCCGCGGTGTCTTCTTCGGTCGCCTTCCACGTATGCATCCCTCCGCCGAAGAACCAGCGCCTGGCCCCTTCCCCTGGTTGCCTGACGATTGCTGATGCGGCCTTTTTCGTCTCCATGGTTCTCGCCCCGATGCGTGGTAGGAAGGCTTATGAGACAGTTGTCCCATAACAAGACTCAGGTATCATGAAAGGTATGTCAAGACCTTATGCCGACGTCGGCCGGACGGGCCAGAAGCGCCGCACGCTGGATGCCTTGGTTGCGGCGGCACGCTCGTTGGTGGCGTCCGGTATTTCGCCGACCGTGGATGATGCTGCGCAGGCCGCCGGGATTGCGCGGGCCACGGCCTACCGCTATTTCTCGGGGCAGCGGGCGCTGCTGGCTGCGGCGCATCCGGAAACCGCGCGGACGTCCCTGTTGCCGGCGTCTCCGCCTGACGGCGCGGCGGAACGGCTGGATGCGGTGGTGGTGGAGTTCACCAGGATGATTGTCGAAACTGAATCCCAGCAGCGCACCATGCTGCGGCTTTCGCTTGAACCGACCGGCGGTGAAGGGCATGGCCTCCCTCTCCGGCAGGGTCGGGCGATCGCCTGGATCTCCGAGGCGTTGGCGCCGCTCAAGGGGAAAATGACGGATCAGGACATTCATCGACTGGTTCTGGCAATCCGAAGTGCGATAGGAATCGAGTCCCTGGTCTGGCTGACGGATGTTGGTGGCCTTAGCCGGGAAGAAGCCATAGTCTCGATGCGCTGGACCGCCGCGGCCCTCTTGTCGCAGGCTCTGGCGCGCGGTCTTCCGGCTAGCGCGCCAATGCCCGGTGTCACCATTGTTCCGGGCACTGGCGCCGCCACCGCCGAGAGTAGTTCGTAAGGAAACGACCTCTCACAAAAACTGTATGCCTAACGCCCGGATCCGGCTTGAGTGTCGGCTACCTGTTTTGCCCGTCTGGTCCCTCACTTTCAATCTATAGGGCACAGGGGGGCTTGCCGCAAGACCCTGGTAGGGCCGCAGAATTGAGAGCCGAAGCCAGGACCTACGGAATTGAGATAGCGACATGTGCGAGTTGTTGTCGACGAGCGGTTCGCCTGCCCACTGCTTGGCCACACCCCAAGAAGGGAGCTGATGACGTGCCACTGACCACCGGCGCGTTCAACCTGCCCGCCCACCTCATGCCCAAGGCCGATCCGAAGTTGATCGCCGGCGACGAGCAGCATTTTGCGGCCATCGCGGAGAGCCTCGGGCAGTCGATCGCCGAGCTGTCCGACCGTCTCGATGCCGCACGCAGGGCGCCCGGCCGCATGGGCCAGGAGGCGCTGGAGCGGGACGTGGAGATCCGCCGGCTGACGTCGCGCCTGCGCGCCCTGCGTCGCTTCGGTTTGGACCTGTGCCTCGGACGCATCGTCAGTGCTGACAACCCCGAACCCGTGTACATCGGACGTCTTGGCCTCACGGACAGCGAGGGCCGTCGGCTGCTCGTCGACTGGCGCTCGCCCGCGGCTGAGCCGTTCTTCGGAGCGACGTACACCAACCCGATGGGGCTGGCACAGCGCCGCAGATATCGCTGGACCCGTGGCCGAATCAGTGACTACTGGGACGAGGTATTCACCTCGGACGGTTTTGAGGGGCAGGCGTCCCTGGAGGACCTTTCCGCTTTCATGGCCAGTCTGGGGAGCAGCCGGTCTGCTCGGATGCAAGATGTTCTCGGCACCATCCAGGCGGACCAGGATGCCATCATCCGGGCGTCATCGCGCGGTGCCCTCGTCGTCGACGGCGGTCCGGGCACAGGCAAGACCGTCGTCGCGCTGCACCGCTCCGCCTACCTCCTCTACTCCGACCCGCGCCTTGGTCACCGCCGGGGCGGCGTCCTGTTCGTTGGTCCACACCGGCCCTACCTGGCCTACGTCGCCGACGTCCTCCCCAGCCTGGGAGAGGAAGGAGTGCAGACGTGCACACTGCGGGATCTCGTCCCGGAAGGCGCTACGGCAGCGATCGAGACCGACCAGGACGTGGCACGGCTGAAGTCGTCCGCGGACATGGTGAAGGCGATCGAACCGGCAGTCAGGTTTTACGAGAGTCCGCCAGCCCGGGGCATGGAGGTGGAGACTCCGTGGGCGGACGTCTGGCTCAGCTCTGACGAGTGGGCCGAAGCGTTTGAAGCGCCGGCGTCCGGCACCCCGCACAACGAGGCACGGGACGAGGTCTGGGAGGAGCTGCTCACCATCCTCGTGGACAAGTTCGACGGCGGCGACGTCCCGGAAGGCTTGCTCCGCCGGGCTCTCACCCAGAATGCGGAGTTGGTGGAGACATTCAGCAGAGCATGGCCGCTGCTCGACTACACCGACCTGGTCAGCGACCTCTGGTCGGTGCCCGCGTACCTGCGCCTGTGTGCGCCCTGGCTGAACGCTGCAGAGATCAGGAAATTGCAGCGCCCGAATCCCAAGGCCTGGACCGCATCCGACCTGCCGCTCCTTGACGCGGCCCGGCAACGGCTCGGCGATCCCGAGGCGTCGCGACGCGTGCGTCGGCAGAACGCCGCCCTGGCCGCTGAGCGGGAGCTCATGGACAGGGTGGTGGACGACCTGATTGCGGCAGACGACTCCGAACTGATGGTGATGTCGATGCTGCGAGGGCAGGACATGCAGGACAAGCTGGTCGACGAGGCCGCGCTGCCGACCGCCGACCCGGACACGCTGGCCGGCCCGTTCGCCCACGTCGTCGTGGACGAGGCGCAGGAGCTGACCGACGCGGAGTGGCAGATGCTGCTGCTCCGGTGCCCGTCGCGGAGCTTCACCATCGTCGGGGACCGCGCCCAGGCCAGGCACGGGTTCGCGGAGTCGTGGCTGGAGCGGCTCGAGCGGCTCGGATTGACCAACGTGAATCTGGCGGCCCTCAGTATCAACTACCGAACGCCGGACGAGATCATGGCGGAAGCCGAACCGGTCATCCGGGTCGTGATCCCGGACGCCAACGTGCCGACGTCCATCCGCAGTAGCGGCATGCCCGTCGTGCACGGTTCGACGTTGGAGCTGAACTCGATCCTGGACACCTGGCTTGCCACGCATGCTGACGGGATCGCCTGCGTGATTGGCACGAGTGACGTCGGGGACGGCTCGTTCGGGGCAACGTCCCGCGTCAGGTGGCTGACCCCGGAGCTGTCGAAGGGGCTTGAATTCGACCTGGTGGTCCTCATCGACCCGGAGGGGTTCGGCACAGGGATCGAAGGAGCGGTCGACCGCTATGTCGCGATGACACGCGCGACCCAGCAACTCGTTATCCTCACAACCCTTAACGGTGACGAAAAATCATGATCGTGGCATCGCTGGACCGGCATGATCGACGCCGGCGTGCGCGGCATTTGTGTGTTCGGGCATAGTCCATCACCTCTGTCCCCACCGACTCCTGCAATGGCACGGGGTGGCTGAAACTTTGCGGGAGTGGCGGCAGATCATCACGTGCGTAAAAGGCTGATGCGTGAGTCAGGAGCGATCGGGCCCAGGTATAACGAAGGCCCGCCTATGGGGGACAGGCGGGCCTTCGCAACTAAATGCTACAACGCTCTTGAATAGCTATCGAGTGGACTAGAGCCGACGCCCGACTGGGCGGAAAATTGCGCCCCCACGCGTCGGACGGGACTAGGTTGGGGCCGCCCGCTATCTCGACTGGTTCCGGAGATGGCCGAACGAGTCCCTGCGCCCAATCAAGAACCATAGAATCGAACCAACAACTGGCAGCGCAAGAACGATGAGAGTCCAAACGACAGTGCCCCCAGAGGTGTGAGTCCGATTGCGCGCAATGCTCACCAGCGCTGCAATGAACAGGATTGCGTTCAAAATCAGAAAGAACCCCATGATGCCCATTGACGGTACCAGTGGTTCTCCTTCCGACGCCGATAGCTTCAGTATCATCTCCCCCCCGAGGTAGTGCGGCTACTGATGCCTAAACCCTATCGTTAGGGTTCTGCTTGCCGCAGGAATATCCTCGATCCGCGATGCGGTTCAGGAAGACGGCGCTCATGAGGGCCGGGAGGACCGCAATCTCCGCCTCGACGGGAATGAGGCCGGCGGCGTCCGCGACGACATAGCTGAACCCGGCGACCAGATTCCCGACGCAGTTTGAGGCCGCACCAAATGCCGTCAGCGCCGCCTAGTGACGGTTAGCGATGAAACCCTGAGTGGGCGGAAACTTGGCTTTCCCAGCCGGGGCCCAATCGGGATCGCTAGCCGTGCGTCTCGTTCTGCCCTCTTTGGGCCAGCCGCTGGAGTTGCCATCTGTGCACGTCGGGCAGCCAGTCCAACGTGGCCGATGGACCGACTCGCGGGTCGTCGGGAACACCGCCGTCTTGCAGGTCCTGCACGTACGCGCGATCCTGTTTGATTCGTGCTCGTAGCTGCTCGGCTCCGCCGACTGAGCCGTGACCGGGGATGACGGCATCAACGCCGTCGGCCACGCTCTCGAGCAGCCGCAGCGCGGCGAGGTAGTCCTCGATCGGATTCGCGGCCTCAAGGTCGAGGAATGGCATCAGGATGTCAGAAAGCATGTCGCCGGCGACGAGGACGCCGCGCTCCTCGATCAACAGCGCCGCATGGCCTGGTGCATGGGCCTGATGCTCGATGATCCGGACTTTGGGGCCATCCCAAGGAATCTGCGCAGCTTCGGAGGGCAGACCGGTGAGGAGACCGAGCAGATCCATAGGAATCTCCTCGGCGTACTCCGGCGGGAGCCCCTCGGCTATGCGGGCTTTCCAGCCCGCGTTCGACAGCAGATCTTGGATGGAGGCGGCGCAGCGGGCTGTACCGTAACGGGGCACGTCGCCGAAGTTCGCGTGCCAGAGCAGGTGATCCCAATGAGGATGCGTCGAGAAGCCTGCCACGACGGGCTGGCCCAACTCGCGAAGGTCGTTCGCTAGGGCCGCCATTTCGTCGACCGTTATACCGGGGTCGATGAGCAACAGGCCGGCACGGCCCTGGACGACAACGGAATTACTCTGGATGAACTCGCTCTCGTGAACTAGAACGCCCTCAGCGACTTCCGTCAGCATGAAATGCCTTCCGCTTGTGGTTTGCAACCGCTTGTCGAGAGACGGTATGCGCTGGCGCTAGCAGATTGCAAGCACTACCGGCGAAGCGGGTGAGCCGGGCTCCGGGCTCCGGGTGTCAGTCTCTTTTCAGTTCCTGGGCGAGCATTACGAGGATTCCGCTGGGTCCGCGGAGATACGTGAGTTTGTAGACGTCACCGTAGGTCGCCACGCCGCGTAGAGGAGTACATCCGTGCTTCGCAGCTATCTCAAGGGCTTTGTCGATGTCGTCAACCGAGAAGGCCACGCGGTGCATTCCGATGTCGTTCGGACGAGTTGGATTCGTCTCGATCGCTTCGGGGTGGATGTATTCGAAGAGTTCCAGTTGACCCTGACCATCCGGGGTTTGGAGCACCGCAATTTTCGCGTGGTTGCCATCAAGCCCGACGGCAGTATCGGCCCACTCGCCGCTGACCGTGTCACGCCCGACGACCGTGAGCCCGAGGTCGGTGAAAAAGGCGATTGTCGCTTCGAGGTCGCGAACGGCGATACCGACGTTCTCAAGTTTGATGGCCATGCGTTCAAGCTACCAAGGCGGACCGATTAGCTCCAGTGGCGAGCCGTGACTCGACCGGTTTTCCGCCGGACGCGCCGCTGAGAGTGTGCTGTCGCGGGGCATCCAGGACGTGGTGGAAACCGTTTCCATGGTCAGTTCGAGTCCGCCGTCGATCTCGGCTGTGGTGAGCGATGTGGTGATGTCGGAAAATTCGGCCAGGTCGTGGACGTGGGTGCCGCCGCAGGGGATGTTGGTGAGCCCGTCGGGGAGTTCGCAGACCCAGGTGCGGCGGGCAGAAAGAGCAGGATCGTCCCGTTCGATCCGCACGGCGCCGCCGGACTTGATCCACTGCGTCAGCTGGGCGTTGACACGTCCAGCGACGGCGGAGGGGTCATCGAGAGACGTCGGAGCGAAGCCCTTGCGGCGTAGAGATTTTCCGATGCGATAGGTGTCCGTGGATCGGCGGGCGTCGATGCGCGAACGCTGGATGGCCAGTGCGTCGAAGGCGGGGTTCCCAGTGCGTCTGTGGGTGCAGGCTTGCTCCATGCTCCTAACAATGCGGCGTCGAGGGCAAGCGCGGCGAGATGGCAGGCGGTGTGTGCCGCAGACAGGGCTGCGCGGTGGTTCAGGTCGACGTCGATCTGTGCAAACTCGCCGACCGCAGGTGGTGTGCCTTCGATGATGTGGGCGACCACGAAGGTCCATCCTTCGGTTCCTGTCCGGACGGGCAAGTCCGCGCCAAGGTGGAGGGCGCCGTCGAGGATGCCACCGGTGACGCCGTCGACGACCCAGCGCGAACGGCAGTACGGGCAACAGGATGGCGAGCCCGGCCGCTGCGGCCAGGATACCGAAGGTGAGGTGGCCGGTGGCTTGCGGTATGCCGACGACGGCGGCCGTGGCCGCAGCGATCGGCACCGTCATTGAGAGCGCCCCGATTCCGGTAAAACGGTCTCCGATTCGCACTGACCCCGGAACGCGGAAATCGTCGCCTTTTCATCCGCCGGTAATTCTTACTCCGGCTACGGCCCCTGTCCAAGGACCCGTCGGGTCGTGTCGTACCAGCAGTGCGGCGACGTATCCCTCCTCCAACTCGACAACCTGCGAAAAGACGCCTGAGCAATCAAGATCGAGCGACAACAGCTCCTTTGACCCTGGGCGGGAGAGGAACACTTGCGCGTCCGGAATGCCCACGCAAGCCGCCGTGACGGTATACGGACCGGCGGTCTGCACTTTTGCGGTTTTGCTGAAACCAACCCCTGGCCCGTCGGCAGGACCGGAGTCTTCAAGGAGCACGGAGCCTTGGGCCAAAGCGAGGATCTTCTCCAGTTCGGCGTAGTTGCGCGTTTCGGCATCCGGTATCTCCGGGCCCTTCGTTGGGAGGGAAGGAGCAGGACGACTGCTACGCTCCGCGGTTGCTATCGCCGTCGGATCGCCGGCATCCTCATAGGTGCAGGCTGCCAGGACACCGGCCAGCAGCATGCTCAGCACTGTCGCCACAGCAGTACGGACTAGTCTCGTTCCCCCACGACCTGACATGGGCCGAGTCTACGGTCCGTTCGCCGAATGGCAAGTCACACGCGTTCCGATAGCGTTGTGAGCCCAAAGCGGCCAAGAACGTGCGCAATGGCGTCCCGCCGAGTGGTTCGAGCTGGAGCCCCAGGACTCAAAGGTTCGCCAGCTTCTCGCGGAGATCCTTGAAGGGATCCCTCGGGACGACGGCCGGCTTGGCCTTTGACTTCTCCGGCTGCCCGCCGCGACGCCCCTGCAGACTTCCACAGGTCCCGCACAGCTTGCCCCTAAGAACGTCATATGGACCTCCCGGAAAGTTGACACATGACGTTCACAGAGCAGGCTCCCGAAACCCAGCCTCCTCCCGAAGGGGTGCCGGCCAGGCCCGGCGGCCGCCGCCGGGCCTTCGACCCGCGTGTCAGGGCTGCGCTGCTGGACATCACCATCCCGGTCTTCAATGAGGAACGGGACCTGGAAGCGTGCCTTCGCCGTCTCCATGCCTACCTCCTCGCTTCTTTTCCGCACTCGTTCCGCATCACGGTGGCAGATAACGCCAGCACCGACGGAACGCTCCAGACGGCCGAACGCGTCGCCCGCGAGCTCCCCGAAGTGGCCGTGATCCACCTGGCCGAGAAGGGCCGGGGAAACGCGCTCCGCAAGGTGTGGCTGGCCTCGCCGTCGCCGGTTCTGGCCTATATGGACGTGGACCTGTCCACGGACCTGGCAGCACTCGGCCCCCTCCTGGCCCCGCTTATTTCGGGTCACTCGGACCTCGCTATCGGGACCCGGCTGACCCGCAACTCGAGGGTGGTCCGCGGTCCCAAGCGCGAATTCATCTCGCGGAGCTACAACTTCCTGCTCCATTCGTGCCTCGGCGTCCACTTCAGCGACGCCCAGTGCGGTTTCAAGGCCATCCGCGCAGACGTGGCCGGTCAACTGCTGCCCCACACCCTGGACAACGCCTGGTTCTTCGACACGGAGCTGCTGGTCCTGGCCGAAAAATGCGGCCTGCGCGTCCACGAAGTCCCGGTGGACTGGACCGACGACCCGGACTCCAGCGTGGACATCGTCCAGACCGCCATCGCTGACCTGCGCGGCATGGCCCGGCTGAGCCGGGACCTGGTCTCGGGCCGGATACCCGTTCCCGAACTCCGGGCGGCACTGGCCCGGGGTCCATTGCCGGCCGCCGCCAGGGCCCAGGAACAAAGCCCCGGCGGAAGCCTCTTCGGGCAGCTGGTCCGCTTCGGCAGTATCGGGGTGGCCTCCACTCTGGCCTACCTGCTCATCTTCCTGCTCTGCCGCGGCATCATGGACCCGCAACTGGCCAACTTCGTCGCGCTGCTCACCACCGCCGTGGCCAACACCGCAGCCAACCGGCGCTTCACGTTCGGCATCCAGGGCGGCGGCCAGGCGGCACGCCACCACTTCGAAGGGCTGCTGGTCTTCGGCATCGGGCTGGCCCTAACCTCGGGTGCACTGGTCCTGGTTCACGGCGCGTCAGGAGGGGCGCCGGACCGCTGGCTTGAACTGGTTACGGTCACCGTCGCCAACCTGGCCGCCACCGCCGTCAAATTCCTACTCTTCCGGCTCGTCGTCTTCCGCCGCCGGCCCACCGACACTCCCACAGCGCCAGCCGCCCCCAACACGTTCCTCCCCGCAAAGAAACGGCCAAGAAAATGACCGCCACCACCTCTCACACCGCTCCGACCCCTGAGCCGGCACCAGCGACGACGACGGCAGGGCTTCTGCCGCCCACAGCAAACGGGAGCCGCCACCGGCTGCTGTTCGGGCAGCAGCCACGGTGGGTGCGGCCCTCCGCAGCCCTGCTGCTCGTCGTCACCGCCGTGCTGTACCTCTGGAACCTCGAAGCCACCGGATACGGAAACTCCTTCTACGCCGCCGCGGTCCAGGCGGGCACCAAGGACTGGACGGCGCTGCTTTTCGGTTCCCTCGACGCCAACAACGCCATCACGGTGGACAAGCCGCCGGCCGCCCTGTGGATCCCGGCCCTCGCGGGGCGGATCTTCGGCTTCTCGGCCCTGAGCATGCTCATTCCCCAGGCGCTCATGGGCGTGGCCGCCGTCGGGCTTCTCTACCTGACGGTGAAACGCGTATCAGGACCGGCGGCGGGACTGCTGGCCGGCGGCGCCCTGGCACTGACGCCGGTGGCTGCCCTGATGTTCCGGTTCAACAACCCGGACGCCATGCTCACCCTGTGTCTGGTGCTGGCCGCGTACCTCACCACTCGCGCCATCGAGAAGGGCGGCTGGAAATGGCTCGCCGCAGCCGGCGCCGTGATCGGACTGGCCTTCCTGACCAAAATGCTGCAGGGCTTCCTGATCATTCCCGCACTGGGCCTGGCCTACCTTTGGGCGGCGCCTACCACCCTGGGCCGCCGGCTCCTGCACCTGTTGGGCGCCGCGGCAGGAATTGCGGTGGTGGCCGGAAGCTACATTGCACTGTTCCAGCTCACCCCGGCCTCGGCGAGGCCGTACATGGCCGGCTCCAAAACCAACAGCTTCCTGGAACTTACCTTCGGGTACAACGGCCTGGGCCGGATCACAGGCTCCGGCGAAGGCATGCCCGGCGGCGGCGGAATGCCCGACTCCGGCGCCATGCCGGACTTCGGCGGAATGCCCGACTCCGGCGCCATGCCGGACTTCGGCGCCATGCCGGGCGGCGGCCCCGGCAGCGGAAACGCGGGCTTTGGCGGCACGGCCGGCATCACCCGGATGTTCGGAACCAGCTTCGCCGGGGAAGTGTCCTGGTTGCTCCCGGCAGCCCTGATCCTGCTGGTCGCCGGGCTCTGGTTCACCCGCCGCGAGGCTCGGACATCCGGCACCCGCGCCGCACTTCTGCTCTGGGGCGGCTGGCTGATTGTCACGGCAGGCATCTTCAGCTTCATGGGCGGCATCGTCCACCCGTACTACGCCGTGGCGTTGGCCCCCGCGGTCGCGGCCCTTGTGGGCATCGGTTCGGTGGAACTGTGGCGGGGACGGTCCTTCTGGCCCGCGCGGATCATTTTGGCCGTGACGGTGCTGGCCTCCTCCACCTGGTCCGCCATTCTGCTGGGCCGCGACCCGGACTGGATGCCGGGGCTTCGGGTGATCATCGTGATCTTTGGCGTCCTGGCTGCGGCAGCGCTCCTGCTCGACATCGACCGCATGGCGGCGCTCCCGACCAAGCTCCGCAAGGCCGCCACGGCCGGGGTCCTGGTCACCTCGCTGCTGGCCGGCGGCCTCGGGACCACGGCCTGGACACTGGCGACGGCGGCCCAGCCGCATTCCGGTCCGGTCCCCACCTCCGGACCTAACACGTCCGCGATGGGCGGCGGCATGGGCGGGCCGGGCATGGGTCCGGGCGACGACGGCGACGCCGGCGGCGCGGCCGCCTCGGAGACCAGAGACACCGGGCGCAGAGCCCCCGGAGGACCCGGCGTCGGCACGGCGTCGGCGGAACTGATCGCACTGCTGAAGTCCTCCGGCACCAAGTGGTCCGCGATTGTCTCCGGTGCCACCTCAGCAGCGGACCTGGAACTCGCCACCGACACTCCCGTGATCGCTCTGGGCGGCTTCTCTGGCGGTGACCCGTACCCAACCCTCGCGCAGTTCCAGCAGATGGTGGACCGTGGCGAGATCGGCTACTTCATCGCCGGCAGCATGGGCGGAGGACCCGGAGGCAACTCCGAGGTCGCCACCTGGGTGGCAGCCAACTACGCGGCTGAAACCGTCGGTAACAGCACCGTCTACAAACTGGTGTCGTAACCGGCCATGGCGAGGGACTACCAGTAACGTCCGAGGACGCCAGGTAGCGTCGAGGCTAACCTGCATCTGGCCCTAGGCGAGACAACACACGCGTCCGCCTGGGCGTCAGGCTCTGGCGAGACTTAGCCGGTGTTCCGCCTGCTCGATGACTGCCGCAGATGCGACCGGGTCGGAGCGAAACAGGTGCTCTCCTCGTGCGTTGTGTAGGGCCGGCCACAGGCTGGCGGCCCAGGCGATCTCCAGTTCGTCTTCGGTGAAGGTGCGGCCACGGGCGGACTCGTATGAGTCGATGAATGTGCGTGAACCATCGACAGGAGCCAGGGTGGGAACTTCCCCGCTGGCGAAGGCACCGGATGCGGCTCCCACGATGGCTGCTTCGGGAAGGGAAACGAGGCTGTCCCAGTCATGGACGGACCAGGCCCGGCCGTTTTTCCACCGGATGTTCTGGGCTTCCCAATCGCCGTGGCCGAGGACGTGGGGCAGCGCCGAGTGGCGGAGCCTTGAGGCGGCACGGCGGGCATACTCCCGGACGGTGTCCGGAACCAGTGTTTGATCCATCCGGTCAATTGGACCGTTCGGTGGCCACAGTCCGCCTCCGGGAGGGTTCCATTGCATCCAGGGCGGCGGTGGGTCCAGGGCTCTCGCGGGGTGCTGCACGAGGAGTGCCACGAGCTCGGCCAGGAGGATGGCGGAGCGTCGTGCCGAGTCACCGTCGTCGCCCCGGAGCATTTCACCGCCGGGACGCCATTCTTCAGCCGAAACGACGACGGCGGCATCCAGTGCCTCTGCGGCCGTCAGCGGAGTGGCGCACGGGAATCCGTTTCTTGCTGCCACGATCTGCGCATCGAGGCAATGTTGGATCCGCTCAACGGATTCTGGGCGGACCTTGATGACAGCGGAAGTGTCTTCCATGAAGTATCGATAGACATTCGACATTTGACCGCCAGCAGCAGGAACCAGGGGGACAAGTTCCCCAGGGCCGAGTCGACTCACACACCAGCCGGCGAGCCGCTTCGACCGCACGTCATTCCCCATCACCCCAGCCTAGGCTCCGAGCCAGTTACCGGCTGACAGGGTCCTCGGTAGCCGACATTCGGTGCCCGACGCTCCGTCAGCGAACCTTAGGAGACAATTCCGCGCGAATCATCCGGCGACTCGGATGTTACCGTGGCGCTCATCGAGTGAAGTATCGAACTCTAATGGGGGAATCATGTTTGTTGCTGGTCGAAATGGCGCGAGGTCATGAGGGTCTTCCTGCTGTCCGATTCGTGCACCACAGGCTGGCTTCACTGGGGTCACGGTGAACTCTGGCTAACAGCGTCGCATCTCGTGCGGATCGGCCGGCGGGAACTGAGCCTTCGGGCAGCAGGTTGGGGCGGGACTAGAGGCGGCGCCGCGGTTGCAGCGGGAGCGTCAGGGACGAGTGCGGTAGCCGCGCTTGCGGGGTCAATCGCCGCTGTGCGGCCAGTCCCAGGGGCGGCAATGGAGGTCGACGCAGGGCAATGGGCGCACGAGATCGCGGCTGAGCCCCGTCGAACCCTGGTGCTAAATCTCGAAGAAATTGCCACGGCCCAGTTCAGACAAGGCATCACAGCCTCGCGCTTGGGAGTTGGAACGGCCGATGGCACGAAACACAAGCTGCTCTGGCTTCCCAACGCTTACTCAAGCCCTGTGCTGGCGGCAGCACTCGGTTCAAGGCTAGCGTTCAGCTAGATAGCCGGTCGTTCTCAGGAAACAATCCTCTTCAGGAAGCAACGGCCGGTGACAGGGACGCGAAGTCCGTCCTTGCTGCCCCGCACCCGCGGGTGCTTGAAGGCGTGGCCTATCCGACCAACGGCGGCTGCTGGTCCGGGCTGAACTGACCCTGGCCAGGCGCGAGTGCTGTCTTGCGGCCATGGGAAGAGCTGCCCATGGCCGCTGCCGTGATGATCCGGCACGATGGGTGCATGACTGACTTTGTCGGCGCCGACCCCGCGCAGCTCAGGGCGCTCTCGAAACAGATGGCCAGGAGCGCCGATCGAATCGGCGCCTCGCTCAGGACCCTGGGCTCTGTCCTTGAAGCACCCGGCCAGTGGCTGGGGCCGGACATGCAATCCTTCCGCCAATCCTGGCACGGGGAACTCATGCCCCAATCGAAGTCCGTGGTCATGAGCCTGTTGGAGGCCTCCCGGGCGCTCCAAAGCAATGCCGACGAGCAGGAGAAGGCAAGCCAGGGCGGGACCGGTACACAAATCAACGGAACTGAAGGCGGCACGGACCGCCGCGACGAGGAACGCGGTTCTGCGGGTTCGCGCACCGGGCGCGGTGAACAGGGGACAGATCCCGGCGGTCACACCACCGGAAGCGAAGCCTTTCCAAGTGGCCTTGGCACTCCCGTCCCGGGTGACCACGTGCCGAAGCCAGAGGCTCCGCCGTGGTCCTCGGACAAGGATTCCCAAGTGCATGATTCGGCGGACCCAGGATTCGGCGACCACGCCACAAAGCTTGAAGCCGAGGTGGCCGCAAACGCCGCCACGCCCCTTATCCCGCATGCTTCGCGGAACCTGCTGCATTTCCTGGGCAACTCCGGGGCGCCGCTTGACCAGGACGTTGACCAGATCCTGCGGGATTGCCCGGAGCTTTCGCAGCAGACCACCGCCGACGTCGGAAACCTTGCCAAGGCCGCAGTGGAAGACGCCAGGAACTCGGGCACCACGGAACCGGTCACATACCCCGTGAACACGGAGTGGAAGGGGTATTACATCGGCAAGGACGAAAGCGCCGACTGGTTCTATGCCAGCGGCGGAATCAGCTACAGTACCCAGGGCCAGGTGACGGTGTACCCGCCAAAAACGCCTGGAGGCGAGTGGAGCTACAGCACGGACACCACCGTCAGTTACCGCGACCGCTACAACTGGGATGGCACCAAGTCCACGGATATTGGGCCGGTAAACATCACCGACAAGCAGCTTGGACGCCTTAATGAAGTAGGGATCGCGCAGAATTACAACATGACAGGCGAATCTTCAACTCACCACAGCTCCGGACGTGTCAAGTGATGGCGCGCAAAGGAATGGCGACGGCGGCCCTGGCCGTGACCGGCATCTTGCTGGCCGGATGCGCCGCCCCGGGTGCCGCGCGGCCGGGAGGCACGACACCGGCAGACACCCGTTTGGAAGCCTCCGGCACTACGACGACAGGACCTGACATGACCACGGATTCCCCTGCCCCCGGCGACGCAAGCAGCCTGGCGGCATCGCTTTTTGCACCGCTGGACCTAAGCCTTCCGGCGAGTGCCGACGGCATTGCGGTGGACCAGACTCCGCTTGAGCCCTTTGCCGGTGCTTCCCTGACGAGTTTCACTGCCGATACTGAGGAGATGAAGTCCATCTGTGTGTCGGCGGGTTCGATGGTGGCCCCCAATGCGGAGATCGTTGCCCAGGACGCGAAGGTGCTGCGCGGCGTCGGGATTGAGCCAGGTTCCACCCTGTGTTCCAAAGACACAGACTCCGGACGGGGGCCGGCATTCCGGGTAGTCATCCCGCCGAAAGACTCGGGAAAGATCCACGTGGCGATCTACCAGCTCCCCGCCGGACGCTGACGACCTCGCCGGCATGCCTTGAGTGACCACCGCGGAGCCGCGGGGTCGCCGTAGTACTCGCGAAAAATCGGGCGGAAATCGCTGACCGTCGATGATCCGTTCGGCCAGCGGCACCGATCAGATAGTTGCCTCGTGCGCGGCGGGAATGATCAGGTCCGGACGGATGTCCTCTACGGATTCGCCGTTCTCGCGGCGGCGGAGCACGGAGTAGAACAAGGCGAAGACCTCCGCGTCGTCTGGAGAAACGTCCGCCAAAACAGGAGGGCGAAAGAGAAGCCGCCCGCCCATAGGGCGACGTACCACTCCCAGCGTGGCAGGGTCTACCGGAACGGCGGGACCTATCGCAACGCGAGCTCTAGCGACGGCACCGGCGGCGGCTACTAGCCCCCCGGGGACTCCCTGCAAGTGAAAAGCGTTCGATCGGCGCGAGGACATAAGGCCCCCAGAAGATCTTGAGTCGAACCGCAAGCGGACAGAAGGATACTTGATACCCGCCTACGGCCGTTGCGAAGAGAGTCGGACCAGCCGGCCAGTCTTCCTTCTACGGCTCTCGGCTGACCACTTCGAGGACGTGGGCATAGTTTTGTTCGAGGGTGGGAATCGCGGTAGCCAGGCGTCGAAGCGCAACTCGAACGACGTCGACGCCAGTTTTCCTGGTGATACGAACCCGAGGATATCCCTCCTCGACTACTTCCCAGTGGGCGCCGGGAACAGTATGCGTGAGGAGATCTCCGTAGAACATCCCGATAGGGCGGGCAAGCTCGGCCGGCAAACCATCATTAATGGCTTGATCAAGAGTGGCGAGGCTTTCTGCTTTGCGTGGCAGTGGTCGACCTCTCTCTTGGAAATAGCTGAGGAGTTCGTCGTATCCGCCGACGTTAGTTGGCGGTGGTACCACGGCATCCGAAGTGACTGGCTTATATTCTGCGTACCTTCTCGGCATTCCCGCTGGCAGTTTCTGCAGAGGTTCGTCAGGATCTCCGGGGATGCTCATGTTGTCATCCTAAGCACCCCCATTTCGCGTTGGTCGGATTACCGGGACCCGAACCTTTACCGGGCGAAAAATCGGTGGTTGGGCACGTGGAGTCGATTTTTCAGCCGCGACAGGGCCAGGGAGAAAGCTCCCCTTACCGGGACGAAAACTGGCCGTTCGAAGCGAGGGATTTGCCGGGGAGGACCGATCCCTGTAGATCAGAAATATTCGTTGGGGTTGGCCGAAGCCGAAATGACGAACATGACGATCACGGAAAAGGGCACTGCGCACAGCACGAAGAACGGCCACCAGTTCGCAAGTTGCCGGGCTCTCTTGCGGTGACGTACCGCCACGCTGAGCGAAGCCATGAAGAACGGTATAAACAGCAAGGCGAAGAACACGCTGGCTATCAGCAGTTCGCCCTCGTAGCAGCCGGACCCAAGGGTCTCCGGCGTGCAGTCCATCCGCGAGGGGTAGAACCCGAGCGCGGCGCCGAAGAGACCGGCAGCCGGCAAGGAAACTACTGCTCCCACAAGTGAAAGGGCCACAGACCACTTTTGCGCCCGCGTCATCCGCTCCCGGCGGGCCGGGGCTACAACCCTAGGGCTGCTGGATTCCACCGCCGTTACTCTGATGTCCGTGACCGGAACTGTTCGATCACGTCGCCGGTGGCGGTGTCGATGACCACTGTCGTGTCCCGTGGCCAAGTGGGATCCGGAACAACGTCAAAGTCAACGTCGGATACCGACGTCGTCTGCCCGGCGTCATTCTTCGCCCGGTTGAAGGCATCGATGATTTTGCCGCTGTTCGTATCAACCGTCACCGTTTCCAAAGGCAGCCCGGTCACGTCACCCGAGTAAGGAGTAGCATTCCACCAGCCCTCGTAACCGCCGACCCTCACCGGTTGCGCACTCACTGCTGCCGACTGGGCCGCGATGACCAGCGATCCGGCCTCTCACTCACAGAGCAGATGCGCTGGTCCGTATGAGCCAGTCTTTCACTAACGCGGCAGTAAGTTCCGGGCGTTCGAGGTGGGCGTTATGGCCAGCGGCGTCGAGGACCGCGTAGCTGCCCCGGACATAGTGGTTGCGGAGTTTCCACCCGTCTTCGTAGCCAGTTACATGGTCCTGACGCCCAAAGAGGTGTAGCGACGGCGCCTCGAAGGGAGCAGGGTGCGCGACCTCCGGTTCTACAGAGAGCGCGTACTCCGCTGCCACCTGATCGAGAATGGTTTGGTTCGCTGTGCGAAGACCAGGAAGTGCATACCGGGTGAATGCCTCGAGCGTGGTTTCGCTCTGGACGACGGTCATCTCTTCGTAGTCGCCCCTCACTTCGCCGGCCAAAGCCAGGACGGAGGGGTCCTTTCGGACAATCTGCCGGCGGGGAAGGCTACGCGCCTCATGGGTCGGCTCGTACACGCCCGCAAGAGTAGCCAGGCCAAGGACCTGATCTCGAAGCTCGTGGGCGACGTATCGGGCAATCATGCCTCCGAAGGAGTTGCCGATCAGCGCGAAGGGCCGGTCTCCAAGATAGGCATGGATGTCGTCCAGAGCCCCTTGCGCGACGTGGTCCGTGCTGGTGACGTTGATGTCAGCATTCCCCTCGGCCCACGGTAGGTCGATATAGATCCGCTGCCATCCGCACTCATCGATGGCGTCCTCCAACGGCAGCATGATCCGATGATCTACACCGAATCCGTGGATGACGACGAGCGGAAGTCCTTCTCCTAAGATTTGAGCAATCACGAACCAGAGCCTACAGGCCCAGTTGTAGCCTTCAGCGTTCGCGGGGGCGCAGATTGGTCCCGCCCACAAGCCAGTCAGCGAAGGAACCGTTTGGTGAACCCTTGAGGGCATTCCCACGGCTCTCGCGGAGGCTAGGCTCTATGCCATGATGACCAATCAGCGACTTGAGCCCCTGCTCGAGCAGTACGACTGGGCCACGGAACGACTCCTCACTCGCCTCGCCGGGCCCACCAGCAACTCGGGTGATGGCAGCGACGTCGACGTACCGGTACTGACGGACGCCGAGTACCTCTGGGAACCGGTCGACGCGTGCTGGTCGGTGCGGAGGCGCGCCGATGGGCCCGGACCGGGCGCCATCAAGCTCATCGGCGCGGGTGAGTGGGGGCGAGACGGCGCCCCCGAAAGTCCGTGGCCTCCGCCGCTCACGACGATCGCCTGGCGGCTTGACCACATCTCCGAGACGCTGTTGGGCCGAGCCAACCACCTCGGGGGCGACCGAACGTTCGATAGAGCGACGTACGAATCACGACCAGATGCAGCCGGCGCCATCGAGAGGTTCCGTCACGCCGCAGCCGACTGGCGCCAGGTACTACTCAGTGTCGATGAGTCCGACTATGACCGGACCGGGCTCAGCAGCTACCCGTACGGCAGCGATGCCGAGGAGACCTTTCCGACGATCGTGTGGTGGGAGAACCAGGAGATCCTGCACCACGGAGCCGAGATCGCGCTGCTCCGCGACCTCTACGTTCACCACGCTCAGTAGCGACGAGCACGCACCGCAGACAGCTCAACCGACGGAGTCTCTACGACGTCGAGTGGATACAGAGGATTGCGTCCGCGTCGGTGCATAGGTGCCCGAAAGACGATCCCTTTACGGACAGCTAATTCGTTGATTACTGATTTGACGTGCCGTGCCGATACCTTTTCCGTATGTTGAACGCGCCAGTGGAGTACATGTCTCGGGACTTGCACGAGTATGGCGAAGACGAAACTGCTAATTGGATCTTGACGTGTTCGGAGGGCGAACTCGTTAGGGTCTGCTCTGTGGCGGAGTGGCTCCTGTACTGCGGTCCGAGTCGGCCCTCGGGAGGAAGCATGATGATCGCGAAAGCATGCGCAGTTGCTGCGGTGTATGTGCGGGAGGGAGCACCAAGGATTTTGGCTCGCACGCGGCGCAAACGAATCGCGGACCCGGGGCCGATGCCCTCACCCGGTCGCCGACCGGACAGCACGCTTCAAATGAAGCATCCACAAGAGTATGGGGTTGGCGATGACTTTCGGGCCTTCTGGGGTGCAGAGATGTAGCCGTAGGGAAGTGGTGCGGCACAATCAACGCCGGCAGGTGAGGATCCCCATTTGGAAGATACAAGCCGGCGGCTTAGAAGAGATCCTCGAAGTACTGGGCAACACCGTAGTTGCCGATTAATCTGGCCAGTCCTACCGGGGTCTGCCCTGTCGCGTTCGGATGCAGCGGATCTGCACCGCGTGAACGCAGCAGCTTGATCATCTCGGGCCGTCCGCGAGAGTTGAACACGGCGACGAACAGCGGTGTATTGCCGAAGGAATTAATTGGGTCGACCGTCGCGCCGAGGTTGAGCAGTGCGGCTGCCGCCGTCAGGGCGTGTTCCTGGGAGGCAAGATGAAGCGGGGTGAATCCTTCGCTGTCGGACGAATCGGTCAACTCGCCTTCTGCGATCAGTCGCGTCACCTCCCCGGCATCGTCATTGAGTGCTGCGTAATGGAGTGGGGACCGACCGGCGGGATCCATGGATTCCTCGATTCTTGTTGCTAGAGACACTGCACCATAACGGATCCTCAGTGACTGTGGTCCGCGGCTAGACTGGGCCGGTAAGGACGGATTGGGGGATCCAAGGCGGCGCATGACGCTGTTCCGCTGGTCGGTCGCAGCCATCGAGCCCGTAGGAACGACCGTGACCTTCTTCCAGGACTACTCGATCCCGATGCCGCCTCCCCGGCCAAGGACGCCGCAGTTCACACCGCCTCCCTGGGCGGGGCCACCCCGCTACGAACTGCCCGCCCTCGTCCCGGTGGGTCGGTTCATCTACAAGTCCCCGACTTTTGTGATAGCCGTTGAAGCCGTCAAGGTCTACTCCACAGGATGCATCATTGACGTGAACTGGATGCTGCGCCGCACTGACCAGGAAGACCGAAAATGGGCGGAGATCAATGCCGTTTTTCACCGGTCGGCGCCGCAAGTGCGGGATGGGGGTATTTCTGCCGACTCCATCCTCCTGCTAGGGGTCCAGTTCCCGGATGGTACAAAGGCCAGCAGCTCCTCCCTGGCGATGTACGGGCAAAGGCCACTAAACCAGGAGCCTGATGGCCCGGTCTTCGAATACCGGCCAAAGGGCGGTAACGGTGGGGAAGATGACATGTCAGCAAACGCCGCCCTCTGGCTCTGGCCGCGGCCGCCGGCCGGAGACCTGCGCTTGGTCGCCCAGTGGACGGACATGGGCATGCCCGAGAGCTCCATCTCCCTCGACGGTCTTCGGCTTCGAGATGCCGCTGCTGGAGTCCAGAAGTACTGGCCCGAGGAAAACGTGCAGGGATGAATCCACTCAACAACCCGGTCCTGCTCGTGGTCTTCACGGCAGTCTTCTTCTACGTCCTCTACGGTGTCATCCGCGCTGCTGTCCGCGACGGCATCCTCCAAGCCGACGAGCGGCGGGAAAAGGCAAGTATCGAGAACAGGAGTGCAGAGCAAAGGGGCACTTGTGCATAGGAGTAGCGGGCAGTCACTGATCACAACCCGTGTGCACAAACCCCGGAATTCAGCGGGAAGTTGTGCAGTCAGCTTCTGAAAACGACACCCTCTTTCCCGCGTTCAGACCGGCTTTGATACCGGCAACGGGTTCTGATCAAAAATATCGGGCCAAAGCGCCATTTTTCGTGTGGAGTTTGCCGATAAATGGCGGCGTTTTGTGATCGCTCTTTGTCGCACCACTGCGCCGGCTGCCTTGAATCTCTAGCGTTTCAAGACATGGAGGTTTCGAGACAGTGAGCTGACTGTTCAATACGCCGGTTGGACAACGGCGTCAGCAGAAACGAGGAGACGCTGGGTTTGCTTGTAGCGCAGTGGTCATGCTGGAACAGCGGGGCTGCGGTGTCGAGGGGGACCTGGCGGCCACTTTTGGGTTGGCGGGAGGGTTCTAGCTGGGTGTGCTGACCGCGGGGGCGGGGATGTGGCCGCCGAGCGAGACCCATAGGTAGCGGATGGAGTTCTCCACACCTTGGCGGTCTACGCCGGCGAGGAGTTGCAGCACCAGTCCGTCCAGGGCCGCAAATGCGGCCTGGGCTGCGCCCTCCTCCTGACCGAAACCAATCCGGCGCAACCCCTCGGTGATCGCGTCGATGTAGCTTGCATACAGCTGCTGCACAGCTTCCGCCAATTCGGGCCGGCGCCTTGATTCAAGGATCATTTCGTACTGGAAGATCTGCAGGTCCGGGTTTTCGGCGATCAGCGCCAGGATGCTTTCGCAGAATTCCTCTTCGGTGGCAGGGAGTTTCTCCAACTGTGATAACCCGATGGACTGCTGAACCGACCAGTCGAGCGCTGCCTTGATCAGCGCGTCTCGCGTGCCGAAGTGGTGGGCGACGAGAGTGTTGTTGACACCGGCGTGCTCTGCCACGGCTCTGAAGGTCAAACCTCTCAGTCCCTTCCGCGCCACGACGTGCACCGTCGCCACAAGCAGTGCCTCACGGCCCGTCCCGTACCCTTTGTGCCTATCCCCATTCATGTGTCGATTCTAGCTTTCCGGAACCGGGTATTGACGTAAATACTCAGCAGGTGCTTAGATGTGATTCAAGGCACAACTAAGCAGCTGCTCAGCAGGCGGAGTCCGCCCCTCCCTTACTTCCTTCAGGAGACAATGATGTCCACTTCCACCAGCACACATTTCACCGTTCATGACGCCTTTGACCCGCAGAAGTACGAGCCGTTCGCTCTGGGCCAGGTGCAGTGGGTCCGGCGCCCCGGTGACGGCGACCGGCCTGCCCTGTCTGCCGGTTTCTGGCACGTCACTACTGAAGAGGCGCCGGAGCCGTTTGATCTGTTGATCGAGGCCGACGAGACCGTGCACATCATCGAGGGACACCTGCACATCGAAGTTGAAGGCGGTGAAAGCTTCGACCTGCGTCCGGGATCCGCAGCGTCTTTCAACAAGGGCACCCTGACGCGCTGGACTGTCGTCGAAGACACCACTGAGTTCTTCGTCTACGCCTGATCAACACCTCAGAATCTTTTGAAAGCAGAAGGTCCCATCGTGACTATGACCAACACCGCCCAGGCTGAGCAGGCCGACGTCGTCATTCTAGGTGCCGGCTTCGCCGGTCTCACCGCTGCCCGTGAACTTCGCCAGGCAGGCAAGTCCGTCATCGTCTTGGAGGCGCGCGACCGGATTGGCGGCCGCACCTGGCTCGATGACCAGTTGGGCCGGCCCTTGGAAATGGGCGGGACATGGGTGCACTGGACCCAGCCTTACGTCTGGGCCGAAATGAAGCGCTACGGACTCGGCACCGTCCAGAGCCCTGCGCCGGAACACGCATACTGGTGGGCCGAAGGTAAACGCCACGAAGGCAGCCCCGAACAGCTGCTGGGCGACCTCGACGAACCCAACCGGAAACTCGTTGAGGAATCACGGGCGTACTTCCCCCAGCCATTCAGCCCCTTCACCAACCCCGACATCAAAAGCATCGACGAGGTTTCGCTGACCGAAAAATTCACCGAGCTCGCCCTATCCCCCTACTCGCGCGACATCCTGGAATCCTTCTGGGCACTGAACTTCAACGGGCCCGTGGACCACGCCGCGTTCACCCAGGCCCTGCGCTGGGTGGCACTGACCAATGGCGACTGGATGGTCAACTTCGAAGCCTGCGCCACGTTCAAGATCCAAGGAGGTACGGGAAAACTGATTAACAGCATCGCCGAGGGCACCGACGTCCGGCTCGGAAAGACCGTCACGGCCGTCCAGTACAGCGGAGACAAGGCTAGTGTCACCACCAGCGCCGGAGACACCCTCGAAGCGGCACACGTGATCTGCACCCTTCCCCTGGGTGCCATGGAGACCGTAAACTTCCAGCCATCCCTGCCGGCACCGAAGCAGAAAGCAATCACCGAAGGCCAGGTCTCGAAAGGCATCAAGGCATGGATCACCGTCAAAGGTGAGGTCAGGCCCTTCGTTGCCCTCGGCTCCGCCGACTGGCCGTTGAACTACGTCCAGGCCGAATACGACCAGGACGGAAACACAATCCTAGTGGCCTTCGGCCCGGACACCGCCCGCATCGACGCGACCGACCTCCAGCAGGTCCAGGCCGCGGTCGACCTCCTGGTACCGGACCTCGAAGTCCTGGCTGTCGCCAGCCATGACTGGACCAGTGATCCCCTTTCTGGAGAAACCTGGCCCATGCACCGCACCGGCTTCCTCACAGAGTCCCTCCCCAGCTTCCAGCAGCCGCAGGGACCCCTGCTGTTCGCGGGAGCCGACTACGCCAACGGCTGGGGCGGCTTCATCGACGGAGCCATCGAAAGCGGAATGGAAGCAGCACACACCATCAACCAGCGCCGCGCCTAGCCCTTCCAACACCCCCTAGAAATCCTCAGAGAAGGTTGACATCCACCATGTCAAAGACAGAAACACCCACGGGTTCAGCCGCGGCAACGATGCCCGGCACCGACCTGAAAAAGGGCTCCGTCGGGGTCCTCGGCATCCTGTTCTTCGTCCTGTCCGCCCAGGCACCACTGACCGGTATAGCGGGGGCATCCGGTCTCACCGTCTTCCTCGGCAACGGGGCGGGGGCACCCGGGGCCTACCTGACAGTGGGCGTCGTCATCATCATCTTCGCCGTCGGCTTCATTGCGATGAGCCGGAGGATCCGCGCCAACGGCGCGTTCTACGCCTACGTCTCCGCAGGACTGGGCCGACACACTGGCGCCGGGGCAGCCTGGCTGGCGCTTTTGGCATACAGCACGGTCCAGGCCTGCATGTACGGCCTCTATGGTGCCAGCCTCAGCGCCCTTATCGCGACCTACACAGGCGTCACCATTCCATGGTGGCTGCTGGTCCTGGTCACCATGGCAGGAGTCCAGCTCCTGGGCTCGAGGAATGTTGAGCTCGGGGCCAAGTTCCTTGCCCTGCTCGTGGGCGCCGAAGTCGCCATCCTGGTCGCTTTTGCCATCAGCGTCCTCGCTTCTGGAGGAGGACCCGAAGGAATCAACCTCTCGGCCAGTTTCTCCCCCGCCGCGATCGCGGCAGGGGCACCGGGCGTGGCCATCATGTTCGCCGTCGCGTCCATGTTCGGATTCGAGTCCACGGCGATCTACTCCGACGAGGCAAAGGACCCCCGCCGCACGGTCGCCCGCGCCACCTACCTCTCGGTCAGCGTCATTGCCGTCTTCTTTGCCTTCATGACATGGATGCTTGTTTCGTACTACGGCCCAAGCACCGTAGCTGACGCCGCCGGGGCAGCAGTTGCCTCAGGTGATACAACATCATTCTTCTTCGCAGCAGCCATCGACAAGCTCGGCGCCTGGGCCGGCCCGGTCGGCGGTATCTTCCTCATCACATCCGTCCTGGCGGGCATTATCGCCTTCCACAACGCCATCAACCGCTACCTGCACTCACTGGCCCAGCGCGGATCCGTCTCTGGCCGACTTGCCCGCACCAACACCCATGGCGCGCCCTACGCCGCCGCGTATGTGCAGACGGGGATAGCACTCGTGATGACGATGCCGTTCGCCATCCTCGGCATGGATCCCGTCCTGACGCTCTTTGCCTGGTTCTCCGGCGTCGCGGTCGTTGCCCTGCTCGTCCTGTACGTCCTCGCATCGGCAGCTATCGTCGTCTTCTTCCGCCGCCACGGCGGGCAGGGAGCCTGGCAGACGCTAATCGCCCCAGTGTTGGCCGTGATCCTGATGACCGCCGTGCTCTGGTCGGTAGTCAGCAACTTCACCACCCTCATCGGCGGTGACCCCGTCACCGCAAACTGGCTGCTCCTCATGGTCCCGGTCGCCTTCATCTCGGGCTTGGTCCTGGAGCGCCGCAACCGCACGCAACACACCATCGAGTTCACCGACACTGCAATCGCAGCCGAACCCACCGTCTAACCCGTTCGGGAGTGCAGCACGAAGCGCACCCCGACTCCAACCCCACTGAACACCCGATGTGAGAGGGAAGCCATGAACGCCACACCCGTCCTGACCGAGGACGCCGTCGACACCCGCACGATCCTCAACCCCGCCACCGGCGAACCGGTCGGTGAGGCCCCGGTACACACCGTGGAAGACCTTGAAGCGGCGGTCGCCGCCGCCGCCGCCGCGCAGCCGGCGTGGGCCGCGTTGGGCCATGACGCCCGGTCCGCCGCGCTGCTCAAGGCCGCCGACGCCGTCGAACGCTCCGCCGAGGAACTGGCCCGGCTGCTCTCCCGCGAGCAGGGCAAGCCCCTGAACGGGCCCAACGCCCGCTTCGAAGTCGGCGCCTGCGCCGCCTGGCTCCGCACCACCGCCACCACCGAGCTCAAGCCCGAAACCGTGGTGGACGACGGCGAAACATACGCCCGGCTTCACTACAAGCCTATCGGCGTCGTCGGGGCCATCGGGCCCTGGAACTGGCCCATGATGATCACCGTGTGGCAGATTGCCCCGGCCCTGCGGATGGGCAACGCCGTGGTGGTCAAGCCCTCCGAATACACTCCGCTGAGCGTGCTCGCCCTCGTCGAGACCATCAACGAAGCCCTTCCGGAGGGACTCCTGACCGTGGTTTCCGGCGGCCGGGACGTGGGCGAGGCCCTCGCCTCCCACCCCGCCATCGGAAAAGTCATGTTCACCGGCTCCACCGCGACCGGCAAAGCCATCATCAAGTCCTCCGCGGACACTGTGAAGCGGCTTACCCTTGAACTCGGCGGCAATGACGCCGGCATTGTCCTGCCCGATGCCGACCCGAACGCGATCGCCGAAGGCCTGTTTTGGGGCGCCTTCATCAACACAGGCCAGACGTGCGCGGCCCTGAAGCGTCTCTACGTCCACGAGGACATCTACGACGCCGTCTGCGAAGAACTCACCGCTGTAGCCAAGGCCATGCCCATGGGCAATGGCCTGGACGAAAACAACGTCCTCGGCCCGCTGCAGAACAAAGCACAGTACGAGATCGTGGCGAACCTCGTGGAGGCGGCAAAGGATTCCGGCGCACGCGTTCTCGTCGGCGGGAACCCGGACATCGACCGGCCCGGCTACTTCTACCCCACCACCCTGATAGCGGATATTGACAACAACAACCCGCTCGTGGCCGAAGAACAGTTCGGACCCGCGCTGCCGATCATCCGCTACAGCACCATCGACGAAGCCGTGGAGATGGCCAACGCCCTCGACGTCGGCCTCGGCGCTTCCGTCTGGTCCTCAGACTCGGACGCCGCCCGCCAGGTAGCCGCCCGCATCGAGGCCGGCACCGTCTGGATCAACAAACACGGCGCCGTGGACCCACGCATCCCCTTCGGCGGCGCCAAGCAATCCGGCTACGGCCTCGAATTCGGCGTCGAAGGGCTCAAAGCCCTCGGCGTTCCCCAGGTCATCAACGGCTAACGATCCCACACGAATAGCCCGTGCCTGGCCGCCAGCTGTCAAGCATGGGCTATTCCGTACCCACAAGGAAAGACGTCAAAGCAACAATCCAACAAGCCGCTACCGTTCCTCCCACGATGTCACCGACTGGGCGAGCCTTCAACCAGGTGAACCAGTTGCAGTGTCAGACGACCCCGATTGCCCACACCCGCCTACGTCGATATGACGGCGCCGGACCTCGGCGTTCGCTGGATTCGCCGACACAAGGTCGGCGAACGACGACTGCTCCACGTGGAAACCCACCGTACCTGGCGGCTCATCCCCCCGAGTCCAATCTAAACAAAGACGCCTCGGCGCTGCGCCCATTATCATCGGTTCCACTAAACGGCTTGCCGAAGGTCAGCTGTCCGGCTTTTGTCCGTCTCACATCCCTTGGGATACGAGACGTCTCGCTTCATGACCTGGGCGAGGCGCTATCGCCTACGATTTCTTAGAGATACCGGAGTCTTTCGTGGCCTGCGATTCTCATAACTATGTATCGAAACCTTCCGGTTGAATCGGCGTATTCATCGTTAGTTTCGAGACACATCGGCAGGACAGCACTAACGTCTTCTCCCACGCCCCATGACACTTGTGCAGAGGACTTCTGACATTCTGCACAAAGTTCCCCCGAATTTCAGGGTTTGTGCAGAGGGCTTGTGACCACTAGCTGTTCGGTACTCCTATGCACAAAGTCCCCTTTCGCTCGGTACTCCTATTTACAAATGCACCGACATGCCCCGAAGCCCTAAGTTTCGAGGCAAGTTGGACGTTCGGCTGTCCGTAAGGGGAACCCTGACCGGGCGGAAAAATGGTCATCCGACGTGGGGAACCAGTTGTTGCCAAGAATCGGTCGCTCAGAGGATAGCGACCCTTACCGGGCGGAAATCTGGTCGGCCAGCCCAGATCAGGTGCCGAGCATCGTCCGTCCCGTCTCGTAGTCAAGGGTTCCGTCGGCGTTGAGATCCTGCAGCCTGTCGGCCACCCGCTGTGCTAAGCCCGGAGCGCAGGAGAGCGCGATGAATCGTTCCGAGATGGCATCCACCAGGCAGCCCATCCGGGCGAATTCCTCGGCAATGGTGCGCCATCGGTTGTCCGGTTCATGCGGATCCGTTAGCAGTGCCCTAAAGGTGAAGTTGCCACCGTCCAGCAGGATCCCGGTTGCCACTAAGGGACCTTCCTGGGATCGAACGACGTTGACCGCGTCGCCGAAATTCAGATCGTAGACGTATGCGGGTACTCCCAAAAGAGTCACTTCCCCGCCCGGCTCGGTACGACCGTTGATGCCTTCCCAGATTCGGTCACCGTTATTCTCCTCCGGCAGGGGAAACCACACAGTGGTGTCTGCAGCGCGGGCCTCGTTCAAGGGCTTGAGCTGGTTGTCGCTCCAATGAGCAACGACGCTTGGGTGCTCCCTATAGTCATTCACGACCTCAGACTAGCCAATCGGGCTGTCCATCTCTGAGATACCCAGTTGAGTTTTCGGCGCATGTCACCAAGTTTCTCCGGGTTCGTTCGGCCGCAACGTGGCGTGAAAGCCAGAACGGATTCAACCCGTCGCTACGGCCCTGATTGGCACAGGACTATTGATATTTACCGTTTTTGACTAGCTGTTCGAGGAACCCTGACCGGGACGAAATTTGGTCATTCAACGGCTGGGGCTAATGGTTGCCAGGAATTGGTCGCGCAGAGCGATAGCGACCTTTACCGGGCATCTGACCGGTCGTCGATCGCGCGCGACCAGTTCAGCGGCCATCACGCAACTTTGATCTAAGTTCTTCTGCATAGGAAGCGATGGCCTGACGCTGGTCTCGGGTGAATCTTCTGGCCTGCAGGTCGAGGACAAACCGGCTGCCCAGTTCTCCCACGCCCAACAGCTGACCCACGCGACGGATTGCTTCGTCCATGTCCTCCGAATCCTCAATCTCATGAAAGACCTCGTCGCGCCGATCCATCGCTTGCACCAGGGCCTCGTGGATCATCAATTGTTCCCTCGTCTGCCGCTCATCCTCATCCATGCGGCGATTCTTGCACGACGGAAGTCATTGGGGCATGTGCCCAGGTGGGGATCTGAGCCAACCTTGACCGGGACGAATATTGGTCATGCGACGAGTGAGGCTAGTTGTTGCCAGGAATTGGTTGCGCAGAGCGATTGCGACCTTTACCGGGCATCTACGCGGGGCCGGGGATCAGCTGGTATGGGCCCTATCGGAATGCTTTCGCTTGTGGTTCAGTACACTCATGCCAGAGCGATCCCCACGAAAGCCGACGACGGGCAAGCCTCCGGTCAGCGCAAGCCCTGAGCTGAGGCGCAGGCTCCGCCGCCTCACCTACTATGGGTTAGCCTTGGCCTTGGCAATGATTATTCTGAACTTCCTACCCATTGAGTCCGAGCCGTGGGTTTGGGGCAAGGTGGCAGTTCTTGCCGTTGGCACGATCATATTCATCATCTGGGCGACTCGGTTTTCATTGTGGCAACGCGATGAGTACTGGCGCGAACGCGGCAGAGACCCTAAGCATCCCGACCGCTTCCCTGAGCGCTCAGACGATGACTAGCCGCACACCACAAGAGGCAGGAGTACATGTGAAGAATTTTGCTCCCAGCTGTGGAGGAGTGGGACTTGACCCCCTGTTCGTCGTGGTTTTTCCGCCGTCATGTTAGTGATTCTGGGAATCAGCGCGTTCGTGATCATGAGGCGGCGTAAATAGAGGGGGGAGCTCTTGGTCGAGGTTTGTTGAAGTGGCCATGAATCCGATCCGGTGGGGTTCTCCCCAGACGCCGAGCACATGTTCTGCCCCCTGCTAATGCGTCGCTGAAGGTGTAAGTCGTTTATGTGCATCAGCATTGACCTACTCGCGAAGGAACTTCCACCGGCCGAACGTCTTACGGAACGGGCAACCGATGCGAAGCCAATTACAGGGATTCCCGAACTGACAAGGAGTCCAATACGGCGGAGGGTGCCACGTCGAACCCAGTGGCGCGGGATCCGGACCAATTAACCCCTACCAGGATCCCGTCTTGTTCGAGGCCTGGGAGCCACTTTGAGCGCCATTCGTCCAGGGGAATTGAGACGATCTGGAAGTCCTTGTAGGCAGCCACCGAGGACACGATCTTTTCGGCACGGGTCATCAACGACCAGAAAGGCATGCTTCGTTGCCCATCTTCCCCAACAGGTGCCGGATATCCGTTCTTGTCGTGAACGGTCCAAACCATCCCGCCTCCGAGGACTTCGTCATAAAACGCGCTTGCCTGCGCAGCACTGATGCTCATGACCACATCGTGCCAGAAGGCGTTGTCCCGTACGAGGATCCCGTGGGGAACCTTAGCCGGGCCAAGAAATGATTGTTTTGGAGATTGGCCCCGAGAAGGTCAGGAATGAGCGGTTCAGAGGAACGCTATCCTGATCGGGCCGGTGCTGGTGCAGCCGGGCTCTTATCAGTATTGTCCGCATATGGTCGCTGAAAAGTGGGACGCGCTGCTGAAGGATCTTCGATCTTCCTTGCATGAAGTGGCGATCATCGTCAGTGACGACGGACCCGGCGGGCGCTCGTACCCTTTTGCGCAGGCTGATTTCCATCCAACGGATGAAGCGGGGACACCAATGAGTTTGGCCTGCCTTGGTGAGGTTCAATTATTGCTGTCGTACGGTGACGGGCGCGCCCGGTGGGAGCTGGGTTGGACCGATGAGGACGTGACGTTCGTCAAGGACGTCGTGCGGGCAGTTTGTACTGGGAATTCCAAAGAGGTTCAGGGCCCTGGACGCGTTCACGTCGAAGTGTCTTTGCTCGATGGATCCACCGTGAAGACCTCCACGTACGAATTTCCGTCGGGACTGGTTCCCAGGCCCGGCTGGAAGAATCGGGAACGGAAGGCCTAAAGATGAGTCCGGCATTGCTATTCGGCTTATTCCTTCTTGGATCTGGCCTGTTTGTGTGGATGACTGCCGGGTTCGTGGCGAGGCGAGCAGCGATTATCCGGTCGTGGGTTGCGGAGGTCGACATCGCATGGTGGACGCAACGTGGAAAGGCGCAGATTCACGTGCTCGCGTTTTTATGGATTCTCCTCGGCCTCGGATTTTGCGCGTATGGCCTTGTTGCGGGGCGATGACATGAGGCCTCTGAAGGTCGGCCCGGCCTCCGCATTGAGCGTTCGCAGGCCGAGGTACCTTTCCGGGCACTCGTCCGCACCCATGACCCCACGAAACACAACGAAACATTTCTCGCACCCCCGCCCGCTAGACGAGTCCCGTAAGCCGGTCCTCTTCCGGACGAACCCACCACCCACCTGCATAAACGTGTCCGTGCGCGTCAGCCACCACCGTAAGACCCGTCCGGTGAAATGCCCGGTGACGGTAACATATCTGGCCCACCTAAGAGTCGCGTGGCAGACTTTTGCGCATGACCGCTTTGCTGGTCGGCTACGCGCGTGTGTCCACGGAGCAGCAGGACCTCACGGCGCAGCGCGACGCACTGTCAGCCTTGGGGATCACTCCGGATCGGATCTACGTGGACCACGGACTGACCGGCACTGACCGAAACCGGCCGGGCCTTCGGGAAGCGATGGCGGCGTGCCGGGATGGCGATACGTTTGTTGTAACCAAGCTGGACCGCCTGGCCAGGTCAGTCCGGGACGCCCATGAAATCGTCGACGAGCTTGCCCAGCGCAATGTGAAACTCAGCATCGGCGGCTCGGTGCACGATCCCACCGACCCCATCGGAAAACTGCTGTTCAACGTGCTGGCTATGGTGGCGGAATTCGAGAGCGACCTGATCCGCGCCCGAACCCGCGAGGGCATGAAGATCGCAAAAGCCAAGGGCCGGCTGCGCGGGAAGAAACCGAAGCTGTCTCCCGCGCAGGAGGCGCACTTGGTCAAACTGCACGACGCAGGCGAGCACACCACAGGCGAACTCGCAGAACTTTTTTCAGTAGCCAGATCCACGGTGTACCGGGCCGTCCAACGCGCACGGCGCAAGCCGGGCCTGCCCCGGTGAGGTGGCGCCTACGCAGTAGCCAATGCCAGCACGCAACAACAACGGCCCCTCCAAACCGTTCGGTTCGGAGGGGCCGTAGTTGGTACAGGGCGGTCCGGCTAGGCGCCGGAGCCTTACCCTAAGCCTTTAGAGAGGGCGGATGTTCTCTGCCTGCGGGCCCTTGGGGCCCTGGGTCACATCGAATTCGACCTTCTGGTTTTCATCCAGTGAGCGGTATCCGCTGCTGGCGATTGCCGAATAGTGGGCGAAAACGTCAGCGGACCCGTCGTCGGGGGCAATGAAGCCAAAACCCTTTTCGGCGTTGAACCATTTAACTGTGCCTGTTGCCATGGCTGCATTCCTTCATGTGACTCTGATTCTCTCCGCAGGCACAGTGGCCCGCGGTGCGGAGAACGTCCCCCGCTGTCCCCAACGTACGGGGCGGCGGCGCTGCTTGCAAGGGTATAAGTCCTCTTACGGCACTATAAGTCTGGCTTTCGAGCCAATAATTTTCCCCCACGAACCGTAAACCACCGGGCAAAACCCTCACCACGTGACGGTTCCGGCTGCCCCGTCCACCGTCACCGTCTGCCCGTCGCGCAGCCTCGCGGTGGCGTCGGGAACGCCGACGACGGCGGGGATGCCGTATTCGCGTGCCACCACCGCACCGTGGGAAATGACTCCGCCCATCTCCATCACCAGGGCGCCGGCCGTCATAAAAAGCGGCGTCCAGCCGGGATCAGTCGACGGGGCCACAAGAATTTCCCCGGGTTCCAGGCGGGCACCCACCGGATCCATAACCACACGGACTTTCCCGGTGACCGTGCCGGCCGATGCCGGCGTCCCCGCCAGCCGGTCCGCCGCGTCTGACGGGGCCAGCGCGGCGGCCTTCGCCATGACGGCGGCCTCCACGTCGGTGCCGTCCGAGAGCAGCAGGCGCGGAATCCGCCGTCGCCGGAGTTCGATGTCGTACAGCCGGCGGCGCGGGGCGACGATTCCCTTCAGGTTCGCACCGCGAAGGCCCACCCTCAGCTCCTCGAAGTCCAGGAAGAACACATCGCCGGCCGCAGCGAGGGTGCCGGCCCTCGTCAGCTCCCCTCCAACGGCCAGGAGCTGCCGGTGCATCTCCGCCAGCGCCATCACGATGTAGTACTTGGGCAGTTCCCGCAGTCCGGACAGCTGCCGTGCCCGGCGCAGGCACAGCGCCACCAGCCGCCCCCGCAGCCGGCTCCTGGCCGCCGCCCGTTCCACGAGCTCGCTGACCCGCGCTTCCGCATGATCGGCGGCGCGGGCAAACTGGCGGTCCGGGGCCTGCTCCGCATCCTCGACCCGGAGATAGTTCGAGATCATCCCCAGCAGGTGGTCCGGTTCCTCGGCCCACCGCGGCATCCCCAGGTCGATCTCCGCCACAGCACGGTGGCCGTACTTGGACAGGAACTTCCGCAGCCCGGCCTGCGCAACGCCCGGCAAAGTGGCCGCCTTGTAGAGCGCCGCAAGCTCATCCGGCCCCAGCTCCGTGAACACCCTGCGGGCCTCCGGGTCCCGGCCAAACGACACCGCCAGCTGCCACAGTTCCAGGTCCATAATGGTGGTCACGTTGTGGGGAAGCCCCCGCAGGACCGCCTCAAGCTCGCGCGGTTTGGCAATACCGCGCAACAGCCTGCGGGCCGCGGCCAGCATGAGGTATCCCGCGGACGGAGCGGGCATGGTTGCCTGGATGATCCCATTGACCGTGCTTCCCAGGACGTCCTCCGCGTGCTGCAGCCGCCGCGCCGGGGTCGCAGGCAGGGGGAGCGCCAGCTGGGCTTCGAGCCGGTCCTGGTAGCGCCGCGCCCGGCGCAGTTCCACGTCCGGCCACAGCAGTGTCCTGACCATGGCCGGAAGGAGCCCCGCCATCAGGCCCAGGCTCTGGGTTCCCTCAGTGCCCTGCGCGGCTGTCCCGGCGCGGCGCTGCGTGCGCTTCCGGCCCGGCTTCCTCCGAGCCGGCCGGACAATGCTGAACCGCGGGTCCTCCAGCAGCGAGGGGAAGACCGCGGCCGACCTCCCGTCAGCCAGCGGCAGCAACCTCAACAGCGCCTTGCGGCCGGATTTGCTACGGACGATAGGAGTCAGGTCCACGTACATCCGCAACCCCGGGTACACGTATTTCCAGGGCCCCTTGCTGTTCCGCATGAGGCCCAGCACGGAGAGGCCCATCGGCGTGAGCGGGCGGGTAAGTCCCTGGAGCAGCGTGCCGCACAGGTAGACGCGTGTGTCCCCGCCCGCTGTGCGGTCCGCACCGTCGGGGCCCGGTGATTCGTCCTCCGGCAGCGGATACAGCGTGGTGATGGGCCGCGACTGGGTCAGCCAGGCCTTGCCGCCGGCGTCGATCACCCATTCCACGTCCTGGGGTGCACCAAACAGCCGCTGGGTGGCATCACCGAGTGAAGTCAGTTCGCGCACCTGGGCCGGGTCCAAACTGGTCCCGGTGCCCTGCGGCCCCTTCAAGATCCGAGCAGTGGCCGAGTGCACAACGAAGTGGTCGGGATTCACCGCGCCGGAGACCACGGCCTGCCCCGGTCCCGGGCTGGCATCAATGACAGTCTCCGTGCGCGTCCCGGTCACCGGGTTGGCGGTGAACAGCACGCCGGACGTGCCGGCGTCGACCATCTGTTGAACCACGACGGCGAGACCCACCTCGCGATGGCTGATCCCGTTCGCCGTGCGGTAGGCCACCGCCCGGTCCGTCCAGAGGGAAGCCCAGCAGCGCCGCACTGCCTGGACGACGGCGTCGGCTCCGACGATATCCATGAACGAATCCTGCTGCCCCGCGAAGCTGGCGAAGGGCAGGTCCTCCGCGGTGGCCGATGACCGTACCGCCACTGCCACGTCGTCGCCCATGGCCGCGTACGCCCGGCGGACGGCGGCCTCGACGTCGGGCGGCACCGGTGCCGCCGCCACCGCCTCGCGGGCGCGCCGCGCCAGCTCGTCCCGGACGTCGGCCGCGCCGTCGCCCGTTGAGTCCGGAGCGCCGTCCAGGCGGGAGGCCACGCCGCCGAGTGCCGCGGGGACGGCCATCCGGTAGGCAGCCGTGGTCAGGCAGAAGCCGGGCGGAACAGGAAAGCCTGCCGCCGTGAGTTTGCCAAGGTTCAGCGCCTTGCCGCCCACCAGCGCCAACGACCCGGAGGCAAGCTCGCTGAGCCCCGCAACGAGGCTGTCCCCGGCCCCGCTGCCCGACTGCGGACCAAGGGTTACAGAACCCATGTCCCGCTCCTAGCCGTTGTCGGCGCCCTCGCCGGTGTCCTCCCACATGACATCCAGGTTGCGGAAGATCACGGGTCCGTCGCACAGCTCCGCCATCTTGGCCGCGAACTCCGACGTTTCCGGGCGGCCGGAATTCTCCATCGCAGAGTCAAAGGAATCGAAGTCGACGATGGTGAAATAGGTCCCCGGGTGGTCCCTGTCCGCCGTCGCGACAATGCGGCGGAACGTTGGCGGGGTACTTCCCTCGGTCCTTGACGGACGGCCCAGCTCTTCAATCTCCTTGATGCGGGAGGTCTTGAATTCGATGATCTGCACAAACCCGGCCATGACGGCTCCTCGACGGCGGTGGATGCTGACGCGCTTCACGCTAGCCCCCGCCGCAGGGCGGCGCAAAGGGGAGAAATGCCCTACTTTGCCGGTGCCGTGGCGCTGTCCTGGTGGGAGCCCGGCCGACTACCCGGCCGACTACGGGGTGTGGACTCCCCGGACGGTGCGGTTGCGGCCCAGCGACTTGGCTTGATACAGGGCGCCGTCCGCCGTCGCGATCAGCTCGTCCAGCCCGGCCGTTCCATGGTCTATCGGCGCAATGCCGTAACTCGCCGTGGGCATGCGGAAACCGCCCGGTCCGCGGACCGACCTGAGCTGCCGGTTGATCGCCGCAGTGATGGCCTCTGCCCGGTCCGGGCTTACACCGGGCAGGAGGAAGATGAACTCCTCGCCGCCATAGCGTCCCACCAGGTCTGTTGAGCGGACCGTGTCATTGCAGGCGGCGGCGAACGACTGCAGGGCCACATCACCGGCCGCGTGGCCGTAGGTATCGTTCACCGCCTTGAAGTGGTCAATGTCGGCCAGGATCAAGCAGCCCAGTGCCTGCTTGCGCCGCAGCCGCTGCAGCTCATCGGAGGCCAGTTCCATGAAGGCCGAACGGTTGAGCAGCCCGGTGAGGCCGTCCTGCGTGGCCACAGCGCGGAGGGCGCGGGTCTGCTGTTCGCTGCTGAGCGCAGCCATGCTGAAGGACACCACCACCAGCAGCACCATGGTGACCAGCGTGGTGACCGCGGAGCCGAAGTAGGCAACGAAAACAGGGCCGTCCGGTCCTTCGCCGACGTACACCACCAGCCGGCAGAAGTAGTAGGCGGAGAAGAACCCGGCCGCGATGGCGAGCGGAATCCGGACCCGGGAGTAGCCCGGCTCCAGCCGCCAGAGTTCGCGGGACGCCAGGCCCAGCATGAGGCTCATGAGTGCCAGGAACACGGCCCCTCCGGACCAGACGTTGACGGCTGGGTTCTCCAGGGCTGATGACACGGTCACAACAGCGGGACCTGCCGCCAGCTGCCAGGAACGGGGCCTCGGTGCCCGCAGCGACCGGGCACCTGCCCACACGCAGGTTGCACCGGCGATCAGCAGGCAGTTTCCCAGCGGGTTGGCCCACACCTGATGCGCTGTCCCGTTGAAGAGAAAGGCGGCGGACCCAGCGAGGAAGAGCGTCAGGGCGAGGCACCACCACGCACTGTAGGGGGACCGCGTGCTCCGGTAGGCCGCGAAGTAGAACAGGAGGGCAAGGGTGAACGCGACAACGCCGAAGGCAACCCTGAGGGTTGAGGTGTCGAGCTGCATTCAGTTCCCCCAGTTCGCCACCAAGCGAAGACCCGGACCGTGCGCGCACCCAATTCGTACGCAGACTTAGTATCGCACCCGAAGCGCTCGCAGGGGACTGCCGTTGCAGTCTGTTAAGCCCTGCTTGAGCCCTGCGGTCAGCCGGCCGGGTCAGGGCGTGAGCAGCACCTTGATGGCACGCCGTTCGTCCATGGCTTTGTAGGCCTCGGCAGCTTCCTCCAGCGGCATCACGGAGTCAAACACCCGGCCCGGGTTGATGGTTCCGGCCAGCACGTCCGCCAGCAGTTCGGGGATGTACGTGCGTGCGGGAGCCATGCCGCCGGCGATGGAGACGTTGGAGTCAAACAGGTAGCGCAGCGGAACCTCGGCCCCTCCGGTGGGGACGCCCACAAAGCCAAGCGCGCCGCCCGGGCGGACACAGTGCAGGGCCTGCTCCATGGACTCCTTCGTGCCCACGCATTCCAGCACCGAATCGGCCAGCACACCGCCCAGCAATTCGCGGACCTTGGCCACGCCGTCGTTGCCCCGTTCCTCCACGATGTCCGTGGCGCCGAACTCGCGGGCCAGCGCCTGCCGGTCCGCGTGGCGGGACATGGCGATGATCCGCTCTGCCCCGAGCCGCTTGGCCGCGAGGACACCGCAAAGCCCGACGGCGCCGTCGCCCACCACTACCACCGTCCGCCCGGGCCCGACTTTCGCGGACAGCGCCGCGTGGTGGCCGGTGGCCATGACATCGGAGAGCGTCAGCAGGTTGGCGGTGAGCCCAGCGTCCGGCCCGGTGACTCCCGGCACCTTGACCAGGGTGCTCTCGGCAAGAGGAACCCGGACGGCCTGGCCCTGGCCGCCGTCGATCCGGTGGCCGGTATCGTCGCGGCCGCCCCAGCCGGCCAGGTGGTCGCAGGCAACGGTGACGCCGTTGCGGCACTGCGGGCATTCCCCGCAGCTGATGACGAACGGTGCAATGACGAAATCGCCCGCAGCGAGCGCTGTCACGTCCGCGCCGACGCTTTCCACCACGCCTACGAATTCGTGGCCGATGGCCGTCGGCTTCTTCGTGGGCCTGACGCCCCGGTACGGCCACAGGTCCGAGCCGCAGACGCAGGATGCGGTCACTTTCACCACAACGTCCGTGGGCAGCTGGATGGTGGGGTAGTCGCGGTCTTCGACCCGGATGTCTCCAGGGCCGTGGATGATGGTGGCGCGCATGCGGGCTCCTCAAGTCAGGGGGGCGGGGCTAGGGTCGAGTCTAGACCTCCGTTCCAGAAGGATCCGCTAGCGCATCCCCTCGCGGCGGATGGCGGTGGCGATCGCGGCGGCCCGGGTCTCCACCCCGAGCTTGGCGTAAATATGGGCCAGGTGTGTCTTTACCGTGGCCTCGGAGATGAATAGCCGCTGGCCGAGCTCCCGGTTGCTGAGCCCTTCGATCAGCAGGCTCAGCAGCTCCGCCTCGCGCGGAGTCAGGATCTCGTCCGGGTTCCGCAGTTGCTGGAAGAGCCGCGAAGCCACGGGGGCGCTCATCACGCTCTTGCCCTGGACGGCTCCCCGGATGGCAGCGAAGATCTCCTCCGGCGCGGCGTCCTTGAGCAGGTAGCCCATGGCGCCGGCGTCGACGGCCCGGACGATGTCCGCGTCCGAATCGTAGGTGGTGAACACCAGCACGGCCTGCCTGCCGTCGCGGCGTCGCAGCTGCTTGATGGCCTCGATGCCGTCCATCCCGGCGCCCATGGCGAGGTCCATCACCACCACCGCGGGGCTGAGCTGCTCCGTTTGGACCAGTGCCTCCTCGCCGGAGGCGGCCTCGGCCACCACCTGAATGTCGGGCTGCGTTCCCAGCAGGGCCTTGAGCCCGCTGCGGACCACCAGATGGTCGTCCACCAGCAGCACGGTAATCGGGTTCACTGATCCTCCCCGGTGGGCAGTTGCGCGGCCACGATCGTCCCTTCGCCGGGGGTGCTTTCCACCGAGAATACGCCGCCCAGCTGCTCCACCCGCTGCCGCATGGCGCGGAGTCCGTAGCCTCCGGCGTCCGACGGCGGTGCCAGCGACAGCGGATCGAAGCCGCCGCCGTCGTCGTACACATCCAGAGTGACGGCACCGGCCAGGAACCCCAGCGTCACCGTGGCGTTCGCCGCGCCGGCATGGAGCTTGGTGTTCGCGGCGGCGCTCTGGACCACCCGGAGCAGCGCGTGCCGGACATCCGCCGGGACAGGGCGCGGCTCGCCGGTGACCAGCAGGCGCACGCCCGGGACATACTGCGAGGCAGCCTGCAGCAGGGCATCCGGCAGCGGTGCCGTGTCCAGCCCGGGGGAGGCGAGCTCGTGGACCAGGCTGCGCGTGTCCGCGAGGTTCCGGCGCAGCATACCGCTGGCGTTGAGGACGTCCTCGCGCGCGGCCGGGCTGGGCCAGGACCTGTTCGCGGCTTCCAGGAGAAGCAGGCTGCTGGCCAGGCCCTGCGTAACGGTGTCGTGGATTTCCCGGGACACCCGTTCGCGCTCCTCGATGGTGCCCGCCCTGCGCTCGCTGGCCGCCAGCCGGCCCTGGGCCAGCGACACCTCGGCGTGCAGCCTGCGCTGCTCAGCGGCGTCCTGCTCGATGCGATCGTAGATCAGCGTCAGCATAACGCCCACGGCCAGCGGCCCCAGAAGCATGGCAATATCGCTGCCGCCGCTGAGCCGGAACAGCCCGACGGCGGTGGCCGCCGCCGTCGCGCCGCCCGCCAAATACGCCACCCAGCCGCTGAAGGCGGTCCGGCACAGGAAGAACAGCGCGAACGAGCACCATGCGAAGCTGGGCGCCGCGATCACCAGCACCGCCCAGAGCGCCACCAGGACGAACATCCACACCGCCCACGGCCGCCTGCGCTGGGAGAGCACGGCGATCACGGCATAGAGCGAACACACTGCCGCGGCGAGGGCCAGCACCCACAGGTTGTCCGCCGGGCTGTGCCGCATGACGTAGCGGACCGCTGAGGCCACCAGCAGCACGGCAAAACCAAGATGGACGACGGCGTCGATGCGGCCCAGCGGGCCTCTTCCGGGAGCGCCGTGGTGGGGGAGGGGCTCGGAGGCTTGCGAGGGGACCGGCGCCGCCGGGAGGGCTGATGGTGAGGAGGGCATGGGGGTCCGGTTCCGGTGGAGGAGTGCTACCCACAATGCTAGGGCCCCCGCCGTTGCTGGTCTCTCAGCCTTTTGGCTGATACGCCGAGCCTGATGGGGGAGGCCGGAACAGACCAACGCCCGATGCCTTGCCCCGCCTGGGCGGAAAGGATGGATTCCAGGCCCGGTATGTGATTCCGGGAAGCCCCAGAAGTTCAAGTCCAAGGAGAACCCGTGAAGATGTCCAAGAAGATCGCCGCCGCCGCCGGAGCACTGCTCCTGACCGGCGGGCTGACCGCCGCAGCCAACGCCGGTACCCCAGCTGCCGCCCCTGCACCGGCAGCGGCACCCGCAGCCGTTCCGGCGGCCGATGTCCAGCCGGCCCCGGCAACCGTGGTGGCCCAGAACCGGATCAGCGTCGGTGCCTCCGCGGACGCGGTCAAGGCGGCCCTCGCCAAGTGCCAGGCGGACAAGCTGCCGTTCGTCACAGTGGCCCTGGTGGACAGGTTCGGAACCGTTCAGGCACTCCTCCGCGGCGACAACGCTGCCGAGCACACCATTGAAGCGGCGCAGCAGAAGGCCTACACGGCTGCCGCGTTCGGCACACCCACCAGCGAGCTTGCCAAGCGCATCAACGGCAACGGGCCCAGCATCGCGGACCTCCCCGGCACACTCTTCCTGGCTGGCGGGGTCCCGCTCAAGGTCAACGGGGTCTCCGTGGCGGGCATCGGCGTGGGCGGCGCCCCGGATGGTGCCCTGGATGAAGCGTGCGCAGCCGCCGGCGCTGAGGCCATTGCTGCCGGAACTGCAAAATAGGCTGCGGGCTGCGGCGGTTCAGGACATGGCGTCGGGCACGGCAGCTTTGGCGGCCTTCATCGCCGCAGCCGGCGTCGTGGTCTAGCCCAACTGGGTAGCAGCAGATGTCGTTTTGAGGGTTCAGAACGACATCTGCTGCTACCTACTTGAGTGGGGCTAGACGGCCTCGAGGACGCTCACGTAGTTGGCGATGCCCACGCCGCCCATATTCTGCACGGCGGCGCGTCGGGGGCTGGCGAGCTGCATGCCGCCCGCGGTGCCGGTGAGCTGCATGGCCGCGATGACGTGCTGGGAGACGCCGGTGGCACCCACGGGGTGGCCCTTGGCCTTGAGCCCGCCGGAGACGTTGACTGGCAGCTTGCCGTCCTTGAACACCCAGCCTTCCTCGATGGCGCGGGATCCCTGGCCCGGCTCGGTCAGTCCCATGGCCTCGTACATGAGCAGCTCGGCAATGGTGAAGCAGTCGTGGACTTCGGCGAAGTCCAGGTCTTCAAGCCCGACGCCGGCCATCCCCAGCGCGCGCTGCCAGGACACGCGGGTAGCGGCGAAGGCGGTGGGGTCCCGCCGTTCGGCCGGGAAGAAATCATTCGCGTGGCCGATGCCTGCGAGCCGGACGGGGGCGGTGGCCCCGCCGGTGGGCGAGACGGAAAGCACGACTGCGGCTGCGCCGTCGGACACGGGGGAGCAGTCGGTGCGGCGCAGCGGGTCGGCGACCATCGGGTTTTTGTCCGAGACGGTGCGGCAGAACTCCTCTCCGAGGTCCTTGCGGAGCTGGGCGTAGGGGTTGTCCACGCCGTTGCGGTGGTTCTTCGCGGCGATGGTGCCCAGGACATCCGAGACCGGTCCATAGCGCTTCTCGTAGTGCTTGGCGACCTCGGCGAACAGGCCGGTGAAGCCGGTGGTGGAGGCTTTGCCGGCCATGTCGTAGTCCGCGCCCAGCAGGGCGGCCCCGACGACGTCGGCGCCTGCTTGGGTCATCTTCTCGGCCCCGATCACAAGGACGGTCTTCGCGGTTCCGGCCAGCAGCGACTTGGTGCCCTGCTGGAACGCGGCCGAGCCGGATGCGCAGGCGTTCTCCACGCGGGTGGACGGGACGTTGGCCAGTTGCTCCGAGACCTGCAGGGCCAGTGAGGACGGGAAGGCCAGCGGCATCATGCCGGAGTTGAACTGGCCGAGGTAGATTTCGTCGATCTGGCCCGGCTCGATGCCGGCGTTGCCAATCGCCTCCGTGGCGACCTGGACGATCAGGGACTCCAGGGTCTCGTCCGTAAGTTTGCCGAAGCGGCTGTGGCCCCAGCCGGTGAGCAGGACATCCTTGCCGAACTGGTCTTTGAGGCTCATGCTGTGGCTCCTTCAAGGGTGCTGGCTTCAATGGTGCGGGCTTCAATGGTTGGGGGTGAATCGAGGGAGGGGGCGACGTCGAAGGCGGCCTCGGTCTTCCCGCGGATCTCCTCAACACTGACGCCCGGGGCGAGGCGGGTCAGCGTGAGCTGCCGGCCGCCGTCGTCCGCGTTTTCGAGGTCGAAGACCGCGAGGTCGCTGATGATCCGGTCCACGCAGCTCAGGCCGGTGAGCGGGAGGGTGCATTCCTTCACGATCTTGGCGGTGCCGTCCTTGGCATTGTGTTCGGTGAGGACCACCACGCGCGGGGTTCCGGCGACGAGGTCCATGGCGCCGCCCATGCCTTTGACCATCTTTCCGGGGATGGTCCAGTTGGCGAGGTCGCCGCTGCCGGAGACCTGCATGGCGCCCAGGATCGCGACCTTGACGTGGCCGCCGCGGATCATGCCGAAGGACGTGGCGGAGTCGAAGATGCTGCCGCCGGGAAGGACGGTGACGGTCTGCTTGCCGGCGTTGATGAGGTCCGCGTCCTCCTCGCCCTCGTAGGGGAAGGGGCCCATGCCGAGCAGGCCGTTCTCGCTTTGCAGGACGACGCGGACGCCGTCGGGCAGGTTGTTGGCCACCAGCGTGGGGATGCCGATGCCGAGGTTGACGTAATCGCCGTCGTGCAGTTCTTCGGCCGCGATGGCAGCCATTTCATCCCTGGTCCAGGCCATGGGGTTCTCCTTGGGTCTTGAAGTCTTGGGGGCTTAAGTGTTCGTTCGCGCTGTGGCGCCGGGCTGCGGGCGTCAGGCGGGGACAGGCTCGTTGGCGCGGGAGCGGACCGTGCGCTGTTCGATGTCCTTGACCCGGGCGCGGGCGTGCACCAGGCGCTGGACGAAGACGCCGGGGGTGATGATGTGGTTGGGGTCCAGCGTGCCCGGTTCCACGATGACTTCCGCTTCGGCGATGGTTACGGCGCCTGCCGTGGCCACCACCGGGTTGAAGTTCTGGGCGGTGTAACGGTAGATCAGGTTGCCGTCGGTATCGGCCGTGTGCGCGTGCACCAGCGCGACATCGGCTTTGATGGCGCGTTCCTGGACGTACGTCTCGCCGTCGAACTCGGCGAGCGGCTTACCTTCGGCAACAAGGGTCCCGACGCCGGTCTTGGTGTAGAACGCCGGGATGCCGGCGCCGCCGGCACGGAGGCGCTCGGCGAGGGTGCCCTGCGGGGTGAACTCCACCTCCAGCTTGCCGGCAAGGTACTGCTCGGCGAAGAGCTTGTTCTCGCCCACATAGGAGGCAATGACTTTGCGGACCTGTCCGGCTTCGATCAGGATGCCGAGGCCCTTGCCGTCCACGCCCATGTTGTTGGACACCACGGTGAGGTCTTTGACGCCGGAATCGCGGACCGCCTCGATCAGGTCAGCCGGGATGCCGCTGAGGCCAAAGCCTCCGACGGCGAGCGTCATGCCGTCCCGCAGTATGTCCTGCAGGGCCGCGGCCGCTCCGGATTTCAGCTTTGACATTGGATCTCCTCGTTGAGCTCTTGACGCAATCCACGTTGTGGACTGTTCCTCTGTTGCTGGAGCCTACGGTTCCGAAATAGGCACTGTCAATGGTTGATTTTGGTCCAAAAGACGGCATTTTTACAGTGTGGACGGTAGACTGGCGAGTGTCCATAATATGGATGATTTAGGTGGATCTACGTAAATTCCGAGGAAAAAAGATGTCTTCATTACCGGTCCAGGGCGCACAAGTCGTCAGCCGCGTCGCGTCCCTGCTGCGCATTGTCGGACGGAAGCCGGAAGGTTCCCCGCTTGTGGAACTCGTCAGGGAATCCGGGCTCACCCGCCCCACAGTGCACCGGCTGCTTTCCTCACTGGCTTCGGAGGGGCTGCTGGACCAGGAACCGCAGAGCGGGAACTGGGTCCTGGGTCCGGAGATCCTGCTGATGGGGTCCGTGGCCTCAGCCCGCTTCCCGCTCGAAGACATCGCCCGGCCCAGCCTCCGCCGACTCGCCGAAGAGACCGGCGAAAGCGCGTTCTTCTCCATCCGCCGGGGGACGGAAACAGTGTGCCTGCTCCGCGAGGAAGGCAGCTTCCCGGTGCGCTCCTTTGTGTTGCACGAAGGCGTCCGGTTCCCGCTGGGGGTAGCGTCCGCCGGAACCGCGATCATGGCGTTCCTTCCCGAAGCGGAGCAGGAGGAGCTTCTGGCGGACTGGCCCAAGCATGCGGGCAGTTTTGCGGCAGGCCACACGGAGGCATTGGTCCGGGAAAGCCTGGCCAAGACCCGGCAGGCCGGTTACTCGGTGAATCCGGGGCTCGTGCTGGAGGGCAGCTGGGGGATGGGCGCAGCGGTATTCGACCAGCGCGGGCGCCCCGCCTGGGCGTTGTCGCTGACCGGGATCGAGCCGCGGTTCCGGGGCGAACGGCAGGAGACCCTGGGCCGTCTCCTGATGGAGGAAGCGCACCGGATCTCCACGCTGCTGACACGGTCGCCGGGCGGCGCCTGACGTTGAGCGGCGAGTATCGACAAATCCGTTGCCCCGGAGCACGATTGGACTGTATCGGCAGTGTCCAATGCGGCAGCTGCGAGCCTGTAATTCTTCGGAAGTTCACCGCAGGCGCGCCACGCCTCATACCGGGCGCGTCGGCTCATATTGACTTCTTTCCCGCCTAAGCCTGGGTAGCCCCGGGGGAGGAGAAACGTGGCTGGCGTCTGCCGGGCCGACGTCGTGATTGGCAATGCCGGAACCGTCGGACCGGTCTCCCGGCCGTCAACAACAACACAGGGAAACACACAGAAGGAATGAGTCTTATGGCTCTCCAAAAAGAAAACCGCCGAATGGTGCGCGCGCTCCTGGCGGCGTTAATCTCGCTGCTGATGCCGGTGGCACTCAGTGGCACCGCCGCCGCGGACGGCGGGAAATCACCCAGGACCTGGACTGTCCAGGTCGGTTCCGAGTCATCGGACCAGGCGATCCAGGGGATGTCCTTCCTCCCGGAAAATATCTACATCAATGCGGGCGACAAGATCACCTGGAAAGCGAACGCGGCAGAAATCCATACCGTGACGTTCCTTGCCGAAGGCCAGTCGCTGGAGTCCACGCAGCCGTTCAACCCAAGCAATCCCCAGTACGTTGAAGCGCAGGGGGGCAAGTCCTACGACGGAAAGTCGTACTACAACTCAGGTGTCATGACGAACGTGTCAGACAGCGGCTTCAATGAAGTGGGACGCTACACGCTGAAATTCCCGGACACGGGCGAGTTCACGTACTACTGCCTGGTTCATGGCATGGCCATGAAGGGGACCGTTCACGTGCGGGATGCCGGCACTGACTACCCCTACACCCAGTCGCAGTACGACCGTCAGTCGAACAAACAGGAGCGGAGGATCCTGCGCGACGGCTACGAGCAGTGGGACGCAGCGCGGGCCAAAGCCGATGACCATACCGTCATCGCAGGCACCGACAATGAGACGGCCATGCTGATGCGGTTCGTCCGCTCCCACATCGTGGTCCATGTTGGCGACGAAGTGACCTTCGTAAATGACGGCATGGGAGCCCCGCACACCGTCACCTTCGGCGAGGAACCGGCCGACGAGTTTGCATCCGTGGGCGATCCTGCCGACTTCACCGGCGGTGACCTCAGTTCCGGCCTGATGCTGCCGAAGAGCACCTTCACCGTGAAGTTCAACAAGGCCGGGGAGTTCGATTACATCTGTGCCCTCCACGACTTCATGGGGATGAAGGGCACAGTGGAAGTCCGGGACTGACCGGGACCGGCGGACGCTAGTGAATGAATCCGGCGGCCGGGAGGTGGTCAGGCCCGGCCGCCGTGGGGCACTTTGACACGGACACGCCGTTATTTCGGGCCGAAACGGGCCAACCAAGGCTCAAAGTGCCCCGGTTAGGCCTGCAGGCCTACAGGGCTACAGGGCTACAGCCCGACCCGGGGCTCCTCCGGGCCCTGGCCCCTCCACCAGGTGTCGAAGATGGTGACCGGGACCGTGCGCTTGTGGCGGGTGCGGAGGTATTTCTGCTCGATCGATTCGGCAACGGCGTCCGGGACTTCGCGTCCTTCGAGGTAGTCGTCGATCTGGTCGTAACTGATGCCCAGCTCGTCTTCGTCCGTGCGGCCGGGCTTGCCGTCAAGGAGATCGGCCGTGGGGACCTTCTCCCAGATCCGAGCGGGGGCGCCGAGCTCGGCGAGGAGTGCCCGGTTCTGGCGCTTGTTCAGCCCGAACAGCGGCAGGATGTCCGCGCCGCCGTCGCCGTACTTGGTAAAGAAGCCCGTGACTGACTCGGCGCCGTGGTCGGTTCCGATGACCAAGTAGTTGTGCTCGCCGGCGAGGGCGTACTGCGCGATCATGCGGGTGCGGGCCTTGGTGTTGCCCTTGTGGAAGTCGGAGATCCCGTTGCCCACGGTCTTCTCGAACTCTTCCTCGAAGCCGTCCACTGCGGCGGAGATGTTGAAGGTCCACTCCGTCTTGGCCTGGATGAAGTCGAGGGCGGCCTGGGCGTCGTCCTCATCGTGCTGCACGCCGTAGGGCAGGCGGACCGCCACGAAATTGGCTTCCGTCCCTTCCGCGGTCAGCTCTTCGACGGCAAGCTGGGCAAGCCGGCCCGCGAGCGAGGAATCAAGGCCTCCGGAGATGCCCAGGACGAAGCCCTTAGTGTGCGTTGCCTTGAGGTATTCCTTCAGGAACGTGACGCGTTTGCGCACCTCCCCGGCGGGGTCGATCCGGGGCTGGACGCCCATTTCTTCAATGATGCTGGCCTGGAGTTCGCGCATGTGATCCAGACTAGTCAGCAGTGTCAACCATGCTCAACTGTGTCCGCCTCAATCCGGCCGGGCACTACCGCGCGCCAGGCTCAGGCGCCGGCCCGGTAGAGCCGCGGACGGTCAAGTGGGTGGGCATCACGGCAAGCCGTCTGGTGGTTCCGCCGTGGAGCGGATTCAACTGCGACAGAAGCATGGATACAGCCACGCGTCCGGCCTGCTCGATCGGCGAGGAGATCGTTGTCAGAGGAGGATTGCAGAAATCAGCGCCGAAAATGTCGTCACAGCCGACGATGCTCATGTCCTCAGGCACCCGGATGCCCCGCTCGCGCAATCGCTGGAGCATGCCAATGGCCAGCAGGTCATTGAAGACGATGCATGCCGTGGCCCCGGTGCGCACGGCGGCGTCAGCGGCTGCCGCTCCGGACGTGGTTTTCGGCGTGAAGGGGCCGATCCTGTGCGTTTCGAGTCCTCTTTGGGCGGAGTCCTCCTCGAAGATTTTCCAGCGCCGCAAGTTGGACCACGACGTCGGCGGGCCGCTCACGTAGCAGACCCGGTGATGGCCGAGGGATACGAGGTGTTCCAATGCCTGGATCATGGCGGACGGCGTATCGATCACCACGGTGGGCGCGTTCGCTGACGCGCGATTGATGGTAACCAGCGGCTGCGAACCGGACACCTCGGCAAGCTGCGCGTCCGTCAGGCGCGATGCCGCCAGGATAAATCCGTCCGCTGACCGCCGCATTTTGTGAAGTGCCTCAAGCTCCATCTCGCTGGACTCTTCAGTGTCTACCAGGAGCTGAGTGAGACCGGCGGCCTTGAGCTGGTGCTGCGTCCCCCGGATGATGTCGAAATAGAAGGGGTTGGTGATGTCCGGCACCAGGACCGCTACGGTGTCGGTGCGACCCGAACTGAGTCCCCTCGCCTGCGAGCTGGGCACGTAGTTAAGCCGGGCTGCGGCCTCTTCGATCCGTTCCCGGGTGTGCCGGTTTACGCGGTCCGGCTTGGACAATGCGCGCGAAACCGTGGAGGTGGCCACTCCGGCCAGCTCAGCTACGTCCTTGATTGTTGGCATTCTTTCGGCGGGGGGCCTGCGGTCCGCCGACCCGTTCTCCCCTGCATCCACCACCGCAGAGCTCATGGATAAGTCCTTTCATGGGGCCGACGCATCGCCCCCGGGCAGTGTGCGCGGCGGGCTTGGTGCAGTGCCTGTGGCTATCATCTCAACACCTTTGGCAACTTTTGGCAATCGCTTGCCGCAACGTTGCCCCATCCCTAGACTGGGTTCCGAATCGCCTGCAGTGATGTGCGCCACATGACGTTGTGGCCATGTGGGTGTCCTAGAGGAGAAAACAATGAGGTTTAGATCGTCTTCCGGGCTTGCGGCAATCGTTACGGCCGCGGCCTTGGCAATGACCGGCTGCGGCGCGGGCTCAGGAACCACCGGTGGTTCAACAAACGCAGACGGGAAGGTCGACGGCACGGGCAAGACGCTGAACGTCCTGGTCGGCGTCCTGAGCCAGTACCCGGAACAGCAGAAAAAGTGGCAGAGCGACATTGCGGCCAAGTTCAAGGCGGAGACCGGGGCCGACGTGAAGTTTGAAACCTTTGCCTCGGCCAACGATGAGCTCACGCGCATCCAGACCTCCGTAGTATCGGGTCAAGGCCCGGACATCTACGGGCTTGGGACAACGTTCACTCCCACCGCAGTTGCCACCAAGGCCTTCGTGACCCTCTCTGACGACGACTGGAAAAAGGTTGGCGGCAAGGACCGGTTCAACAAGGCAGCGCTGGGTATCTCGGGTCCGGACGAGCAGCACCAAGCGGGCATCCCGTTCGTCAGCCGCCCCTTCGTGATGGCCTACAACAAGGAAGTTCTTGCTGCTGCGGGCATCGAGAAGCCTGCCACCACATGGGACGAGCTCGCAGAGCAGGCCAAGAAAATGACCAAGGACGGCACCTACGGCATCGCCACCGGGTACAAAGACGCCTACGACCCCTGGAAGTTCATCTGGGCCATGTCCGTCCAGGCCGGCAACCCCCTGGTGGATGGCAAGAACCTCAAGATGGATGATCCCACCGTGAAGAAGGCGTACGAAACCTACTTCGGCTGGCTGACCAAGGACAAAGTCGTGGACCCCGCCTCTGTCGGCTGGAGCAACAGCAATGCCGTTGCCTCCTTTGCCAGCGGAAAAGCAGGCTACTTGATGATGACAACCTCGAGTTCCATCCCGACGCTGGACAAGTCGGCCGTGGCCGGCAAGTACGAATACGCGCTGATGCCCACCACCGCACCCGGCGAATCAGGCCCGAAGAGTGACGGCGGAAGTGCCGCGAGTATCCTCTCCGGAGACAACCTTGTCGTCGCTGACTACTCGCAGCAGAAGGACCTGGCGTTCGCCTACATCAAGCTCATTACTTCCAAGGATGAGCAGCTCAACTACCAGAAGACTTTCGGCGACCTTCCGGCGAACGCCGAAGCACTGGCCAGCCTCACTGATCCTAAGCTCAAGCCGATCGCCGATGCCGCAGCCAAGTCCAAGGCCACCCCTTTCACCGGGGCCTGGGGCGATATCCAGCTCGGGCTTCTGAACGTGACCGTGCAGTCGATTCCGGAACTGTCCAAGGGAAGCATCGACGACTCCGCCCTTGAAACAAGGATCAAGGAGGCGCAGACGAAGGGTCAGGCGTCCCTCGACCGCGCTTCAAAAGGATAAGTACTAATGTCTACTGACGCTTCAAACGAAGTCCTGCTTGCAGCGGAGTCCGCCGCAAGCAGGACCTCCCGGAAAACGTCCGCCGTCACGGAACCGCCATCAGCAGGGGAGCCACCCGTAAACCGGCCAACAGGTCGCCGAAAGGGACTGAGCGAGCGCGACCGTCCGCTCTGGATGCTCATCCCTGGCGGCGCGCTGATGCTCATCATCATCGTTCTACCCCTGGTACTGGGCATCTACATGTCCGCCCTCAATCTGGATCAGTACACACTGCGCCGATGGATAAGTTCTCCGTTCATTGGAGTGGAAAACTTTGTCGAGGCAATAACCACATCGCCCCTGCTCCACTCCGTCTGGCTGAGTGTCAGCTATTCGCTGCTCGCCATGGTGGTGACCCTGCCGCTGGGCATTGCTGCCGCCGTTGCCACCCAGAACGCGTTCAAAGGACGGGCCGTGGTGAGGTCCATCTTCCTCATCCCTTATGTGCTTCCCTCGTTCGTGGTCGCCACCGTGTGGCGCACCATGTTCCAGCCGGACGGCATCATCGACAAGGCACTCGGCACGGTGGGCATCGAAACCGGACTGTGGCTTAACGGGCCGCAGACTTTCTGGACGCTCGTCCTGGTGCAGATCTGGGCATCCTGGCCGTTCATCTACCTCCTGGCACTTTCGGGGCTTCAGGCGGTGGATCATGAGGTCCATGAGGCTTCGGCCCTTGACGGAGCGCTCTGGTGGAACAAACTGCGCTACGTAATTTTCCCCTACCTGAAGGGTCCGCTCTCGCTCGCATTCCTGATCGGAATGCTGCACCACATCAACAACTTCACGCTCCCCTTCGTCCTTTTCGGCGTCCCGGCGCCGTCCGACGTCGAGGTTCTGCCCATCCTGACCTACGTCACCAGCTTCCAGAGCTTCCGCTTCGGCCTCAGCGCAGCAATGGCATTTATCTCACTGGTGCTGATCGCCATTCCGCTTTTCGTTTACCTGCGTGCCGTCAAGCTTGACGACGCCGAAACACCTGGAGGAAAGAAATGAGCACCTCCGTAGCGAGTAGGCTCCGCGCCGCCGAGGCCTCGGTTCCCCGTCCGGGCTCCGCCCGGCAGCACGAAGTCACGCGGCTGCTTCCACGTCCACTCCTTGCCATCATTCTGGTGTTCCTGGGCGCACTCGTCCTCATCCCTGTGCTGTACATTTTCCTGGCATCGGTAAATTCGGACATTGGGGTCGCCAACGGTGAGTTCTGGCCCTCCACGGTCACCTTCGAGAACTATTCGAAGATCTGGACCAGCGTGGGACTGGCCACTGGCCTTGCCAACAGCGTCCTGGTTGCCGGCGCCACGGCGGTCGTCTCGGCAGCCCTGTCAGTGTCAACCGCGTTTGTGCTGGTCCGCTACAGCTTCCGCGGCCGACTCACCATCCTGCGGGGACTCCTTGCACTGCAGTCCGTGCCCGGAACGCTCATGGTGCTCCCGGTCTTCGTGCTGTTTTCTTCGGCAGCCACGTATCTGGGCATCCAGGTAATCGGTACCCAATGGGGATTGTTCGTCACGTACCTGACGTTCGCCATGCCTTTCTCCACGTGGGTCATGGTCACCTACTTACGCGGGCTTCCGCGTGAACTGGAGGAAGCGGCACGCATCGACGGCGCCAGCAACGTGGGCGTCCTGTTCAGGATCGTTCTCCCCTTGAGCTGGCCCGGCATTGTCGTTTCGGGCATCTTCGCCTTTCTGCTTGGCTGGAACGATGTCCTGTTCGCGTCCGTCATGACCCGTCCCGAAAGCCAGACCGCGGCCGTTGCACTGCAGATTTTCGGCGCGTCCCAGGAAGGTGGCGCTATCCCGTACTACGGCCAGATGATGGCCGCGGCCCTGGTCTGCGCAGCCCCCGTGGTGATTCTTTACCTGATTTTCCAGCGTTATCTAGTTGGCGGGCTGACCGCCGGAGGAGTTAAGTAACCATGGTTTCAACCACCCAGGTTTCGTGGCCGCTGTCAGGCTTCGGGGATGAGATCGACGACGACCCCGCCGTCCAGATCGCCGTGCTCCAGGCGCTCGGCGCCAACCACATTGAGGTGCGCAGCGCTTGGGGCACCAACATCGTGGACCTCTCCGACGACCAGCTCCGCACCTTCGCCGAGCTGCTGACGGCGAAGGACATGAAGGTTTCGGCCATCGCCTCCCCGATCGGGAAGGTCGACGTCAGCCTTCCGGTGGAACACGAGGTGGAACGCCTGCGCCGTGCCGCCAACGCAGCCAAAGTCCTTGGCGCGAAGTACATCCGCATTTTCTCCTTCTACTACGGCGAGTCAGTGCCCGTGGACAGCATCCGTGACGCCGTAATGGAACGGATGAGCGCGCTGGCTGCCGTCGCTGAGGAAGAAGGCGTGGTTCTGCTGCACGAGAACGAGAAGGACATTTTCGGCGACGTTCCGGACCGTGTGCTGGACATCATCGAATCCGTGAACTCGCCGGCGCTGAAAGTGGCCTGGGACGCGGCCAACTTCGTGCAGGTGGGCGTAAAGCCGTTCGACGAAGCATACGGGAAGCTCCGCCCTCACCTGGAGTACCTGCAGGTCAAGGACGCTCTTTTTGCCAACGGGCATGTGGTTCCGGCAGGGGAAGGCGACGGCGACGTGCTGCGCACCGTGGAGGCGCTCAAGGCCGACGGCTTCACTGGCTTCGCTTCCCTTGAACCCCACCTTGCCGGCGCGCACGGACTCGGCGGATTTTCCGGCCCCACGGCATTCGGGATTGCCGCCCGGGCGTTTGCAAAAGTCACAGCAGAAGCAGGAGTCCAGACAGTATGAATGAGACATTGAAGGTAGCAATCACGGGATGCGGCGTCATCGGCCGCACCCACGCAGTTGCCCTGCAGGAATTCCCCGGGACCAGCATTGAGGCGCTGGTTGACGCCATCCCGGACGCGGCCGAGTCCCTTGCCGACTTCATCGAGGCGAGTGGGCGGCCGAGGCCCTCCGTCTTCGCTACCATCAGTTTGGCGCTGGCCGCCAAAGAAATTGATCTGGTGGCTCTGGCCACTCCCAGTGGACTGCACATCCAGCAGGGGCTTGAAGTCCTGGCGGCCGGTAAGCACGTGGTCATCGAAAAGCCGCTTGACGTCGATCTGAGCCGTGCCCAGGAGATCGAGGCGGCAGCAAACGAAGCCGCCAGCCGCGGCGTCGTCGCCTCCGTGATCAGCCAGCACCGTTTTGACCAGGCGAGCGTTGCCGTTGCGGATGCCGTGGCCAAGGGCCGCTTTGGCCGGCTAACCTCCGCTATCGCCTCCGTGGCGTGGTGGCGGGGGCAGGGCTACTACGATTCCGGGGACTGGCGCGGCACCTGGTCGATGGACGGCGGCGGAGCCCTCATGAACCAGGGTGTCCACACAGTGGACCTGCTCCTGTGGTTCATGGGCCGGCCGGTGGAGATCCACGCCCACACGGCCCGCCTGGCACACGAGCGGATCGAGGTGGAAGACACCGCCGTTGCCACCGTGACATTCGAAAACGGCGGCCTGGCCGTCCTGCATGCCACGACGGCCGCCTACCCGGGGCTGACGGTGCGGGTCCAGCTCATGGGCTCGGAAGGCTCCGCGGTGGTGGACAACGACCAGTTGCAGTATTTCCACGCCAAGGACATCGGCGACGCGTCCGCGGACATGGGGCTCCAGGGCGGAGGCAACCAGGCACAGGAGGAACTTGCCAAGTACCCGGCAGAGGACTACGAGGCCAAGGATCCCACGGTGTACCCGGCCGGCCATGTCCGCCAGTACCGCGACATCTTGGGGGCCATCGCCGAGGGCCGCCAGCCTGGCGTGACCGTTAGCGATGCAGTCAACGCCCTGGCCACCGTCCGCGCCGTCTACGTGTCGGCCACCCTTAACCAGGCGGTCCTGTTCGAGGACGTCCTGGCAGGAAAGTACAACGACCTTGAAGTCCGTACAGGATCCACTTCGACAGAAAGCGCCTGAAGCGATGAAATTCTCAGTATTCACGGCCTCCACGCCTGATTGGACTCCGGAGGACGCAGTCGCCCACCTCTCCGCACAGGGGTGGGACGGCATCGAATGGCGGGTCACGGACCAGGCGGAGGCGCCCGAGCCCGGTTTCTGGGCCGGCAACAGGGCCACCATCCCGCTGACGGGCCTCGAAGGCAACCTGGAGCGGATCGCTGCCATCACCCGCGACGCCGGCTTGGAGTTCTCCGGGATTGGCGGCTATGCCCGGTGCGACAACCACGATGACGTCGAGCGCATGCTGGCGGCGACCGCCGCCTTGGGCGCGGGCCAGGTCCGCGTGACCACGCTTCCGCTGGGGACTGCCGGATGGGGGAATGAGGAGCCCAGCGGAATCCCGTACCCTGTTCTTTTTGAGTCGGCACGCCGTGATTTCGAGTGGGTGGCGGAACGGGCCGCCCACCACGGAGTGAAGGCACTGGTGGAACTGCACCATCGCACGATTACGGCGTCCGCTTCCTCTGCACGGCGCCTGCTGGAGGGTCTGGACCCGCGGCATGTCGGGGTCATCCACGACCTGGGCAATCTGCTGATCGAAGGCCAGGAAGACTACCTTCCAGCCTTCGAGCTCCTGGGAGAATACCTGGCGCATATTCACGTCAAGAACGCCGTGTGGGTCCGCCGGGACGAGACGGACGCATCCGGAGCGGCAGTCTTCCAGAACGAATGGGCACCGCTGCAGTCCGGACAGGGGAGCGTCCTTGAGTACTTCCACGCGTTGGCTGCCCATGGCTACGACGGCTGGGTCACGGTGGAAGATTTCTCCACGGAGCTTCCCCTCGCCGAACGAACCGCCGCCAACCTTGACTACCTGCGGCGTACCGCGGCCATCGCCGGACTCACCGCCGGGGCCGGGGCCCGTTGAGACCATGGCGCACACAATAGCAGCCCATCCGGACCGGCTTCTCCCCGCGGAACCTGGAGTACGGGACATTGCCCGCTCGCTGTACACCCTGGTGGAGGGTCTTCCGATCATTTCACCGCACGGTCACGTGGACGCAGCAGTGATTGAACAGAACCTGCCCTTCCCCGATCCTGCCGCCCTGCTGGTCACGCCGGATCACTATGTGACCCGCCTGATCCACGCTGGGGGCGTCCCGATGGACCAGTTGGGGCTCGGCGACTCCACTGCAGGCTCGCGACAGATCTGGCGCAACTTCTGTGCCGCGTGGCCCGACTTCGAGGGCACGGCCTCAGGGTATTGGATCCGGCAGGAATTCGAGTTTGTCTTCGGCCTGCACGACGAACCGAACGCGGAGAACGCAGATCGCATCTTCGACGCGATTTCGGCCAAGCTTGCCGAACCTGGGTTCCGGCCGCGGCAGCTGTTCAAGGAATTCAACATCGAGGTGCTGGCCACCACGGACGATCCGCTGGACTCCCTGGACAGCCATGCCGCCTTGGCCGCGGACCCTGCCTTCGCCGGCCGTGTCCTGCCGACCTTCCGTCCGGACCAGTACCTGAACATTGCCCATCCGGCCTGGCACGACAACGTGGAACGGCTCATTGCTGCCGCCGGTTCGGGTGCGTCCGGATATTCGGGCTACATCAGCGCCCTGGAATCAAGACGGCGGCACTTCGTGGCAAACGGGGCAGTGTCTGCAGACCATGGCGTCCGGACCCCGGCCACCCTGAAAATGGACAAGGCGGATGCGGAGCGGCTGTTCGAGCGTGCCAGGTCAGGGGAAGCGACTCCGGAGGACTGCCAGGCCTTCGAGGCCCACATGATGTACGAGATGGCGAGGATGTCCGTCGAGGACGGGCTGGTCATGACCATCCACCCAGGCTCGTACCGTAACCACCACGCTCCCACTTTCGAGGCCTTTGGGGCGGACACGGGGCATGACATTCCGTTCGCGGTAAATTACACCGAGGCCATCCGGCCGCTGCTGCAGGATTTCGGCACCGCCAAGGACTTCCACCTGGTGCTGTTCACCCTGGACGAGACCGTGTTTTCACGTGAACTGGCACCGCTGGCCGGTTTCTACCCGTCTGTGTACATCGGGGCACCGTGGTGGTTCCTGGACGCGCCTGATGCAATGCTGCGCTTCCGGGCCGCGGTTACGGAAACCGCCGGTTTCTCACGATCCTCCGGGTTCATCGACGACACCCGCGCGTTCTGCTCCATTCCGGCCCGCCACGACACGTCCCGCCGGATCGAGTCATCCTTCCTGGCACGCCTCGTGGCCGAGCACCGGATCAGCGAACAACGTGCGCATGAACTCATCGTGGACATCGTCGATTCCTCGCCGCGCAGGGTGTTCAAGCTGTGAGCGCCAACAGCCTGCCCGTGCTGGACCGGGGGCTTCGCCCGCTGCCCAAGGCACCGGTGCGGATCGTCCATCTTGGCCTCGGCGCCTTCCATCGTTCGCACCAGGCCTGGTACACGCAGCACGCCGGTGACGGCAGCGAATGGGGGATCGCCGCCTTCACGGGCAGGCGGCCGGATGCGGCCGCTGCGCTCGCGGCGCAGGACGGCCTGTTTACGCTGATCGAGCGCACCGGCAACGGGGACAGGTTCGAAGTCATCGGAAGCGTTGTCGAAGCGGTCGACGGCGCCGACGTCGGCAGGCTCGGTGAGCTGATCTCCGCGCCGGAAACTGCCATGGTGACCCTGACCATCACGGAAGCCGCCTACGGGCTGGCCTCCAACGGCAGCTTCGACGCCGATTCGCCTGGCGTCGCCGGCGATCTCGCCGTGCTGACAGATGCCGGCACGGGCGGGACGCTGACGACGCCGCTGGGCCGGCTGGTGTTCTCCCTCGCCGCTCGCAGGGACGCCGCGGCCGGCCCCATCGCCGTCGTGAGTTGCGACAACCTCTCCGGCAACGGGGACGTAGCCCGCCGCGCAGTCACCGGAATGGCGGAAGCCTGGGACGGGACGCTCGCAGCCTGGATAGGGGAGCACGTCAGTTTTGTCAGCACGTCTGTGGACCGGATCACCCCGCGCACCACGGAGGCTGACATTGCCGAGGTGGCTGAAGAATGCGGGTACCTGGACAGCTCACCGGTGGTGGCGGAGCCGTTCCGGGACTGGGTGATCAGCGGGGACTTCCCGAACGGCAGGCCCCGATGGGAGGATGCCGGCGCCGTCGTGGTGGACGACATCGAACCGTACGAGAACCGCAAATTGTGGCTCCTGAACGGCGCCCATTCGCTCCTGGCATACGCCGGTCAGCTCCGGGGGCACACCACGGTTGCACAGGCACTTGAGGATCCGCTGTGCCGGGAAGCCGTGGAAGCCTTCTGGGATGAAGCGGCGGCCCATCTGCACGGAAGAGAGCTCCATGTTCCCGAGTACCGCCTGGCCCTGCTGGACCGGTTCGGCAACAGCCGCATTGCCCACCACCTCTCCCAGATTGCCGCGGACGGCACCACCAAGCTCCGGATGAGGGCATTGCCGGTCCTGACCGCCGAAAGATCCCAGGGCCGATCCGGCGCCGGCAGTGCCCTGATGCTGGCGGCCTGGGTCGACTGTGTGTCCGAACAAAACGGGCTTCAGGACCCGTTGTCCGCCGCCATTGGGACGGCGAACAGGTCCCGGGGACAGGAAAGGGTAGCCGCCCTCCTAAGCCTGGTCAGCCCCCAGCTGGGAAACGACGCCCAGACCGTGTCGATGGTAGCGGGCCTGTGCGGCACCTTCACCGACAACGTCGCCACAACTACCCACCTGATTCCCGGAAGGAACAGCTGAACTTCATGAAGATCGTTGCAGCCGAAGTATTTGTCACAAGCCCGTCCCGTAACTTCGTGACCCTCCGGATCACCACGGAGGACGGCGTGACCGGCATCGGTGACGCCACCCTGAACGGCCGCGAGCTCGCCGTTGCCGCGTACCTCAAGGAACACGTTGCGCAGCTGCTGATCGGCAAGGACCCGCACCGGATCGAGGACACCTGGCAGTTCCTGTACCGCAGCTCCTACTGGCGCCGGGGGCCGGTGACCATGGCCGCGATCGCCGCCGTGGACATGGCGCTCTGGGACATCAAGGGCAAAATGGCCGGGATGCCGGTCTACCAGCTCCTCGGCGGGGCTTCCCGCAACGGCCTGCGCGCTTACGGCCACGCCTCCGGCGCGGACATCCCCTCCCTGTTCGACTCGGTCCGCGAGCACCTGGAACTCGGCTACAAGTCGGTCCGCATCCAGACCGCCGTTCCGGGCATCAAAGCCGTCTACGGTGTCGCCGCCCAGGCCCAGGCCTCGGGTGAACGCTACGACTACGAACCCGCCGGCCGCGGCGCGTTCCCGGTGGAGGAGGACTGGGACACCCGGGCCTACCTGCGCCACCTGCCGTCCGTCTTCGAGGCCGTCCGGAACGAGTTCGGCCCGGAGCTGCCGCTGCTGCACGACGGCCACCACCGCATGACCCCGATCCAGGCCGCCAAGCTGGGCAAGGCCCTGGAACCCTATGACCTGTTCTGGCTCGAGGACTGCACCCCGGCCGAAAACCAGGAGGCCCTGCGCCTGGTCCGCCAGCACACCACCACCCCGCTGGCCATCGGCGAAATCTTCAACACCGTGTACGACTACCAGACCATCATCAAGGAACAGCTGATCGACTACGTCCGGGCAGCGTCCACGCACTTCGGCGGGATCTCCCCGCTGAAGAAGGTCATGGACTTCGCCGCGCAGTACCAGATCAAGTCCGGCTTCCACGGCCCCACCGACATCTCCCCGGTCGGGTTCGCCGCCCAGCTGCACGTGGGCCTGGCCATCCACAACTACGGCATCCAGGAATACATGCAGCACTCCGACGCGACCAACACGGTGTTCGAGCAGTCCATGACGTTCGTGGACGGCTACCTGCACCCGGGCGACAAGCCCGGCATCGGCGTCGAATTCAACGAAGAAGCAGCCGCCACGTACCCGTACCAGCAGGCCTACCTGCCCTACAACCGCCTCGTCGACGGCACCGTCCATGACTGGTGAGGCACCGGCAGTGAACAGCAAGCACCGCATCATCGTGATGGGCGTCTCCGGCTGCGGCAAGACCACCATCGGCGACCTCGTGGCCCGCGAACTGGGCGTTCCGTTCCTCGACGGCGACTCCCTCCACCCCGTGGAAAACGTGGCCAAGATGGCGGCCGGCACGCCGCTGACCGACGAGGACCGGTGGCCCTGGCTGGCCACCGTGGGCGCGGAGCTGGCCAACGCCGGCGACGGCGGCCTGGTGCTCGCCTGCTCTGCCCTGCGGCGCAGCTACCGCGACGCCATCCGGGAGCAGGCACCGGACACCGTGTTCCTGCACCTGCACGGCAGCAAAGAAGTGCTCAGGGCGCGCACTGAAGGACGCACCGGCCACTTCATGCCGCCCGCCCTCCTGGAATCCCAGCTCGCAACCCTCGAACCGCTCGAAGCCGACGAAGCAGGAATTGTGGTGGACATCGCCGCCCCGGTTGACCAGGTGGTGACCGAAGCGCTGGCCGGCATTGCCGCCGTCGCCGGAGCCGCCGTCGGAACTTCCGGTGTGGCGTACCAGAGTGCCCCGGGCACCCAACCGCGCCAGTTCGACGTCGACCTCCAGGCCGCGCCGTTCAATCTCGACGGCGATGCCGTTGCATGGGTGGAATCCACCATCGCCGGACTGAGCCTCGAGGAAAAAATCGGGCAGCTGTTCATCAACCACAACAACGACTACTCCCCGAAGTATCTGGACGGTGTCCTGGACACCTACCACGTGGGCGGCATGCGCTACCGGCCGGGACCCTCCACAGCCGTGCAGGAACACATCCGCTACGCGCAGTCCAGGACCCGGATCCCGCTCCTGGTGGCCTCCAACCCGGAAATGGGGGGAGCCGGAAGCTGCGACGACGGAACATTTGTCTCGACGCACCTGCAGGCCGGCTCGCACCCGGACAAGGCCATCGCCCGGAAGATGGGGCAGGTGGCCGGGGTGGAAACCGCGGCACTGGGCTGCAACTGGGCGTTCGCGCCGATCGTGGACATTCACTACAACTGGCGGAACACGGTGATCTCCACCCGGGCCTTCGGCAACACGCCGGAGATCGTGGTGGAGCGCGCCAAGGAGTACTTCGACGGCATCAGCGAATCCCCTACCGTCTGTGCAATGAAGCACTTCCCCGGCGACGGCATGGACGAACGCGACCAGCACGTGGTCACCTCCTACAACACCCTCGGCTACGAGGACTGGAACAGGACCTACGGGCACGTGTACCGCGAGATGATCGGGCACGGCGTGCAGTCCATCATGATCGGGCACATCGGCGCGCCGGAGGTCACACGGCATTTCCGCCCGGGAACGGCGGACAAGGACATCCTGCCCGCCACGCTGTCCCCGGAACTGCTGCAGGACCTGCTCCGCGGCGAGCTGGGCTTCAACGGACTGATCCTTACTGACGCCTCGCAGATGATCGGCCTCACCCAGGCCATGAGGCGCAAGGACCTGGTTCCGGCCACTATCGCCGCCGGCTGCGACATGTTCCTGTTCTTCCGCAACCCGGCCGAGGACTTCGGGTACATGATGGACGGCTACAAGTCCGGCGTCATCACCGAGCAGCGCCTGCACGATGCACTGCGCCGGATCCTGGCCCTCAAGGCAAGCCTCGGGCTGCACCTCAAGCCAGCCGCCGAGCTTGTGCCGCCGGTTGAGGCGCTGGCGAAGATCGGCAGCGATGCCCACCGGGCCGTCGCGGCAGAGATCGCGGACAAGACCGTCACGCTGATCAAGGACACGGCCAACAACCTGCCCATCACGCCGGAGACGCATAAACGGATCCGCCTGTACGGCATCTCCGGCGGCTCGGACTTCACCCGGGCTGATCCGCTGGCCTACCTGGACACCGTCAAGGCCGAACTGGAAAGCGCCGGCTTTGAGGTGCACCTGTTCAAGACGGCGGACCAGCGGGAGGCGGCGGGGGAGACCGGCGTGAATTTCATGTCGATCATCTCCGAGGAAGCCACCGGCGACTACGCGGACAAGTACGATGCGGCCTTCGTGTTCGCCAATGTCAAGGGCTTCGCCCAGGAGGCAGCCATCCGGATCAAGTGGTCCTCACCGATGGCCGTGGAGATCCCGTGGTACGTCACCGAAGTCCCCACCGTGTTCGTCTCGCTCAATCAGCCCAACCACCTGATTGACGTGCCGATGGTGAAAACCGCCATCAACGCCCACGCCGGAACGCCCGAGGCCATTCGGGCGACCATCCAAAAGATCATGGGCACGTCGGAATTCCAGGGAACGTTCAACGACAACGTCTTCTGCGATTCCTTCGACACCCGGCTCTAGCGGGGCAGCAGCGCGAACGGACACTTGCGGCCCTGCAATCCGGGACTCAAGTGTCCGTTCGCGCTCTGTGCTCCCGCATGCCCGGGGCGTAGCGTGGGTGCATGGAGCGAACGGGGTGCGTTGTGGTGGGCGGGGGACCGGCGGGCATGATGCTCGGCCTGCTGCTGGCACGGGCCGGTGTGGAGGTCACCGTCCTCGAAAAGCATGGCGACTTCCTGCGGGACTTCCGCGGCGACACCGTGCACGCGTCCACCATCAGGCTGATTGACGAGCTGGGACTGGGGGACCAGTTCCGGAAACTGCCGCAGAGCAGGCTGAACGCCGCCGCCATCCCACTCCCGGGCGGCGGCATGCTGACGCTCGGCGATTTCTCCTCCTTGAAGCCGCCCTACAATTACATCGCCATGATGCCGCAGTGGGATTTCCTGAGCTTCCTGGCCGGCGAAGCAGCGCGTGAGCCCACCTTCACCCTCCTGATGGAGCATGAAGCCACATCGTTAATGTCCGACGGCGGCCGCGTCACCGGCGTCCGCTACCGGACCCGCCGCGGTTCCGAAGGTGCCATCCTGGCGGACCTTGTGGTGGCCACGGACGGGCGCCACTCCGTGCTGCGCCGGGCAGCAGGATTGCAACCCAAGGAATTCCCCGTTCCGTTCGACACCTGGTGGTTCAAGCTCCCGCGCCACGCCTCGGAAAAGGGCGCGGTGGCCGGCATCGTTCCGGCATTCCGGGGAACCGAAGCCATGATCGCGCTGTTCCGTGATGACTACTACCAGATGGGTTACCTGGGTCCCAAGGGCACGGACGCGCGAATCCGTGCCGAAGGGTTGGAACGGTTCCGCCAGCGGGTGGCAGGCCTTCGTCCTGATCTGGCGGACCGGGTGGACTCGATCCGTTCGCTCGATGACCTTCATATGCTTGATGTCCGGCTGGACCGGTTGCGGCGCTGGTATGTGGATGGCCTGCTGTGCATCGGGGACGCCGCGCATGCGATGTCCCCGGCGGGCGGCGTAGGCATCAACCTGGCCATCCAGGACGCGGTGGCTGCGGCGGCCCGGCTCGCGCCGGCCCTCCTTCGCGGGCAAGTGACAGTGCAGGATCTCGCTGCGGTGGAACGGCGGCGGCGGATGCCCACCGTCGTGGTACAGACCGTCCAGCGCATCATGCACCGGGCAGTGTTCGTTCCGTTGTTTGCCGGACGGCGGTCCGGAGTACCTCGCGTGGTGGTGTTTGTTGCCAGGCACGTTCCCGCGGTGACCAGGCTCATGCCGCGTCTCATTGCCTTCGGGCCCCGGCCGGAGCATGCGCCCGGCTTCGCCCGCCGCGGTCAGCCGCGGGCCACCAGGTAGTCGATCAGACCCTTGACGGTGGCCACTGCGGTGTAGTCGCGCTCGGGGATATCAACGCCAGTGGACTCGTCGATCGTTTCCACGAGCCGCAGGAAGTCCAGCGAATCGAGTTCCAGGTCCTGCCGCAGCCTGGAGGTTTCATCGAGCCCGTCAAAGTCCACGTCCGGCGCAACCTGGCCGATGGCCGTGTGTACGGCCCGCCGTGCGTCCTGCTCGTTCATAGCTCCTCCGGTTTCTGCAGCAGTTCGTCGATGCGGGCCAGGAAACGGGCGCCCCGGAGCCCGTCGCTGACCCTGTGGTCGGCTGAAAGCGTAGCGGTGACGGCAGGCCGCACACCCAACATGCCGTTTTGGGCCCAGGGCTGCTCCACCACCCGGCCCAACCCCACCATAGCCACCTGTGGCGGATAGATGACGCCGTACACCGCCTCCACTCCGAGGTCCCCGAGGTTCGTCACCGTGATGGTGGGGTCGGCCATTTCGGCGCGCTGAAGGTGGCCTGCCCTGGCGCGGCTGACGAGGTCCCGCAGGTTCTGCATTAGTACGTCGACTGCCAGGGTGTCAGCGTCGTGGATGGCAGGCGCCACCAGTCCGCCGTGCCGCAGGGCCACTGCCACGCCGAGGTGTACGGAACTGCTTGGCCGGAAGTCGCCGTCGGTGAAGAAGCCGTTGACTTCGGGATTCTCCCGGGCCGCCAGCGCGGTTGCCTTCAACAGCAGAGCTGAGGAAACCAGCCGGGAGGCCACCGGCCGCTGCAGGTTGACCTGCTCCATCCAGGCGACGGCGGCGCGCAGGTCCAGCGTAGTGCTGAGGTAGTAGTGAGGAATGGTCTTTTTGGACCGGGACATCAGCGATCCGACGGAACGCCGGAGGCTGGCCGCACGGTCGTGCGGCTCGGAGGCCGCCAGGGGCTGCGCCAATTCGACGGCGGGCATCCCTTTCCCGGGCGCGGGCACAGGCAGCTCGGGCGGTGCCGGCGGCACCGCCGAACTGGCGGCACGCCGGATGTCAGTTTCCGTCACTGCGCTGTCCGGTCCCGTGCCTGGCACCGTGCCGATGTCGACGCCCAGCTCTTCCGCGAGCCGTCGGGCGCGGGGAGAGGACCGCACGTGTGCCGTGTGCGGCGCAGCTGAAACGGCGGGAGCATGCGGGGCTGGGGCGGGCTTGGAAGGGTGCTGGGCAGCCGCAGCGTGTTCCACATCGGCGCGGGTAAGCGCCCCGTGCTTTCCCGTGCCGCGGATGTTTGAAGTGTCCAGCCCCAGCTGGTGTGCCAAATGGCGGACCGGTGGAGGAACGTGCGCCGCGCCCGCCGCGCCTGCCGCGCCGCCCTCAGCAGGCTCCGCACCGGGCCCCGCACCGTCATCGGGGGTCTGGGTGATCCGCGCCAGCGGAGTGCCGATCGGAACTGTGGCGCCGACGTCCACCAGGAGTTCGGCCACCACGCCCTCTTCGAAGGTCTCCACGTCCATCACGGTCTTGTCCGTGTCCACCACGGCCACCACATCGCCGCGGTGCACAAAGTCGCCGGGCTTGACCAGCCACTCCACCATCTTGCCGTGCTCCATGTCCGCGCCCAGGGAGGGCATCCTGAATTCACCCACGGGTCCCTACCGCCTCCCGGGCAGCAGCGACGATGCGTTCTGCCGTGGGCAGCGCCGCCAGTTCCAGGTGTTTGGCGTACGGCAACGGAACTTCGGCACTGCAGACGCGGCCCACGGGGGCGTCCAGGTCGAAGAAGGCATTTTCGGTGATCCGTGCACTCAGTTCCGCGGAGATGCTGCCGCTCCGCCAGCCCTCATCCACGACAACGGCACGGTGGGTCTTGGCCACGCTGCCCAGAATGGCGGCGTCATCGAGCGGGCGCAGCACGCGCAAATCGAGCACCTCGGCGTCGATGCCGTCGCCCGCCAGCCGGGCGGCGGCGTCGAGCACTGTCGGGAGTGTTCCGCCGTAGGTGATGAGCGAAATATCCTTGCCGGGACGGCGGACCGCTGCCGTGCTGATGTCCACGGGGCCGGCGTCGTCAGCGAGCTCCCCGGCCACGTTGTACAGGGTGCCGTGCTCGAAGATGAGCACCGGATCAGGGTCTTCCAGCGCCGTCCACAGCATTCCGCGGGCATCCTCCAGGGTTGCAGGGGTGAGGATCCGCAGGCCCGGGATGTGCGCGTACCACCCCTCCAGGCTGTGGGAGTGCTGGGCACCGAGCTGGCGGCCGGCGCCTGTTGTCATCCGGATGACCAGCGGCACGTTGAACTGGCCGCCGGACATGTGCAGCAGGGTGGCCGCGTTGTTCACCAGCTGATCCAGCGCCAGCAGGCTGAAATTGACGGTCATGATCTCAACAATGGGCCGCATCCCGCCCAGGGCTGCCCCGATCCCTGCGCCCACGAAGCCGGATTCGGACAGCGGGGTGTCCCTGATCCGTTCCGGACCGAACTCCTCGAAGAGGCCAAGGCTCACGGCGAAGCACCCGCCGTACGCGCCAACATCCTCGCCCATGAGGAACACCCGCCCGTCGCGCTGCATGGCATCTCTGATGGCTGCCCGCATGGCCTCGCGGTAGGTGGTCTTCATTGCGGGCTCCGCTCGCTGTAGACGAAGCGGGTCAGGTCCTCCACCGGCTCCGGTGTGCCCGCCTCGGCAAACTCGACCGCCGCCTTCACTTCGGCCTCCACATCCAGCTGGATGGATTTCCAGTCCTTGTCCGTCAACTGCCCGGCGGCTTCCAGGGTGTTCCGGAGCTTGTCGATCGGATCACGCTCCATCCAGCGCGAGACCTCCGCCTTGTCGCGGTACCGTTCGGGATCGAACATGGAGTGGGCCCTGAAACGGTAGGTCCGGAGCTCGAGGAAATGCGGTCCGCCGCCTGCCCGGACGGCATCCACCGCGCGCCGGGCGGTTTCTTCGACGGCGAGCACGTCCATCCCGTCCGCGGACCACGAGGCGATCTCGTAACTGGCCGCCTTGAGGGCGATGTCGGTCTGCGATTCGGAGCGGGCCAGCGCGGTGCCCATGGCGTAAAGGTTGTTCTCGCAGCAGAACAGGACGGGCAGTTGCCAGAGTGCCGCAAGGTTCAGGCTTTCGTGGAATTCACCCTCGGCCACGGCGCCCTCGCCGAAGAAGCAGGCCGTCACCCGGGAGCGCCCGGACATCTTGTCCGCCAGTGCCAGGCCTACAGCCAATGGCAGGCCGCCCGCCACGATCGCGTTGCCGCCGTAGAAGCGGGTGGCGGCGTCAAACAGGTGCATGGAGCCGCCGCGGCCCCGGCAGCAGCCCTCCACGTAACCGTACATTTCGGCCAGGATGGCTCCCGCCGGCACGCCGCGCAACAGGGCGTGGCCGTGTTCGCGGTACGTTGCCACCACGGCGTCATCCGGACCCAGGGTGCTCATCACACCTGCGGCGACGGCTTCCTCACCGATGTAGACGTGCAGGAATCCGCGGATCTTGGCCGCGCTGTAGAGCTCCACACACTGCTCCTCGAGCCGCCGTACCCGCAGCATCTGGTGGAGCAGGTGCCTCCTATGGTCGGAGTCCCCGCTTCCAGTTCCCCGTGCTGACGTGCCGGTCATGCCGGCGCTCCGGGGTAGCTGCCGGGAGGTGACTCGATGGTTGAGGTGTCCCCCTCGGGGAGGCCGAGTTCACGGGCCTTCAGGAGCCGCCGGAGGATCTTGCCGCTCCGGGTCTTGGGCAGTGCCTCGGTGAAGTCCAGAAGTCGGGGAGCCACCGCCGGGCCCAGCCGTTTGCGGGCAAAACCGATGATGTCGAGCTTGAGCGCCTCCGAGGGCTGCCACCCGGTGCGAAGTTCCACGAAGGCCTTGACCACTTCGCCGGCAACTGGATCGGGGACGCCGATCACCCCTGCCTCGGCCACGGCTTCGTGTTCCATCAGCGAGCTCTCAACCTCGAACGGACCGATCAGGTGCCCGGAGGACTTGATGACGTCGTCGCCCCTGCCGACAAACCAGAAGTACCCGTCGGCGTCCTTCTTCGCGAGGTCCCCGGTGAGGTACCAGCCGCCGGCAAAGCAACGCCGGTACCGCTCGTCTTCGTGGAGGTAGCCGCGGAACATGGACGGCCAGCCCGGACGGAGGGCCAGTTCGCCCACCGCATCCGGCTCGTTCACCAGCACGGCTTCGCCGTTCCGGAGCACTGGCTTGCCGTCCTGGTCCCGGGCCACAATGGCGGCCTCGATGCCGGGCAGGGGCCGGCCCATGGAGCCGGGCCGGATCTCCATGGCGGGGTAGTTCGAAATCATGATTCCGCCGGTTTCGGTCTGCCACCAGTTGTCATGGACAGGCTGACCGAAGGCTTCCTGGCCCCACACCACCACTTCGGGGTTGAGTGGCTCGCCCACGCTGGCCACAAACCGCAGTGCGGACAGATCGTGCCCGGCCGCATGGTCAGCCCCGGCCTTCATCAGCATGCGCAGCGCGGTGGGGGCGGTGTACCAGACGGTGACGCGCTGCTCGGCGAGGATCCGGTACCACCTGTCCGCGTCCATTTCCTCTTCGTCCACGATGGTGGTCACCCCGTGGGTCAGGGGAGCGATCACACCGTAGGAGGTGCCCGTGACCCAGCCGGGATCGGCCGTGCACCAGTAGACGTCGTCCGGGTGGAGGTCCAGTGCAAAGAAGCCTGTGGCGCGGTGCGCCGTGACGGCGTCATGCACATGGATGGCCCCTTTGGGGGTGCCGGTGGTGCCGCTGGTGAAGTGCAGCAGGGCCATTTCTTCGGCCCGGGTCGGGACGGTTTCCCGCGGCTGCGCGTCCCGCATCAGTTCGGCCAGATCCAGGGTTCCGGGGTCCGGCAGGCCGTCCGCATCGATCAGAAGCACGTGCTCCAGCTCCGGCAGCTCGTCCCGCATCTGGGCAACCTTCCGCCGGTACAGTGCCCGAGTGGTGACCAGGGCACGGCCGGATCCCAGGTGAAGACGCTGACGGACGGGCTCGGGGCCGAAGGCGGAAAAGAGGGGGCAGAACACGCTGGCGTTCTTGAGCGTTCCCAAGACCGCCACGTACAACTCCGGCGTGCGGCCCAGGAGCGAAAAGACCCGTTCCCCGCGGCCGACTCCCAGCCCCTGCAGGACGCCGGCAAACCGTCCGGTCTGTTCCGCCAGCTCTGCGTAACTCAACGAACGGGCGGTACCGTCGGCGCGAATGAAGCGCAGCGCTTCATGGCCTGCCAGCTCGCCCGCGGCGTGGCGGTCCACGGCCTCGTAGGCAATGTTGATGCCGCCGTCGGGCAGTCCTGACAGTGCATGCCGCGCCTCATCCCAGGAGAACGCGGCGCGGCTGGCCTCGTAGTCCACCATGTTCGGGCGGACTGCGAGGCCGCGGATGTCCTTGGGGATTGCGGGCCAGCGGGTCGATGGAGCGGTTCCGGCCGTCATGACTCCATCGGACTCCTCCCCGGGGTGGCTGCATAGAGTAGAAAGTCCCTTGGCCGTTCCGCCGGTTCCCCCGCAACGCGGACCGCGCCGTCATAAATCCCGGAGCCACTAAACTGGACCCCATGACTGCCCCGCTTGATGCCACTGCCGCCCGTGCCCGCCTGCTTGAACTCATCAAGGAACTCGCCGTGGTCCGCGGCAAGGTGATCCTGTCCAGCGGAGCCGAGGCCGACTACTACATCGACCTCCGCCGCATCACCCTGCACCACGAAGCGTCCAAGCTCGTTGGCCAGGTCATGCTCTCGCTGATCGATGACGCCGGGATCGACTTCGAGTGCGCCGGCGGCCTCACCATGGGCGCCGACCCGGTGGGCACCGCAGTGATGCACGCCGCCGTGGACCGGGGCCGCAACGTGGATGCCTTCGTTGTCCGGAAGGCGCAGAAGTCCTACGGCATGGGCCGCCAGGTGGAAGGCCCATCGGTGGAAGGCCGCAAGGTCCTGGTACTTGAGGACACGTCCACCACGGGTGGCTCCGCCCTGACCGCCGTGGAGGGTGTCCGGAACGCCGGCGGCAACGTAGTTGCGGTCGCCGTCATCGTGGACCGCGACACCGGGGCCAAGGAAAAGATCGAAGCCGAGACCGGCGTGCCGTACCTGTTTGCGTTCGGCAAGGACGAACTCGGCCTGAGCTAGGGGATTCCCGCCCGGAACGTCAAGGCGCTTCCCCGAACCGGACACCTCCGCCAGGCGACAGCTGCCGTTGAGGCCACGCGGCCCAATGCCGCTCCGGTGTCCTCGGAGACCAGCTTCCGGTAGCCAAGCCTGCGTGGACGGTCCTCCGCCGGTGGCTTACCATTTGCCTTACGACCCCGTGCACCTGTCCCTGGAGAAAACGCGCCATGCTCCCGTCCAACCCAAACCCCACCACCGTCGACCAGATCCAGAACCTCATCCTGGAGAGTGCGGATTTCGAGGACTTCCTCAACGAACTGGCGCGCTTTTCCGCGCACCAGATGGCGGGCGACGGCGACGACGCGCTGTGCGGCATTACCTTGCTCCGGGACCGCAAGGCGGCCACCATCGGCTGGAGCAGCGATTCCGCGCGCGAGGTGGACGAAATCCAGTACTCGCTGTCCCAGGGGCCCTGCCTGACGGCTGCGGAGGAGGAACGGGAAGTCCACGTTCCGGACCTCTTCGAGGAGGACCGCTGGGGCCCTGACTACGCAAATGCCGTCGCCTCGCACGGGCTTCGGTCCGTGCTGTCCCTCCCGTTCCACCTCCAGGGTGATGCCAAGGCCGCCCTGAACCTCTACTCGGACGTTCCACGCAAATTCGATGAGAAGGCAGCGGCCCGCGCCAGGGGCTACACGCGCGAAATTTCGCAGGCGCTGCGGCTGGCCGTCAGGTTTTCGCTGCACACAGACAGCGCCACCAACCTTCGGGCCACGTTGGAGTCCCGGACCACCATCGATATCGCCGTGGGAATTGTCATGGCGCAAAACCGCTGCAGCCAGGAAGCGGCGGTCCAGATCCTGACTGATGCCTCCAGCAACAGCAACGTCAAGCTCCGGGACATCGCCAGGTCATTGGTGGATTCGGTGGGCGGCGCGGAAGCACGCACCCACTTCGAGGAGCCGGGCCAGGGCCAGAACCGCGGACAGGGCCGAATCCAGGCAAGCTAGCCGGTGCGGGCCGGGCCCGGTCCTCCGCTACCGGCCAGCACAAGCCTGCGCGCTGACCGCAGGCTTGTGCTGGCGGTGCGCGGAGGATACGCTGGCCAAGGTTGAGCCGTCGGCCATAGACACCCTTTTTTGGAGTACCTATGGACCGCAAACTTCACGCCCTCGTTAAACTCGATGTCACCTCCGATGTTGTCCGGATTGATGTCCGGGGGAGCCTTAACCACGATTCCCGCCCCGCCCTTGTGCTGGTTATTCGCCGCATCCGCCGGATGGGCATCACCGCCCACATCCGCGTGGATCTCTCCCGGGCCGCCTTCGTCGAATCGGTCGCCCTGGTAGGACTCCGCAATGACCTCAACGCGATCGACGGCGGCGCCAGCGACGGCGGCGTATCCACCGGATCGGGGGTTTCGCTCGATTTCACGCCGCGGCGGGACGACGTTGCTTCAGATTCCGGCGCTGGTTCCAGGACCGTTGAAATCACCGGGGAATTCGCGGCGTCCATTGACCCGTCGGGGTGCGGTCCGCTGGCCCAGTACTCCGATGACGAACTTCTTGCGGCCAGCGACTCAGTGTTCGGAATGCTGGACGATCCTGCTGCGATCGCCCGGACCGAACTCCTGGCACGCTACGATGCGATCGGCCTGGAAATTTCCCGGCGGGAAAGCGCCAGAGCCGGCGGGAAGGACGCCGTAGGCGGCGTTCCTGTCCGTCCGTCCGGGGATGCGAACTAGTACCGTTCATCGCGTTTTATATCCGGCTTCCGCTGTGGCTACGGTAGAGGTGTGCCGCGTGCCCAGGAGCCATACCCCGAGGGCGGCCCCGGATCAGCCGAGGGCCGCCTCCTCAGGCATGCCGCCGAGCTCAAGAGATTCTCCCGGCGGAATTTCCTGATCGGCGCGGGTGCGGCGTCCCTGCTGGCCACCGACATGTTCTTCACCCGGGACGTTCAGGCGGAGCGCCGCACCAACAGGATCCTGACGGTGCACGACGATTTTGCGGAGAGCTACTACCCGCACTCCAGCTGGATCCTGTTTCCCGGCTACAAAACAAGCTGGGAGGAGGCGCTGTGGATCCTCAATTCCCTGCGCGGCACGCTGCGCCAGCGCGGCCAGCTTGCCGCAGTCGGGTATTCCAACGAGGGGCTGGACATTGACCAGATCGTGATTGAGGTGATCGAGTACGTTCGGGAAAAGCAGCTGACCAGCCTGTACTTCTACGGCCACAGCTTCGGCGGGATGGTGGCGACGCAGGTCGCTGCCCGGTTGCTCGAGCTGCACGGCGTGGAAGTGGAGTTGATCCTGCTCGACTCCAGCCCCTACAGCAAGTTCGACGTCCTGGACCAGAGCTGGTTCGAGGGTGTGGTTGTCCTCTACGAAGGCGGGTTCCGCGTTCCCACCGTCCTGCGCGGCGGCTATGAACTCGGCGAACGCATCGCGCACAAGGACGAGCGGACCTGGCGCCAGGTGGTGGACCAGAGCCTGGAACAGCTGTCACCGATCGCTCCGTCCAGTGTGCTGATCCAGTCCGAATCGGCCTACATCTACCATTTCGACGCCACCCGGTTCGCCGGCAAGATCGGTGCGACCCGGATGGCCTTCATTGGCAACCCTCGCGACGGCACGGTGAACTACCAGACGGCCCGCCAATCGTGGGCCCAGACGTTTGCCGCGAACATGGTGTCCAACGACCTGCGCACCGACGACGCCCTGCCGGCGCATGCCAGCCCGCAGTGGAACCCGTTCGTTTACCGGCCCATCATCGAAGAGCTGCAGGATGAAATCTTCCCGTTGCCTTCGGGCGGCGGCAAGATGACGGCGTTCTGAACCGGTGCCCGGCCGCCGCAGCCGGGCCGCCGCAGTCCGAAGGAGACTAGATCTGGCTCTTGAGGTCCGCCACCGAGTTGAGGATCTGGTTGGGCCGGAACGGATAGGCGGCGATGTCGTCCCGGTGCGTGATTCCGCTGAGGACCAGCACGGTGTGCAGTCCGGCCTCCATGCCCGCGATGATGTCGGTGTCCATGCGGTCGCCGATCATGGCGGTGGTCTCGGAGTGGGCGTCGATCTGGTTCATGGCCGAACGGAACATCATGGGGTTCGGCTTGCCCACGATGTACGGTTCGCGGCCGGTGGCCTTGGTGATCAGGGCCGCGATGGCTCCGGTGGCGGGCATGGGGCCGTCCTTGGATGGGCCGGTGGCGTCCGGGTTGGTGGCGATGAAGCGGGCACCGGCCAGGATCAGCCGGATGGCCATGGTGATGGCTTCGAAGGAGTACGTGCGCGTTTCGCCGAGCACCACAAAGTCCGGGTTCTGGTCGGTGAGGATGAAGCCGGCCTCGTGCAGCGCCGTCGTGAGTCCCGCCTCGCCGATGGTGTAGGCACGGTTCCCGGATTCCGAGCCGCGCACCTGGTCCTTCAGGAACTGTGCGGTGGCCAGCGCCGAGGTCCAGATGTTCTCCTCCGGGATCTCCAGCCCGGAGGAACGCAGCCGCGCGGCCAGGTCCCGGGGCGTGAAGATGGAGTTGTTGGTGAGGACCAGGAAGCGCTTGGAGGTGTCCACCCAGCGCTGGATCAGTTCAGCGGCACCGGGGATCGGCTGGTTTTCGTGGACCAGGACGCCGTCCATGTCCGTCAGCCAGCATTCGATTTCCTGGCCGCTTCGGTAAACCGATGCCGATGAACGTACTTCGTCTGATTTTGCCATGGTGATCCTCCAACGCTGATGGGCCGGTTCCGGGTCCCAGTCTGTCATTTTTCGGGGACCGGAACATCCGGCGTCCGAAGAATGACGGAACGCGCCCGCGGCATCCCGGGGCTGTTCTTCCACTAGGCTCGTAGCTGGCACCAGTGTGCCAGCGGCCGCGGATCGGGGGATGTCTGCGGTGGTTTGTTGTGCCGGCCCGCGCCGGCAGGTCCCCGCCGCCGGACATTACCAGGCATCCCGGGAACCGCAGGATGCCAGCAAGCACCTGAAAGGGCCCGCACATGAGCAACAACTACGGCGCACCGCCGCCGCCCAGGGATTCATCCAGAGATACGCAGCCCGGAGATACGCAGGGCTACCCGCCGCCGCCCCAGCAGCCCTATGCGCCCCAGCCGCCCACGCAGCCGTACGCGACACAGCAGCCCTATCCCCAGCCGCCCTACCCGGCACAGAATTCCGTGCCCCAGCCACCAGAGCAGCCGCGCAACAACAAGAACCTGATCATTGTGCTGGGCGCCGTCGCCGCTGCCGTGATCATTGCGCTGGTGGCCGTGTTCGTTTGGGTCATTCCGGCGTTCAGCAAACCGCAGGCCGAGGACAAGCCTGTGCCGGTGGCGCCGTCTTCTGAAGCCGCGGCTTCGGAAGCGGCGGAGGAGAGCGCCGCTCCGGAGGGATCCGCCGCGCCGTCGGAGGATGCCCCCTCGGACGACATGCCGGCCGGCGCCTTCCCCCTTCCCCAGGGGTGGGACGAACTTCAGGGCCCCGCCAACATTCCGGCAGCCGACGACCCGCTCTTCAAGCGCTTTGTCACCGGCGAATCCTCCTTCTCGTACCTGGCCGCGTGGAGCAGCGACGAAACCTTCGGGATCACCACGGACCCTGCCTCCGGCGCTCCCATGCAGCAAGTCGCCAGAGGTACCGATGAGCGTGACGGTGACGGCATTTCCACGGCCTTCTCCTTCTTCGCTGAAGCTGAGGAGGGCAAGTACGGCAAGGAACCGGCAAAGGTCCAGGCAGCCGTCAAGGACATCGAGGCGAAGCTCAAGGCCATCCCCGCCGCTGAACTGCCGCAGCACCTCGTGGGCCACAAATGCGTCTCCAATTTTGAGTCGTCGACGCCGGAAATCCGGGAGTTCCGCCGTGCAACGGCCGTCGTGGTCGGGTTCACGTGCACCAACGCCGGCGGCGACGCCATCCGGGCCGTCAACCTGTTCAGTGTGACGCCTTGGGGCACGCCGCAGATGATGGGCGTCAGCGGACACGAGAGCTACTGGAACGCCAATCCGGAAGCGTTGGAGAAGATCGCCAACTCCTACCGGGCCAACCGCTGGAAGCTGGACGGCTAGTCCCGCCCGCATCCGTCCCGGGCACTGGTCCGGGCACCGCGCGCGGCACCGTGCCGAAGGGCCGGCACGGGCGCGGCTAGAGTTGAGGGGTGACTGACCACCCCCAGACCCCAGCCCTGCCCGTGCCCCCGCCCGAGAAGGAACCGGAGCCCAAGGCGGAGGTCGGCGTCGGGCCCTGGGAAGGTGAGTTTCCCCAGGGCGGGCACTGGGACTCTGACCTCCTGGCCGACGGGGACCGCCGCAATGTGGTGGACAAGTACCGCTACTGGAAGCATGAAGCGATCGTCGCGGACCTCGACTCCAGGCGGCACAACTTCCACATCGCGATCGAAAACTGGCAGCACGACATGAACATCGGCACCGTCGTGCGCAGTGCCAACGCGTTCCTGGCCAAGGAAGTGCACATCATCGGGCGGCGGCGGTGGAACCGCCGCGGGGCCATGGTCACCGACCGGTACCAGCACGTCCGGCACCACCCGACCGTCGCGGACTTCGTGGCGTGGGCGCAGGGGGAGGGACTGGCGATCATCGGGATCGACATCTTCCCGGACTCCGTCCCGCTGGAAACCTATGACCTCCCGAAGAACTGCGTTCTGGTGTTCGGCCAGGAGGGCCCGGGGCTGTCCCCCGAGGTCCACGAAGCGGCGGTGGACACCCTGTCGATCGAGCAGTTCGGCTCCACCCGGTCGATCAACGCCGCCTCGGCCGCGGCCATCGCGATGCACGCCTGGATCCGCCGGCACGTCTTCAGCCAGCGCGTCTAGTTCGGCACCGTCACCGCGGCCTGCCATCCGGGCGGGCGCAGCGCAAAGTGTTACCCGTCCCCGTGACCCGAAACACTGCCCTTGCGCAGAAATGACTAGGATGGGTGCTAGCCGACGAGGTTCACTCCAGGGTCAACACAGCCCGTAGACGAAATTCACTTTAGGAGTCAGCATGCCCATTGCAACCCCAGAGATCTACTCCGAGATGATCGACCGCGCCAAGGCGGGCGGCTTTGCATTCCCCGCCGTCAACGTCACGTCCTCGCAGACGCTGAACGCGGCCCTGCGCGGGTTTGCAGACGCAGAGTCCGACGGCATCATCCAGGTTTCCACCGGCGGTGCGGCCTACTGGTCCGGCGCCTCCACCAAGGACATGGTTGCCGGCTCCCTGGGCTTCGCCGCCTTCGCCCGCGAAGTGGCCAAGAACTACGGCGTCAACATCGCCCTGCACACCGACCACTGCCCCAAGGACAAGCTGGACGGCTTTGTCCTGCCGCTGCTGGCAGCCTCCGAAGCCGAGGTCAAGGCCGGACGCAACCCGCTCTTCAACTCGCACATGTGGGACGGCTCCGCCGAGACCCTGCAGGAAAACCTGCGCATCGCCCGTGAACTCCTGGAGCGCACCGCTGCTGCCAAGATGATCCTCGAGGTCGAAATCGGCACCGTCGGCGGCGAGGAAGACGGCGTCGAAAACGAGATCAACGAGAAGCTCTACACCACGGTGGAAGACGCCCTGGCAACCATCGAAGCCCTCGGAGCCGGCGAGAACGGCCGCTACATCACCGCCCTGACCTTCGGCAACGTGCACGGCGTGTACAAGCCGGGCGGCGTGAAGCTGCGCCCGGAGATCCTGAAGGACATCCAGGCCCAGGTCGGTGCCAAGATCGGCAAGGAAAACCCGTTCGACCTCGTGTTCCACGGCGGCTCCGGCTCCTCCGACCAGGAAATCGCCGACGCCGTTTCCTACGGCACCATCAAGATGAACATCGACACCGACACCCAGTACGCCTACACGCGTCCGGTGGCCGACCACATGTTCAAGAACTACGACGGCGTGCTGAAGGTTGACGGCGAGGTCGGCAACAAGAAGACCTACGACCCCCGCGTCTGGGGCGCCTCGGCCGAAGCCGGCCTGGCAGCCCGCGTTGTTGAAGCCACCAAGCAGCTCGGCTCCGCCGGAAAGACCTTCTAGTATGTCCGACGAGTTCCGCAGGAACCTGATGGGTCCCGAGCCCACGCTCCTGCCTGCCGAGACTGAGGTCTATGCGCAGCTGGATGCCGGCCAGGAAGCCCTGGACCTGGTGGAGAAGCACCCCACTTCGTCACTGCTGTGGGCTGTACTCGCCGAGGAAGCCTGGGCCGAGGGCCGGACCATCGAGTCCTACGCCTACGCCCGCGTGGGCTACCACCGGGGACTCGATTCACTGCGCCGCAACGGCTGGCGCGGGGTGGGACCCATCCCGTGGGAGCACGAACCCAACCAGGGCTTCCTGCGTGCCCTGTACTCCCTGGGCCGCGCCTCCTCGGCCATCGGCGAGGCAGAGGAACCGGAACGCATTGAGAAGTTCCTCAATGACTCCGATCCCTCCGCCAAAGCGGCCATCGAAGGAAAAAACTGAATTAGGAACGACGACGGCGGCCCCCCACCTGGAAAGGTGAGGGGCCGCCGTCGTATGTGGTTCAGTCTATTCAGTTCGCCTTGGTGAGGCCGGTGCGGGCCATCGCGTCCAGGTAGGCAACGTGCATCTCGTCGAGGTACTGCTGCTGGCGGGCTTCGGTTCCGGCGAAGGCGCGGCCGCTGAGCGAGCGGACCTTGTAGGTCTTCAGGCCGCGGCGCCACAGCAGGGGCACTTCGGTCTTGAGGAGCAGCTGGGCCAGGCGGTTGGCCTCCGTGCCGTGGGCCACGATCACGGACGCGCGCGGGACCAGTGCAAGGAACTTCAGGAGCGGCTTGAGGCCTGCGGCAATCTGGTCCGGGGTGAACTTGCCGTTGGGCTCGCCGGGGATGTGCCACGGGTGGACGTTCCACGGCATGACGAACTCGGGGCGGAGGCCCAGCTTCCACTGCACGCCGAGCATGCGGGTGGCCGCTTCGTTGTCGCCGGCGGTGATGAAGCCGGATTCATCGGCGGTGCCGATGTTGGAGTACAGGCTGATGATGCGGCACTCGTCGACGTCGTGCATCGGGTCCACGTAGGGGACCACGGTGTCCGGCTTGACGCTCTGGAAGGTGTCGCACAGCTCATTGACAGCTGCGACGTTGGGTTCGTAACGGCGGCTCAGAAGCTGCTCGCGGAAAGATTCAGTAGCCAAGGCTGTCATGTATTGCTGTGTCTCCTGCGGGATCGGTGACGCTGCCACGCCTGACGCGGGCATGCCAAATACCGGCACGCCTAGGTACGGTGTGGTTGAAAATGTGGTGAGTGGACCGATTCCTGATCGATCCTTATCAGTCTATCAAGCCCTGCGAAATGTGGGACCCGGAACCGGTCCCGAGAGCTCCCGCAGCCCCCGGGACCTTGTTGCCGGTCAGCCGGTCACTGCCGGAGCGGTGTCTTTCGCCGCGCTCCCCGATGCGGCTGCGGGGTAGATTGTCTCGGCCGGCGCACGGTTGGTGGCTTTGGCCCACGGGTAGTACACCGCCATGGTGACGAGGATGCCCACGATCCAGGAAATGTCCGCACCTCCCAGCCACTTGGTGACCGGCCCCGTGTAGAGCGCCTGGGCGAGGAACGGCACCTGGACCAGGACACCAATCCCGTAGGAGGCCAGGGCCGGGACATTCCACCGGCCGTAGCGGCCGTCCGGGTTGTACAGGGCGGGGATGTCCAGCCGGTCGCGGGAGATCTTGTAGTAGTCCACGAGATTGATGACGGACCACGGCGTGAAAACCATCAGCAGCAGCAGGACGAAGTTCTTGAAGACGTTCAAAAAGTCCTTGCTGGCGAAGAGCGCGATCAGCACGCTGGCCGTGATGACGGCGATGATGAAGACGATCCGGGCTGCCCGTGAGACCGAGTCCCGCCGGTTGATGGCTGTGCTGATGGTCACCGAGCACATGAAGGCGCCGTAGGCGTTGAGGCAGTTGACGGTGAGTTTGCCCGTGACGATCATGAGGTAGATGAAGACCGCGATCAGCCCGCCACCGGCCAGGTCGCCCATGTAGCCCACCTGGTTCTTGAGGAAATCGCCGCCCAGGCCTGCCGCGGAGAGCCCGCCCGCGATAGCGCCCAGCGTCATCGCCCACTGGGCGCCGCCCACCGAGCCGGCGAACGTGTACCAGAAGGTCTTGCGCTCTGAGGTGGACTGGGGCAGGTACCGCGAATAGTCGGCGACGTACGGGCCGAAGGTGAGTTGCCAGCCTGCGCCCAGGGCTATCGCGGTGAGGAAGGTGGGCCACTCGAAGCCCTTCAGGAACATGATCTGGCCAACGTCGAACCTGGTGAACACGGCAACCGTCAGGTACAGGAAGCCGGCCAGGCCCACCACTGTGGCGATGCGGCCAAGGGCATGGATGTACTTGTACCCCAGGATTGCCAGGAACGCGGTGGCGGCGCCAAAGATCAGGATGCCCACCGCCGGGGCATCCACGCCCAGCACGAGGTTGATCGCCTGGCCGGACAGCACCGTGCCGGTGGACGCGAAGCCGATGTACATCAGGATCACCAGGACCAGCGGAATCACGGCACCGTAGACGCCGAACTGGGCCCGGCTGGAGATCATCTGGGGAAGCCCCAGTTTCGGCCCCTGGGCGGAGTGCAATGCCATGACTGCGCCGCCGACGACGTTGCCCAGCAGGAGGCCGATGATGGCCCAGAACGCGTCCGCGCCGAATACGACCGCGAGGGCGCCGTCAACGATTGCGGTGATCTGCGCGTTCGCCCCGAACCAGAGCGTGAACTGCCCCCTTGGGTGGCCGTGCCGCTCGCGGGGCGGGATCATCTCGATTGACCGGGCCTCGACGGTAGTGCTTCCTGCTGCCATGGTTACTCCTCGTGCTGGCTGTTATGTTCCATGTCACAGGGTCGCGGGCCGCATAACAACGGCGATGCGGCGGCCAATGTCGCAAATACCAGACAGCCCGGCGTGTCGTCCGGAATTGGCCGTCACCGTGGTCCGGCCCCAGATCGGCTAAACTTGGGTGGTAAGAGCCCCGGAACTCTTGCGCTGTGACTGTCGGCCTGGTGGCCGCGCAGGCCCGGCAGTGGAATTCGGGGCATTCTCATGAACGGCGCTGTCCCTTGGCGGGTCACCTTGGTGAACCGACTGCGGTCCGGCCCGAACGAATGGGGGAGGATCCCATGCCAGCAATCGTGATCGTCGGAGCCCAATGGGGCGACGAAGGCAAAGGTAAAGCCACTGACCTGCTCGGTGGCCGCGTTGACTACGTGGTGAAGCCGAACGGCGGCAACAACGCCGGGCACACCGTCGTCGTAGGCGGTGAGAAGTATGAGCTCAAGCTCCTTCCTGCCGGCATCCTGAGCCCCAACGCAGTTCCGATCATCGGCAACGGCTGTGTGGTGAACCTCGAGGCCCTGTTCCAGGAGATCGACGGCCTGGAAGCCCGCGGCGCAGATACCTCCAAACTGCGCGTCTCGGCCAACGCCCACTTGGTTGCGCCCTACCACCAGGTCCTGGACAAGGTCACTGAGCGGTTCCTGGGCAGCCGTGCCATCGGCACCACCGGCCGCGGCATCGGCCCTGCCTACATGGACAAGGTGGCCCGCCTCGGTATCCGCGTGCAGGACGTTTTTGACGCCTCCATCCTCCGCCAGAAGGTTGAGGGATCGCTCCGCCAGAAGAACGAGCTCCTGGTGAAGGTCTACAACCGCCGGGACATCGAGGTGGACGAGATCGTGGACTACTTCCTGTCCTTCGCTGAGCGGCTGCGCCCGCTGGTCATCGACAGCACGCTGGTGCTGAACAAGGCCCTGGACGAGGGCAAGGTTGTGCTGATGGAAGGCGGCCAGGCCACGTTCCTGGACGTGGACCACGGCACGTACCCGTTCGTCACGTCCTCCAACCCGACAGCCGGCGGCGCTTCGGTGGGATCAGGCATCGGCCCCACCCGGATCTCGCGTTCCATCGGCATCATCAAGGCGTACACCACCCGTGTTGGCGCCGGCCCGTTCCCCACGGAACTGTTCGATGAGATGGGCATGTACCTGCAGAAGACCGGCGGCGAGTTCGGTGTCAACACCGGCCGTCCGCGCCGCTGCGGCTGGTACGACGCCGTCCTGGCCCGCCACGCCTCCCGCGTCAACGGCTTCACGGACTACTTCGTCACCAAGCTGGACGTGCTCACCGGCATCGAGCAGATCCCGGTCTGCGTGGCCTACGACGTCGACGGCGTCCGGCACGACGAAATGCCGATGACGCAGACCGAGTTCCACCACGCCAAGCCGATCTTCGAGTACTTCGAAGGCTGGACCGAGGACATCACCGCGGCGCGGACCCTGGAGGACCTCCCGGAGAACGCCCGCAATTACGTGCTGGCACTCGAGAAGCTGTCCGGTACGCGCTTCTCGGCCATCGGCGTCGGCCCGGACCGCGACCAGACCATTGTGGTCAACGACCTGATTCTGGACTGAACCTGACAGCGTCAGGCTGAAAAGCACCTGACGTCCGACGGCGGCGGGTCACCTGGAAAGGTGGCCCGCCGTCGTCGTCGTGTATGCCAGCTATTGGGCCTGTTTGGCGCGCAGCTGGAGCAGATGCTGCTGCAGTTTCGCTTCGGCGTCCCGGCGTCGCCGGGCCTGCTCTCCCATGGCGCGGGTCGCTGCGGACCCGGTGCTGACCAGTCGTGTCACATGTTTCGGGGCCGCTGCCGCACCGGCGGCAGATACGGCCATCACTTCCTCGCTCATGCCCGTATCGTGACATCCGCGGCCGGCCCGCGGAACCCCTCCCGGCGGAGCGTTACAGGATCGGAACCTCCCAGAGTGCCGGGCCCGGGACGGTCAGCCCAGGGCGGGAGCGGACGGTGCGTAGCGGAGCGCGCCATGCAGGTGGCCGCATTTGCGATGACGGGTACCGGTCACTCGTGACGGGACCGGCCACTCTTCCTATGTTGGACTCACCGGCGCTTCGCGGGGAACGGGAACCCTCGAAGATGACTCACCGGACCGCCAAGGAAGAGGTGGACATCATGGGTCTCAGCTTGAAGTCAGACAAAGCGAAAACCGGGTCAGCGCCAGAGTCGCCGGACCGGCACGCGAGGCAGGAACAGGGCCCGCGCCGTTACCGTGCCCGCATCAATCGGGAACCGGTCCTTGACCGCTCGCGCGTGCAGGAGCTGGCCGGGGGAGTGCATTCCCAGAGCCGGCTTCTCGAATTCCTGGACCTTTTCCTGGTCCTGCTCCCGTCCAGGGTCAATAACGTCATCAGCGCCTTGGACAGCGGGGACCATGAGGCGGCCAGTGCCGCCGCCCAAAGCCTTGCGTCGTCGGCCGCGATGGCCGGGGCGGCCCGGCTCGAACTGGTTGCCTGGCTCGTGGATGCCGACCTGCGCGTCGGACGGATGGACCGGGCCCGCGAGACGGGCCGGCGCCTCGGCCCCGACGCTTCGGAGCTGGCTTCGGCGCTGTCCCGCTTATTGACGGGCGCCTGAGGCAGACGCCGGCTGCCCCCGGCACGCGCCAGGCTTTCTCGACCGGCACGCGCCCGGCACCACTGCGAAGGCCCTCCCGAAGGTATGCGGAAGCTGCCGCTGGGCGGACAATAATGGGTTCATGCAGTCGGGAATTTGGCACAGCTCGCCGAAGCCGGGCTCCAGGACCTCGCCGGGACCTCGATCGTGCACACGGACGTGCGGTCCGACAATATCCTGATGACGGCCCCCAACCGGGCGGTGCTGGTGGACTGGCCGTGGGCATGCATAGGCTCGCCCTGGATCGACGGCCTCACAGCCCTGCTCAACGTTCGGGTCTACGATCCGGCGTTCGATGTGGAGTCCGTTCTGCGGGCCCACCAGGTATTTGCGCCAACCACGGCGGACGGCATTAATCGGGTGTTGTCGGGCTTGGGTGCGTACTTCACCGACGCCGGGAGGCAGCCTCCTCCGCCAGGGCTGCCTACCCTCCGGGCCTTTCAACGGAGGCAGGGTGAGGCCGTTATCCTTTGGCTCCGCCAACGGCTGTCCCACCTCTGACCCGGTCCGGAACCAGTGGCTGGAACTTTTTTGAAGTATTTTTGGATTTCGCGTAACCCACGGCGGTGCCGTGACGATTACCACTATGAAAGCGCCGGGTTCGAAGTTGTCCCCCATCAGGTTCGGACCCGGCGCTTGACTGCAAAAAGAGAGCCGGGCCGGAACTGTCCCCCATCAGGTTTCCGGCCCGGCCCCTTTTTGTCCGAAGCCGGTTCAGCAGGAAGCCGGCACAGGAGTGCACGGTATCTGCCGGTCTTTCATCTTGGTTACCCGGGGTAAAGTTGTTGGGCGGGATACCATCCGCGCGGCCACTTGATGGCCATACAATGATGTAGCCATCTCCCTTGAACGAAAGCCACACGTCCGTGACAGACGCACTGACCGACGATTCATTGCATGCCCTTAAGGGCCGCGATGGCGAGTTGTTCAACATGGTCTACCGGAGCTATGCGTCGCAGGTACTGGGATACCTGACCGCACGTGGTGTCGAGGACCCGGAGGCCACCATGCAGGACGTCTTCCTGGCGGTTCTGCCACGCATCGATTCAATCAGCGGCGGTGCCAACGGACTCCGGACCTTCCTGTTTTCGGTGGCGCATGCACGGATGGTTGACGACCACCGAAGGCAAAGCCGGACCCCCGCGAAACATCCTTTCGAACCTGAACTTGACCGGCGGGAATCCTCCTCGGCCGAAGCGGCGGCCATGCTGCGGGTGGCGCCCGGGGAAGTACTGGCGCTGCTGGAGGTGCTGGGGGAGGACCAGAAGGAAGTGCTGACGCTGCGGATCATTGCGGATCTTACGGTGGAGCAAGTGGCCGAAATTATGGGGAAAAGTGCCGGAGCCGTAAAACAGCTTCAGCGACGTGCTTTGGACAGACTCCGTGAACATTCGGCCGTAAAGGACTACGTGGCGCCATGACAACCAGGGACGATTCTTCTGGGGGGACCGTCGACCAGCTTCTGCTCGACGCCGGCCACACGGACGTGCCCGAGCTCAGGGGGGCCCTCCTGTCCATTGCCTCGCTGGCCCAGATCCAGGCACCCGCTCCGGGGCCCGAGCTCGCGCTGATGCTGGCCGGTCCGCGGGATGAGCTGACCCGGCAGCGCTGGCTGCGCAAGCACCGTCCCGCGGTGGTGGGGCTTGCAGTCCTGGCGGGCATGGGCCTTGGCGTCAGTGGAGTTGCCGCCACGAGCCAGGTGTCCGGAGACGGCACCGGGCCGTGGTCCGTCCAAGAGCTGACCACGGACTGGGCCCCCGGCTGGAGCCTTCCCCTGGCGCCCGCAGCTGCGGACCGGGGTGGACGGATCACCTGGGTTTCGCCGCTCTTCCTGCAGCTTGACCCGGGCCACCCTACGGCCGTGCACGGAGCCGGTGAGCCGGCCGCGCAAGCCGCTAATGCAGGGGACGCGGCAGTCGAGACCGCGGCACCGGCCGCATCCGCGGGCGAGAAGAACCACTCCGCGACTAGCGAAGGCCGGCCTCCCGGTGCCAACGGGGATCCCGGACAGGCCAACCAGGGTAAGGCCAACCCGGGCAAGGCCGCGTCCGGTCAAGCCATGACTGGCCGTGCCCCGGATCAGGCCTATGGGCAGGGCGCCGCAAACACACCCGATGCAGTGGAAGCCGATGCGGCGGCAGCCAGCGCCGGAGCCTGGGAATTAGAGGGGACGGGCACGGCTAAACCCGGTGTGAAGATTGGTTCCACCGCGGAAGCCGCGGTCGATTCCACGGTGGATTCCGCCCTAGATTCCGTCAACAGCTGGCTGGGGAAGTTCCGCCGGTAACCCGCGCGCCTACTGGTGTGGTCAGGTCAGGACCTAGTGGTGTGGTCAGGCCAGGACCTGGCGCTTTGAGGAAATGACGCCGGTGTCGAAGCCGGCAAGGTGTAGTCCCCCGTGGAACCGGGCGTGCTCGATCTTCACGCACCGGTCCATCACTACATTGAGCCCGGCCGTTTCAGCATCCGCGGCCACTTCCTCGTGCCAGGAACCCAGCTGCAGCCAAAGGGTCTTGGCACCGGCCGCGATGGCCTCGTCCAGGACGCCCGGGAGATCGTCGTGCTTGCGGAACACATCCACGATGTCCGGGCTTTCGGGAAGGTCGGCCAATGAGGCGTAGGTCGGCTGGCCAAGGATCTCCTTCACAACGGGGTTCACGAAGTACACCTTGTACCGCGTCGAGGACTGCAGATAAGTGGCCACGAAGTAGCTGGCCCGCGAAGGCTTGTCCGAGGCACCCACAATCGCAATGGACTTCGCCTGCCGGAGCAGGTTCAGGCGATCCGGCGCCGAGGGGCCTTCCCAGGTACGGTCTTCGACAGTCATCACTTCGCTCCGATCGTGCAGGCGTCGGCCGGTTCCTCGAGGAAGTCACCGTCGGCCAGGTTGTCCGTCGCCGCGTTTTGCGCCGCGTCCAGGGCCTGGTCCAGGTCCCACAGGATGTCCTCGATGTCCTCGAGCCCGATCGAAATCCGGACCAGGTCTTCGGGGACGCCGGCGGATTCCAGTTGGGCCGGGCTCAGCTGCTGGTGGGTCGTGGAGCCGGGGTGGATCACCAGGGTCCGGGAGTCGCCAACGTTTGCCAGGTGCGAGGCCAGCTGCAGAGACTCGATGAATTTCTGCCCGGCCGCCCGGCCGCCCTTGACACCGAAGGAGAATACCGACCCCGGCCCCAGGGGCAGGTACTTCTTCGCCCGCTCAAAGTGCGGGTGGGAAGGCAGGCCGGAGAATTTCACGTAGGCGACGCGTTCGTCGGCCTCGAGCCATTCCGCCACCGCCTGGGCATTCTTCAGGTGCTCGTCCAGGCGCTGCGGAAGGGTTTCGACGCCCTGCAGCAGCTGGAACGCGGACTGCGGTGACAGGGCGGGACCGATGTCACGCAGCTGCTCGCAGCGCAGTTTGGTCAGGAATCCGTACTCGCCGAAGTTGCCCCACCACGAGACGTTGCCGTAGGAGGCCACGGGTTCGGTCATGGTGGGGAACTTGCCGTTGCCCCAGTTGAACCGGCCGCTCTCCACGATCACGCCGCCCAGCGTGGTGCCGTGGCCGCCGAGGAACTTGGTGGCGGAATGGATCACGATGTCCGCGCCGTGCTCGATCGGCCGCACGAGGTACGGCGTGCTCAAGGTGGCGTCAACGACGAGGGGGATGCCGGCGTCGTTCGCTACCTTCGCCAGGCCTTCAAGGTCCTGGACCTCCGACGACGGGTTGGCCACCACCTCAACGAAGATCGCTTTGGTGTTCTCCCGGACGGCGGCCGCGTAGTCCGCGGGGTCGGTGCCGGGCACGAACGTGGTGTCCACCCCGAAGCGGCGCAGCGTGACATCGAGCTGGGTGACCGTTCCGCCGTACAGCTGGGAGGCTGCCACGATGTGGTCGCCGGCCTGGGTGAGCGCGGCGAAGGTGATGAACTCCGCGGCCATGCCCGAGGACGTCGCGACCGCGCCGATGCCGCCCTCAAGGGACGCAATGCGTTCCTCAAACGCCGCCACGGTGGGGTTGCCGATGCGCGAGTAGATGTTGCCGTACTTCTGCAGCGCGAAGAGGTTGGCAGCGTCCTGGGTGTCCTTGAAGACGAAGGACGTCGTCTGGTAAATGGGCACGGCACGGGCGCCGTGCTCGGCGTCGGGGGTGCCGCCGGCGTGCAGGGCGCGGGTGCGGAAACCGAACTTGCGGTCAGCCATTACGCGTTCACCAGCCCTGCGGTTGAGCCTGCCGTAGCCACCGGCGTCCGGGACAGGTCCAGCTCCGTGCCGTTTTTGCGGGCGAGGTCGGCCTCGAGTTCGCGGACGATCGGGAGGATGTCCTGGCCGAAGGCAGCCACTTCCTCCTGGAAGTGCAGGTAGCCGGTGAGGAACAGGTTCACGCCGATCTTCTTGTACTCCACGATCCGTTCGGCGATCTGCTCCGGGGTGCCGATCAGCTGGGTCTTGAAGCCGTCGTTGTACTGGACCAAGTCCTCGAAGCTGGAGTCGGCCCACATGCCCTTGCCGTCCTTCGTGGACGCCCCGGCTTCCTGGACAGCCGCGCGGAAACCCTCGACGGCGGGCTTGTGCGCCTTCTCGACAATCTCGCGGAGGGTGTCGCGGGCTTCCTTTTCGGAATCGCGGGCGATCACGAAGCCGTTGAGGCCAAACCTTGGCGCGGCGAGCCGGCCCTCAGCACCGCGCTGCGTCTCGCCGGACGCTGCCACAACACCGGCAATGTTCTCCTTGAAGCCCTCCAGGTCCTTGCCGTTGGAGAAGTACCAATCGGCCACGCGGCCGGCCGTCGCCTGGGCTGCGGTGGAGTTGCCGCCGAAGAAGATCTCCGGGTGCGCACGGCCGGGAACGTCCACCGGGGCCGGGTTCAGGGTGAAGTCGGTGATGTTGTAGTACTTGCCGGACTGGCTGTAGTCCTTCTCGGTCCAGAGGCCCCGCAGGACCTTGATGAATTCCTCGGTGCGGACGTAGCGCTCGTCATGCTCCAGCCACTCGAGGCCAAAGTTGGTGAACTCGTTCTTGAGCCAGCCGGAGACGATGTTCACGGCGGCGCGGCCGTTGGAGATGTGGTCCGCGGTGATGATGAACTTGGCCAGCACGCCGGGGTGCCACATGCCGGGGTGGACGGCCGAGATGACCTTGAGCCGCTCCGTGGCCGCCAGCAGCGCGAGGCTGAAGGACGTGGCCTCGTGCTGCTTGTCCGCACCGTAGGAGGCGGCGTAGCGGGTCTGGGTCAGGGCGTATTCGAAGCCGGAGTTTTCCGCGATCCGGGCCAGCTTCTTGTTGTAGTCGAAGTCCCAGCCGGTGCGCTGTTCGATGGTGGAGACCACCAGGCCGCCGGAAACGTTCGGCACCCAGTACGCGAACTTGAGCGGCTCGGAAAGACGGGCAACGTTGCTGATGTCGTTCATGATTGTTCCTTTACTTCTGTCCGTTGAAGGGAGACTGCTTCTACCCAATGAGGGAGGAGGCATGGCCGTCCAGGGCTTCCTGGATTCCGGCGATCGCCGGTTCGTTCTGGAGCGATGTTGTGTCGCCGAGGGTGGTTCCCTCGAAAAGCTGGGTGAGCAGCCGGCGCATGATCTTGCCGCTGCGCGTCTTGGGAACGTCGGGAACCACGACGACGTCGCGCGGCTTGGCGATGGGCCCGATCTCCTTCGCGACGTGGTTGCGGAGTTCGGCGGCCACTTCGCCGGAAACTCCGCCTTTCAGCACCACGAAGGCGACGATGGCATGGCCGGTCTTGGGGTCCGTCACCGGACATACACCGGCCTCAATGACGCTCGGGTGGGAGACGAGGGCCGATTCGATTTCGATCGTGGAGAGCAGGTGGCCGGAGACGTTGAGGGTGTCATCCACCCGCCCCAGGATCCAGATGTCGCCGTCGTCGTCGTATTTGGCGCCGTCCCCGGCGAGGAACCAGCCCTGGGCGGCGTACTTGCGCCAGTAGGAATCGAAGTAGCGCTGCGGGTTGCCCCAGACGGTGCGGGCTATGGCCGGTCCCGGGGTGTCCACCACGATGAAGCCCTGGACGCCCGGCGGAACGGTGTTGCCGGCGTCGTCCACGATCCGGGTGCTGACGCCGGGCAGCGGGCGGGCCGCGCAGCCGGGCTTGAACTCGGTGTCCGTCGGGGCGGGGGAGAGGATGGTGGCGCCGGTCTCGGACTGCCACCAGGTGTCCACCACGGGTGCGGTGCCGGCGCCAACGTTCTGCCGCAGCCAGCGCCAGGCCTCCGGGTTGACCGCTTCGCCCACCGTGCCGAGCATCCGGATGGAGGAGAGATCGTACGTGCCGGGAACGCCGTCGGGGAACCAGCCCATGAGCGAGCGGACCAGCGTGGGCGCCGTGTAGTACTGGGTGACGCCATAGCGTTCGATGATCTCGAAGTGCCGGCCCGGATGCGGGGTGTTGGGTGTGCCTTCGAAGATCACCTGGGTGACTCCGTTGGACAGCGGGCCGTAGATTTCGTAGGTGTGGGCGGTGACCCAGGCCAGGTCGGCGGTGCACCAGTGCACATCCCGGTCCCGGAGCCCGGGGTCGGGGTTGCTGAACAGGTGCTCGAAACTCCAGGACGCCTGCGTGAGGTAGCCGCCGGAGGTGTGGACCAGGCCCTTGGGCTTACCCGTGGTCCCGGAGGTGTACATGATGAACAGGGGTGTTTCGGCGTCGAACTCTTCCGCCTCGTGCAGCTCGGAGGCTTGCCCGACGGCGTCGTGCCACCACACGTCGCGGCCTTTCGTCATGGGGACGCCGGCCAGCTGGTCTGCGGGGGTGGTGCGGTTGACCACCAGGACGTGCTCGATAGCGTTGTCCCCGGCAACCGCGGCGTCGGCGTTGTCCTTGACCGGCACGGCGACACCGCGGCGGAACTGGCCGTCCGTGGTGACCAGGAGCTTGGCGCCCGTGTCCTCCACCCGGAACTTCAGCGCTTCGGCGGAGAAGCCGCCGAACACGAGGGAATGGATGGCGCCGATGCGGGCCACGGCAAGGGTGATGATGACGGTTTCGGGGATGACCGGTAGGTAGATGACCACGCGGTCGCCCTTGGTGATGCCCAGGTCCAGGAGGGCATTCGCGGCCTTGGACACTTCCCGCTTCAGCTCCGCGTACGTGACGGCACGGCGATCGCCCGGCTCGCCCTCGAAATGGAGTGCCACCTTGTCACCGCGTCCGGCGGCAACATGGCGGTCCACGCAGTTGTAGGCAACATTGAGCTTGCCGCCTTCGAACCAGGTGATGTCCGGTCCGGTGCCGGCATCCAGGTCTGCCGGGACGCGCCGGTGGGCGGTGTGCCAGGGCTTGCCGCTGATGTGGCCGCTGGCCGGTCCTTCGGCGGGCCCTTCGGCTGGCGCCGCCCAGTCGAGGCGGAGCGCCTGTTCTTCCCAGAAGGCAACCGTGTCGGCCACGGCCACGGCCGTTGCTGCGGTGCCGGACCCGGAGGTGCCAGGTTGGGGGGTGGTGCCGCGGTGACGCGCCGGCCCGTCAGTGGGGACGCCGTGCACAGCGCCGTCCGTGGGCTCGGTCAGGGACCATCCCGAAGAGCCGCGAGAGGAGCCGGGCGCGTCACGCAGCCCTGCTTCGTTCGCCGTCGCGTCCGAAGTGGTTTGTGGTGTTGCCTCGGACGGAATCCGGGCAATAGTGGGCAGGGCAAAAGAATTCTCAGGGGTCATTACAGCACTCCATCGGTCCTGGCAGTAGCACCCGTAGTTCCGTCAGCAAGCAAGGAACAGTTACGTGGGAATGGTCGTCTCACGTCACCGGGGTTGCTGCGGCTTCATCGATCCAGGTCTCTCGGCCGCTCGGGATGGTCACTACCTACTAGAACCGAGATGCACGATTTAGCAAAATCATGCCATTCCACGCTGTAATATTCATTCATTCCGGACGACTGACCTGACATTTCATTCAGTTATTCGACGATCGCCCGGAAAGGCCGCAGGAGTAAGGTTGATATATGGCCCACGTTAACGATCCGGCAGTCATTGACCGCCTCATGCGAACCAAAGGCACCTGGGCGATAGTAGGACTCACCACCAATGAATGGCGCTCGGCGTGCGAAGTTGCCCTGTATGTCCGGGACCGGATGGGTATGGAAATCATTCCGGTCAACCTCCCCGCTGACGACGTCCACGGGGAGAAGGGGTACCATTCCCTGGCGGACATCCCCGCCGAAAAGCACCCGATCGACGTCGTGGACTGCTTCGTGAACTCGCACAAGGTGGGGGCTGTCATCGACCAGGCCATCGCCGTGGGCGCCAAGGCTGTGTGGCTGCAGCTCGGCGTCTTCGACGACGCTGCGGTGGAGCGGGCCAGGGCCGCCGGACTGGACGTGGTGGTCAACGCCTGTCCCGCCCGCGAGGGATGGCGCGTGGGCATCTGACGGCCCACCTTCGCGGCACCACCCCGGACGGACTGCGCAGCATCGGCGATGCCCGCACCGCCGGATAGTGCGTCGGCCTGCAGTCGGTCCGTGCCGCCGGATAGGCTCGTGGCATGGATGTTGCCACCCTCCGCCAGATCTGCCTGAGCTTCCCCGGTGCCTTTGAGGATTTTCCCTTCGGTCCCGAGACCTCCGTCTTCAAGGTGCGGGCCGCCGTGACCGGCGGGGCGCGGCAGGACGCCAAGATGTTCGCGTTGTCCGCCATGGATCCGGCGGACTGGTCCGTGAGCCTCAAATGCGAACCGGCCCTGGCCGAACAGCTGCGGGCCATCCATCCCGAAATCAACGGCGCCTGGCACATGAACAAAACGCACTGGAACGGCGTCCGGCTGGACGGAGCGTTGCCGGATGACATGATCCGGGACATGGTGGAGGACTCCTACGACCTGGTGGTGGCCTCGCTCAGCCGAAGGCAGCGCGAGCAGCTGGGCTGGGCAGGCCTCGCCCGGGGCGACGGCGTATGATCAGGCCCTGCGCCGGACGCATCGCCCGCGGCGGATTGAACTATCCGGGCATTGGCTCCACGGAGCACGGACAGTCCCCGGAGGGATTCCCCTGCGTGGTGACGCGGGCCTACCTCGGCGACGGCCCGGCACTGTACCGGAGGGTGGCCCACGGAATCCTGACCTGGCAGCTGCAGAAGAAATCCGGGCTGCGTGTCCGCACCGACTCCGACGTCGTGGTGCCCGGCGCCCGCGTGGTGAGCGGATTCGGCGTCGGGCCCTTCCGGATCAACGCCCCCTGCGAGGTGGTATGGGTGCACCGGCCGGTGCCCGGCGATGGCCCGCAAAGCGCCGGGTTCGGGTACGGAAGCCTGCCCGGCCATCCCGTGCGGGGCGAGGAATCCTTCGAAGTGGAAGTGGACGGACAGGGGCGAGTGTTCCTCAAAATCACGGCCTTCAGCAGGCCGTCCAACTGGTTCTACGCTGCCGGCGGCGCCGTCGCGGGACGCGCACAAAGGTATGTCACTTCCCGATACATTGGGAGTGCACACGAACTGGCCGCAGGTGAAAGCTGATCAGGAGCAGGTGGATGCTGGAACAGAAAACCCTTGACCAATTGTGGAACTTCGACGATCCCGCAGGATCGGAAGCCCGTTTCCGGGCGGCAGCTGAAGACCCAAACTACGACGCCGACGAACAGGCGGAGCTCGCCACCCAGCTGGGACGGGCCATCGGACTGCAGGGCCGCTACGAGGAAGCCGACGCCCTGCTGGATTCCGTCGACACCGATGAGCCCACCGTGGGCGTCCGGGTACTGCTGGAACGCGGGCGCCTGCTGAACTCGAGCGGCCACGCCGCGATGGCCGTGCCGCTCTTTGAACAGGCGGCAGAACTCGCGGACCACCTCAGCGAGGAATTCCTTGCTGTTGATGCGCTGCACATGCTGGCGATCGCGGACTCCGCACACGCCGAATCATGGACCCGCAGCGCCCTCGAATACGCCTCCACCGTGCACGATTCGCGGACCAGGCGCTGGATGGTCCCGCTGCACAACAACCTCGGCTGGACGCTGCACGAAGCCGGGCGCTTCACTGAGGCCCTGGTGGAGTTCCAACTGGCCGAACAGTGGGCCGAACGCGTCGGCACACCCCAGCAGCAGGAATGGGCCCGGGAGGCAATCGACGAGTGCGAGCACTCCCTCGCCGCAGGGGCCTGAACCCCTCCTGCGCGGGCCGTTGCTGCTCCCCGGTGAAACAATGGACTGACCCCCGCACACAACGAAAGGCATCAGCCCTGTGATCTTCATTGTCGTTAAGTTCAAGGTCAAGCCGGACTGGTCCGAAAAGTGGCTGGACCTGGTGGAAGACTTCACCCAGGCAACGCGCCAGGAACCCGGCAACCTGTGGTTCGACTGGTCCCGCAGCGTCGAGGACCCCAACGAGTTCGTGCTGGTGGAGGCCTTCAAGGACGACGCCGCCGGTGACCACGTCAACAGCGCACACTTTCAGAAGGCCATGGCGGACATGCCGCAGGCCCTGGCCGAGACGCCGCGGATCATCAGCCGCCAGTTCGACGGCGACGGCTGGGACCGCATGGGCGAACTCACCATCTGACCCCGTCCTGACCGCATCGATACGATTAATCCATGTGGATCGGATGGATTGAGTTCGACATTCTCCTAGGCGACGTTCACAGCCTCAAGGAGAAACGTTCCGTGGTGCGGCCGCTGCTGGCGGAACTGAAGCGCCGGTTTGAAGTGTCCGTGGCCGAGGTGGGAGACCACGAGCAGTACAGGCGTGCGCAATTGGGCGCCGGCTTGGTGGCAGCCGACCGGGCCCACCTCGTGGAGGTGCTCACCGCCGTCGAACGCTTTGTGGCCTTCCGCCCCGAACTCGAACTCCTCAGTGCCCGCCAACGGGAGCTCCGCAGCGACGACTGAACCCGATCGATTGCTCCGTAACTGCCCTTCTGAGCCCTCAAAACGGCAGTTAGGGAGCAGCCGATGGGCCTTGTGGATAACTTCTGCGAGCTCAGGCGGCATTCTGCTCTCATGAACCCATGAAGACTGCACGTCCGCTGCCGGATGATTTTCAGGACCGACCCTTCACCGTGGTGGATGCGGCGCGCGCCGGAGTGTCGCACAAGCGGCTGCGGCACCGCAGCCTGCATCGCCTGGGCAAGGGGATCCGATCGGCGAGCCCGACGGCGGAGCTCCCCTTGAGCGTAAGGGTGCGGCCTTTCATTGAGGTCAACGAGCGATGCGCCGCGTCGCACCTCACCGCGGCGGAACTCCTCGTGTTGCCGCGACGTCAGCAGAAGGGATTGCCGGATATGTTTCATGTCATCAGGCCTGAGGGCGAGGCCCATCTGAATCGGCCGCATGTCATCGTGCACCGGATGAAGCTGTTCAGCGATGAGGTCACCATAGTCGACGGGATCCCTGTGACCACACCGGAGCGGACCTGGCTGGATATGGCGGAAATGCTGTCAGTCGACGAGCTTGTAGCCATGGGGGACAGCTGCGTGCGGGTTCCGCGGCCGGACTTGGAGGATCGCGTCATGCCGCTGTGCACATTGGCGGACCTGCAGCGGATGATCGACAGGCATAAGGGGAAGCGCGGCCTGCGGAAGGCCAAGGAAGCGATCAAACTTATCCGGGTGGGCTCCGACTCGCCGCAGGAGACTCTCCTTCGACTGGCGGTGATCCGGGCCGGGCTGCCTGAACCGGAACTCAACGTCCCGATAATTTCAGAGGATGGCGCCAGACATCACGAGCCGGACCTTTCCTACCGGAAGTACAAAGTCGGGATCGAGTACGAAGGCGAGCACCACGGGGATGAAGCCCAGGTTGTCCGGGACATCGCTCGTTCTGAGAGGTACGAAGCCCTGGGCTGGACGGAGGTCCGCATCTCCAAACGGCACATGTACAACGACGCGAAGCCCGCCGTATCCAAAGTCCGTGCGGCCTTGGTCCAAGCCGGATGGCGGCCTCGGCTTTAACGAACGATTGCTCCGTAACCGCCGTTCTGAGCCTTCAAAAGGGCGGTTACGGAGCAATCGATGAAGCAGCAGTGCCTAGCCGAAGTACTTCGGCAGGGTTGCCTCGTGGGCTTCGCGGAGGGCGTCGAGGGACAGGGTGTCCACACCGTTGATCTCCAGCTTGCCGCTGTCGGCATCCACCACGCCGATGCGGGTGTGGGCGAAGCCGCGGGCGGTGCACATGTCCGTGAAGCGGACCTCCTCGGAGCGGGGAACGCCAACAACTGCACGGCCCTGGGTCTCGGAGAACAGCGCCGTGAACAGGTCCACGCCGTCGCGGTCCAGGACATCCTGCAGCGCGATCCGGGCACCCACGCCGTAGCGCAGCGACGACTCCACGAGGGCTGCCGCGAGGCCGCCTTCGGAGAGGTCGTGGGCCGAATCCACCATGCCGTCGCGGGACGCGTTGATCAGGATTTCGCCCAGGGCGCGTTCGGCGGCGAGGTCAACCTTGGGCGGCAAACCGCCGAGGTGTCCGCGCATGTTGGACCATTCCGAGCCGTCCAGTTCCGCTGCGGTGGTGCCCAGCAGGTAGATGGCCTGGCCGTCTTCACGCCAGCCCGACGGAGTGCGGCGGGCGACGTCGTCCAGCTTGCCCAGCACAGCCACCACAGGGGAGGGGTGGATGGGGGTGGTGCCGGTCTGGTTGTACAGCGACACGTTGCCGCCGGTGACCGGGATGCCCAGTTCCATGCAGGCGTCCGACAGGCCGCGGATGGCCTCGGCGAGCTGCCACATGACGTCCGGGTCCTCGGGGGAACCGAAGTTCAGGCAGTCGCTGACGGCCATCGGCACGGCGCCGGAGGTGGCGACGTTGCGGTAGGCCTCGGCCAGTGCCAGCTGTGCGCCGTGGTACGGGTCGAGGTAGGTGTAGCGGCCATTGGCGTCCGTGGCCAGGGCAACACCCAGGCCGGTTTCCTCGTCCACGCGGACCACGCCGGCGTCGTCGGGGAAGGCCAGTGCGGTGTTGCCGCCGACGTAGCGGTCGTACTGGTTGGTGATCCAGTCCTTGCTGCACATGTTCGGCGAGGCAATGAGCTCGGTCACGGCAGCGGCGAGCTCCGCGGGGGCGGAGGGACGGCCGGCGTCCTGGACTGATCCGGTGAAGGAATCGGCCTGGACGGCATCCTGCCATTCGGGGCGGGCGTACGGACGGTCGTAGACCGGGCCGTCGTGGGCGACGGTGCGCGGGTCGACGTCGACGATGACTTCGCCTTCCCACGTGATGATCAGGCGGCCGGTGTCGGTCACCTCGCCCAGCCAGGAGTACTCCACGGCCCACTTGTCCATAACCGCTTCAAACGCGGCGATGTTCTCGGGGGTGACCACGGCCATCATGCGTTCCTGCGACTCGGACATCAGGATTTCGCCCGGGGTCAGGGTGGGGTCGCGGAGCAGGACGGAGGTCAGCTCGACCTCCATGCCGCCGTCGCCGTTGGAGGCGAGCTCCGACGTGGCGCAGGAGATGCCTGCGGCGCCCAGGTCCTGGATGCCCTCAACGAGGGAACCCTTGAACAGCTCCAGGCAGCACTCGATCAGGACCTTCTCGGCGAAGGGGTCCCCCACCTGCACGGCGGGGCGCTTGGAGGGCTTGGTGTCGTCGAAGGACTCCGAGGCCAGCACCGAGGCGCCGCCGATGCCGTCGCCGCCGGTGCGGGCACCGAACAGCACCACCTTGTTGCCCTTGCCGGAGGCGTTGGCGAGGCGGATGTCCTCGTGGCGCATGACGCCGACTGCCAGCGCATTGACCAGCGGGTTGCCCTGGTACACCGAATCGAAGACCATTTCGCCGCCGATGTTGGGCAGGCCCAGGGAGTTGCCGTAGCCGCCGATGCCGGCCACGGCTCCGTGCATGACGCGGGCGGTGTCCGGGTGGTCGATGGCGCCGAAGCGCAGCGGATCCATCACGGCCACGGGGCGGGCGCCCATGGAGATAATGTCGCGGACAATGCCGCCGATGCCGGTTGCGGCGCCCTGGTAGGGCTCCACGAACGACGGCGAATTGTGCGACTCGATCTTGAACGTCACGGCCCAGCCGTCGCCCAGGTTGGTGACACCGGCGTTTTCGCCGATGCCCACCAGCATGTCCTTCTTCATCTCGTCGGTCACCTTCTCGCCGAACTGGCGCAGGTGGTTCTTCGAGGACTTGTAGGAGCAGTGCTCGCTCCACATCACGGAGTACATGGCGAGTTCGGCGCCGGTCGGGCGTCGGCCCAGGACCTTGACGACCTCGTCGAACTCGTTCTGCTTCAGGCCGAGCTCGGCCCAGGGGAGTTCGACGTCCGGGGTCTTGGCCGCGTTCTCGACGGTGTCGATGTTGAACTTCCTGCTGACGGTTTCAGCTGAGGTACTCACTTTGCGCCTCCCACAATCTTGTTCAGGACGGAGGTAAAGAAGCCGAGGCCATCGGTGTCCGAGCCGCCGATGCCGTCGAGGGATGCCGGGCCGAAGCCGGGTTCCACGGCGTGCTCGGGGTGCGGCATGAGGCCCACGACGTTGCCGGCGGCGTTGGAGATGCCGGCGATGTCGCGGCGGGAGCCGTTCGGGTTGAAGCCGACGTAGCGGAACACCACGCGGCCTTCCGCTTCGAGGGCGTCCAGGGTCTTCTCGTCGGCGATGTACTGGCCGTCCTGGTTCTTCAGCGGCACGGTGATTTCCTGGCCGGCAGCGTAGTCGCCGGTCCAGGCCGTGCTGTTGTTTTCCACGCGCAGGACCTGGTCGCGGCACATGAACTTCAGGTGGTCGTTCTTGATCATCGAGCCGGGCAGCAGGTGCGACTCGGTGAGGATCTGGAAGCCGTTGCAGATGCCCAGGACGGGCAGCTTGGCGTCGGAGTTGGCCGCATCGATGATCTTGGACATCAGCGGAGCGAAGCGTGCGATGGCGCCGGCGCGGAGGTAGTCCCCGTAGGAGAAACCGCCCGGAATCACGACGGCGTCGACGTCGCTGAGGGTGGTGTCCGCGTGCCAGAGTGCCACGGGAGTGGCGCCGGCCAGGCTTACGGCGCGGGCGGCGTCGCGGTCATCAAGGGTTCCTGGGAAGGTGATGACGCCGATGCGGGCGCCGGCGAGGCGCGGGTTGGCCGCGACCGCGACCGCCTCGCCAATCAAGGGAAGTTCAGTCATCTCAGGCCTCGACGACCTCGACGTTGACGACGTCTTCGATCACGGGGTTGGACAGCAGGGTTTCGGCTGCTTCACGGGCTTGGGCCAGGATTGCATCGGTCACCTCGCCGTCAACGGTCAGTTCAAATCGCTTGCCCTGGCGGACAGCGCTGAAGCTGGTGAAGCCCAGGCGGGGAAGTGCACCCACGATGGCCTTTCCCTGCGGGTCCAGAATCTCGGGCTTGGGCATGACGTCGACAACGATCCGGGGCATCCGGTAACTCCTGTGCGTGAGCGTTGGGTAAGGGCGCAGCGGAGTGGTGCCGTCTCACGCTGGTCTGCTGCTGCATTTACAGCCCTGCGGACTCCAAACATAAGACAGCGGAAAGAGCGCTCCGCGAGCTTGCATGCCCCATTCTACCGGCCGCAGTGCGTCAAGCCGCATTCGCCGGTTGACTGTGAATTGGGGCACTCGCCGCGGGGGTGGCGCGCGACGCCGGCTCTGGTGGCGCGCTGGTCCGCTGAGTAGGATTGCGGCATGGCTCAGAAACCGAAATCCGTGCTTCTACCGGTAATGGCCGCTGCAGTTTTTGCCGGCCTGGGCCGAATGGTGATCCAGAAAATCAAAGCCGATCGGGCGGCCCGGGCGACGAACGTTGCCGGGCCGATTGATGAGAAGACCCGGGCGTGGATCAGCGAGGTTGTCCGCACTCCGCGCCAGTAGCCGGCAGTAAAGCCCAAAACCCGCCCGCCTGACCCCCTCTAGTCAATGTGATCCACTGCACTCTAAGGTTGTAGGACGTTGTATGTGGCATGTGGGATAAGCAATAGGCCAGCAGCGTTCCGCATCATCGCCCTGGGGGCGCCTTGAAAGGACAGTGGATTGGAATTCAAAAAGAAACAAGGGTCCGGCCGGTTCGGCCGGTTCGGCCGGGCAGGCACCGCCGGGCTTCTGGGCCTTGCGCTGATCGCAGGAACCGGGCTGCCTGCCCGGGCCGAGCCAACGCCGCCAGCCAGCCCCACGGCTGCGCCGGGGAGTTTTGCCGAGGCCAACCTTGCCGCCGACCGGACGGCAGACAACTTCTTCTACCGCATCCCCGCCCTCACCTACCTGGGAAACGACGTGGTCCTCGCCGCATGGGACGGCCGGCCGGGAAGCTCGGCCGACGCACCAAACCCGAACTCGATCGTCCAGCGCAGGAGCACCGACGGGGGCAAAACCTGGGGCGCGCTCACCGTTATCGCGGCGGGCCACGTGGGCGATGCCGGCAGCCCCAAATACGGCTTCAGTGATCCGTCCTACATTCATGACGCGGAGGCAGGGAAGGTGTTCGCGCTGTTCGTCTACTCCAAGGACGCCGGCTTCGCCACAAGCACCTACGGCAACGACGATGCCGACCGCAGCGTCATCTCTTCCGCGGTGGTTGAGTCGTCGGACGGCGGGCTGACCTGGAGCGCGCCCCGGTTCATCACCGGCGTCACCAAGCCCGGCAGCAGCAAGACCAGCCCGCAGCCCGGCGACGTACGCACCAACTTCGCGGCTTCCGGGGAAGGTATCCAGCTCAAATACGGCGAGCATAAGGGTCGCCTAATCCAGCAGTACTCGGGGTACGTGCGCCAAGTGAACGGTTCGGAACTCTTCCAGGCCTACAGCGTCTACTCGGATGACCATGGTGCCACGTGGCACAAAGGTGCCCCGGTCGGTGACCGCATGGACGAAAACAAAACCGTGGAGCTGTCAGACGGAAGGGTGCTGCTGAATTCGCGGGACAGCGCCAACGGCGGCTACCGCAAGGTGGCCGTATCCGCGGACGGGGGTGCCAGCTACGGGGCGGTCACGCAGGACACCGAACTGCCGGACCCCGCCAACAACGGGTCCATCTCCCGGATGTTCCCCGCCGCGCCGCAGGGTTCCGCTGACGCCAGGAAGCTGATCTTCACCAATTCCAACTCCAGGACGGCCAGGGAAAACGTCTCTGCCCGGGTATCGTGCGACGACGGCGCCACATGGCCAGGGGTCCGGACCATCCGGTCCGGATTCTCCGCGTATTCCACGGTCACCCGCCTTGCCGACGGTAAGTTCGGGGTGCTGTACGAGGCGAACTACACCGATAACATGCAGTTCGCCAGCTTCGATGACGCCTGGCTGAACTACGTCTGCGCCCCTGTGAGCGTGCCGGCCCAAACTGTGGCGCCGGGGCTTGCCCAACAGGTGCCCGTGACGGTCACCAACCAGGAAGCAACCGTCCTGTCCGGGGCCAAGGCCAGCATCTATACGCCAGCAGGCTGGTCCGCTGCCACCACCGCCGTACCTGACATAGCGCCCGGCACGTCCGCCACCGTAAGCGTCCAGCTCACCCCGCCCGCGAACGCGTCCGGGGCGCAGTCCCTCAACGCGGCGTTCACCACGGCTGACGGCAGGGTGTCCCAGTCCACGTTTGTCGCCAATAGCCCGCAGTCCCCACAGGTTGGACTGACCGTCAGCGGCTCCGCACCGGCCCGGGACGTGGCTGCCAGTCCTTACAAGGAGGGTGACGTGCTGTCCTACACCTTCGCGGTGAAAAGCACCTCGAACGTCACCGCCAACGCCGTCCCGGTTTCCGGAACGTTCGAGACCGGGTTCCTGCCGCCGTCGGCCCCCAACTGCCGGTACAACAACCTCGCTGCAGGGGCCGGCTATAACTGCACCACGGCAAAGCACGCGCTCAGCGCAGAGGACCTTGGCCGCGGCTATTTTGTCCCCGCGGCCGAATTCACCGTTACGGCTGCCGGCGACCCGGCGCTGACCAAGCAGGTCTCCTTCACAGGTTCCGCGGTGGCGCTCCGCGACGGCCTGCTGTCGGGGAGCATCGCGGGTGCCCGTAACGACGCCGGCCGGGACCTCAGCGTGCGGCCCTATACCGCAGGCGAGCAGGTTCCCTACAAATTCGCCGTCAGCAACACGGGCCCCCTGGCGGCTGACTTCGTACCGACATCCGGCAATTTCTCACCGCTCGTTCCGACCGGGGCGGGAAATTGCCGCTGGATCAACCTTGCAGCGGCAGGCTCGTACAGCTGTTCCACGCCCCGGCATGCCGTGACCCAGCAGGAGGCGGACCAGGGGTTCTTTCGTGCTGAATCCATGTGGACGGTCGCGGCCGCGGGTCAAACCAGCCGTGAATACCGCGTGGACGGCGGCGAGGTGGACCTCGCGGTCCGGAACCCGAAGCTGGACGGTACAGTTTCGGCCGAATGGACCGATAACGACGGCGACCGGTACGCGGGTGCCGGTGATTCCGTCACATATTCCTACACGCTGGGAAACGCGGGCAACGTGGCGCTGACCGGCGTGGCTGCCCCGGATGCCGGCATTTCCGCGGACGCGCTGGGCATCGGGGAAACAGCGACGGCGACGCGGGTGCACGTCCTCACCGCCACCGATGTGGAAGCGGGCCAGCTGCCTGCCGCGCCGTTTACCGCGACAGCTTCCAATGGCTCGCGGACCGTTCGTGTTGAGGTGCCGGCAGAGCCGGTAGCCCTGCGGCTGCAGCCGGCAAAACCCGGGACAGAACCGGCGCTGTCAGTGCAGGATTTCACCGGACAGGTTCCCGCCTCCGATCTGGGCACCAACGACAAGTACCGCAATGGTGAGAAGGTGACGCTCCGCGGCCTTCCCCACGGCCAGTGGTACTACGTCTACCTGAACAAGCATGCCTTCCGGATTGGCTGGATCTTTCCCACGACGGCCGACACTGTTGAGTTTCTGCTGCCGGACTCCGTGCAAAACGGGCGGGACGACGTCGTCGTGCTGGATTCCGAGGGGCGGCAGGTGTCCTTCGACCGCCTGCACGTGACGCCGAAGGGGTCAGCGAGCTGACCCGGCGCCAGCGCTGAAGCCGAATTGAATAACGGGGTGGCGGGCCGGCGGAAAACCGCCGGCCCGCCTTCTTGGTCGCAGAAAGGAGCCTCGAAATGACAAAAGAAAAACGGAGTATGTGTCCTATGTCATATTCGCCTATCACTCTGTACTGTTTGACTCGGCTGGTCTCGCCGGATGACAGGATCTGTTACTCCGGCTGCCATTTCCCAGCTGACCGAGACCGGCCGCACCGCCGGACCCGTACCTCATGAAAGGTTTCAGTCACTCGTGAAATCAAAAGGAAAAAGCCTTGTCCGGGGCGGGGGACTCCGGAAGGCTGCAGCGCTGGCTGTAGGCCTCCCGCTGCTTCTCTCCTCCGTTGCAGTTGGTCCCGCTACCGCGGCGCCGGCTGGACCCAGCACGGCAGTGCAGGCCAAGAACGTCAATCCGTCGGACTACAAGGACGGCCGCTACATAGTGGTCCTGGCCGAGGAAGCCGCCGCCGCCTATGAGGGTGGCACGGGGGGACTCGCCGCCACCAAACCGCAGCAGGGCCGAAAGCTTGACGCCGCCAGCCCGGAATTCAAAGCCTACGATGCCCACCTCCGCCAGTCGCAGCGCGATGTCGCGGCAAAGCACTCCGCAAAACCCGCGACGCAGTACACCGCGGCGCTCAACGGCTTCGTGGCCCAGCTCACCGCACGCCAGGCCGCCGAGCTGGCCAAGGACAGCAACGTCCTCCTGGTCGCACCCGACGTGGAAAACGCGCCGGACTACACCACCACCGACTTCCTGAAGCTCACGGGCCAGGACGGTGCGTGGGCGACGCAGTTCGGCGGCGAAGCCAATGCAGGCAGGGGTGTGGTGGTCGGGGTGATCGACTCGGGCTACGCCCCGGACAACCCGTTCCTCAAAGGCGAGGCAGTGGCTCCGCTCAGCGGTAACGGCAAGGGCAAGGCGGAACTGGGCGTCCCGTACCGGACCAAGGACGGCACCATCGCCATGCTCAAGTCCGACGGCACCACCTTCGAAGGTGAGTGCCAGAAGGGCATTGAATCCGGCGCGGCCTTTGACGGTAGCGACTGCAACTCGAAGGTGATCAGCGCCCGGTATTTCGCCGATTCCTTCCTCCAGTACGTGGCGCCGGAGAACCGTGCCCCGGAGGAGCTGATTTCACCGGTGGATGTGGGAAGCCACGGCACCCACACCGCCACCACGGCCGCCGGCAACGCCAACGTGGAACAGGTCATCGACGGCGCCAGCTTCGGCAAGAGCTCCGGCGTCGCTCCGGCCGCCAAGGTTGCGGTGTACAAAGTGTGCTGGGAGGACGACGATCCGAACACCGGCGGCTGCTACTCCTCAGCCTCAGTGGAAGCCATCGACGCCGCCCTCAAGGACGGCGTGGACGTCCTGAACTACTCGATTTCCGGCAACACCAACAGCACCACTGACCCCGTTGCCCTGGCGTTCCTGAACGCCGCGGCAGCCGGCGTCTTTGTCTCGGCCTCGGCCGGTAACTCGGGGCCCACGGTGTCCACGGTGAACCACGCGTCGCCGTGGCTGACCACCGTGGCAGCTTCCACATTCCCGAGCGATCTGCTGGGCACGGTGAAGGTTTCCGACGGCACCATGTTCCGTGGTGCGTCCATCATGAAGACCGAGGTCAAGGATGCTCCCGCCGTGATCGCGGCGGACGCCGCAGCGGCAGGCGCTCCCACGGCGCCGAACCTCTGCGGTCCGGGGACCCTCGATCCCGCCAAGGTCAGCGGCAAGGTCGTCGTGTGCGACCGCGGCGTTGTGGACCGCACGGCGAAGAGCCTTGAGGTCCAGTCCAAGGGCGGACTGGGCATGATCCTGGTCAACCTTTCCTCCAGTTCCGAAGACGCCGACAACCACGTGGTGCCCACCGTCCACGTCAACGCGCCCAAGAGCCTGGAGCTGAAATCCAAGCTTGCCGCCAACCCGGCCCTCACGGTCAGCCTCGTCAAGGGCGACCTCACCGGTGAGCCCCTCGCACCGGCACCCCAGGTGGCCGGCTTCTCCTCCCGCGGTCCGAGCCTGGCCGCCGGCGGCGACCTCCTGAAGCCGGACATCTCCGCGCCCGGCGTCAACGTCCTTGCCGGCGTTTCCACCATTGGGAACAACGGCGCCCAGTTCGGCTTCATGTCCGGCACGTCCATGGCAGCACCGCACATCGCAGGATTCGGTGCGCTGGTGCTCAGCAAGCAGCCCAAGTGGACACCCGCCATGGTCAAGTCCGCCATGATGACCACCGCCTACCCGCTGGTCAACGCCGACGGAACGCCCAACCTGAACCCGTTCGAAGGCGGCGCCGGCCACATTGACTCCACCCGCGTGCTGGATCCGGGCTTGGTCTACAACTCGGGCATCAAGCAATGGAATGCCTTCCTCAACGGGCAAGGCGTTGACACCGGTGCGCACAATGCAGGAACACTGGCCGCGCGCGACCTCAACGTACCCTCCATTGCGCTGGGCAGCCTCGTTGGCGAGATCAAGGTCAAGCGGACGCTGACGGCCCTGATCCCCGGAACGTACAAGGCCGAGGTCAACCTGCCGGGCTTCGATGTTCGCGTTGAACCTGCCGTCCTCAATTTCAAGGAAGCAGGCAAGAGCCTGGACGTCACCATCACGGTGAAGAGTGCAGGAGCCCCGACAGGCAAGTTCACCACCGGAAGCCTGACCTGGAAGGGACCCCGTACGGTCAGCTCTCCGATGGCTGTCCGCCCCGTGGATGCCCAGATTGCGCCGTCGTTCTCCTTCAGTTCCGCCAGCGGCACGGGCAGCGGGACCATGGACCTGGTGTCCGGTTCGGATTCGCCCATTGCCGTGGGAATTGAGGGGCTCGCGCCCCTGTCCGAGACGGCCGTCACCAAGACCCCCGGTGCCTTTGCGGCCAAGAATGACGATCACAACGCCGTGGTCCAGGTGACAGTGCCTGCCGGTGCCACGTTTGCCCGGCTGGGTATCCAGGCGGAGACAGAGGACGTCGACTGGGACATGGTGGTCTACGCGCCGGACGGCAGCGGGAAACTCGTGGCCACACAGGTGGCGACATCGTCGGCCAGTGAGTTCCTGGACCTGGAATCCCCACTGGCCGGAACGTATTACATCGTGGCCAACCTCTACTCCACTCCGGACAACGGAGCCGCCTCTGCCCGGATCCAGGCTGTTTCGTTCAGCGGGGATGCAGGGAACCTGACCGTCAACCCGAATCCGATTGTTGCCCCGAACGGAACGGCTGCCACGGCAACAGCCAACTGGTCCGGCCTCGCCGAGGGCTCCTACCTCGGCCGGCTGAGCCTGGGCGGCAACGGCATCAGGACGTGGGTCAACGTCAAGGTGGGCACGGATGCGGTGCCGGCACCGGCCGGCGCTCCGGCACTCGCGCCTGTGGACGCGGTTCCGGGAAGCTAGCCCGAACGCCGTCCGGCCGGAAACGCGCCGTACATCCAACTGAATAACGAACGCCGTTCAACAGGAACGTCCCGGTGGCCGCACGGCTCCCGGGACGTTCCTCTTGAAAGGCGGGTGTGTGGCGCGGATGCTCAGATTTGGCCGGAGGTCCCCGGGGTGCCGCCGAAAAGCGGGGCCATGGAACGCCAGCGTGCAATCTCGCAGCCGTCGGTCAGGCTGAAACGGCTGTGCACGGGACGGCCGTGGAACGTCCCGGTCACTACGGCCACCTGCGGGCCGCCGTATTGCTGGGTGCACATCATGTCCGCCGGCCGCGGCACGAAAAAGGCTTCCTCGCCGAAGCGTTCGACGGCGGCCAGGGCAGCGCCGGGGTCCGGCAGCGTTGAACCCTCCAGGGCGGCGGCCTGCGCCGCTGTTCCGGTGCGGAAAACCAGGCGGAACTCGTACTCCGGTGCCCCGGGTGCCTCCGTCAGCCGGACGGTCAGATCCACGTCTCCGGCCATCAGTCCTCCCTGATCCCCTCGAGCAGGGGTGCCAGCGCGTCGAGCAGCCGTGTCCGGAGCTCCTGCGCCTCGGCGGAGAAGGCGCGCTGATGCTCCACGTACTCCGCCTTGCCCGCCGCCGTTTCGATCGCGATGGGCGGGTAGCCCCACTCCTCAAGGTCGTACGGGGACGCCTGCATGTCCATAGCCCGGACCCGCCAGGACAGCTCGAAGCAATCCATGACCAGCTCACTGGGCAGGGCGGGCGACAGCTTGTAGGCCCATTTGTAGAGGTCCATGTTGGCGTGCAGGCAGCCCGGCTGTTCCATGGACCGCTGGTTGTCCCGGCTGGGAGTGAGCTCGTTGAGCGGGATGGCATCCGGTGTGTAGAAGCGGAAAGCGTCAAAGTGCGAGCACCGGATCCTGTTGTCCTCGACCACCCGGTCGGTGCCCGCTGCGCCGAGGCGCAGCTGCAGGTATTCGTGGCGCAGCTCAAATTTGTCCTGGCGGTACACCATCGCCCACTCGTGCAGCCCGAAGCAGCCAAACTGGGCAGGGCGCAAGGCCGTGCCCCGCAGGATTATCCCGGCAAACTGCAGCGCCTCCCGCCGCTCGGCAAGGAAAGGGCCGCGGTCAAAGGTTGCGGCAGTGGTTCCTGCCGGCAGCCCGGCGGCGGCGAGCTCGTCGTCGTCGAGCATCCGGTAGTACTTCCAGGCGGAGCGGGCCGCTGCGTCCGGCCCGGTAAGGACGGCGCCGGCGCCGGGGTGCCAGCGCAGGAGCTGGCCTGGTTTCTGGGTGTAGTACGTGAAGAGGAAGTCCTCAACGGGGTGTTTTTTCCCGGCGGAGCGGCGGGCAAGGTAGGGGTCGGCGTAGCGCCTGACCCGGTCCTGGTGGGCTGCTTCGCGGTGCTGCCAGACGTCCATGGGCAGCACGTATTGCTGGCCGGGCTTCACAGTATGCATTCGGCTAGGGCGCTCCGCCTGCGGATCCCAGGACGTCCTTGGCTGCATTCCAGAGTCCGATTTCGCAGCCGTCCCTTCGGGCGAATGAAGCATCCACCGGCGAATCATCAACGATTCCGGTGACAGTGGCCTGCTGCGGGCCGCCGTACTGCTGTGTGCAGGCCTGGTCCGTCTTGCGGGGTGCAGGGCTCAGCACGGCAGGGTTGTCCTTCAGTGCCGTGCAGGCGGCAGCGGCTGACGGATGGCTGCTTTCCGGAGCCGGGACGCCGTCCTTGCAGACCAGCGTGAAGTTCTGGGCGGGTTCCGATTCGGCAGGTTTGACCATGATCGCGAGCTCGGCATTCCCCTGGCCAGGTCCGGCGGTGGCGGGTACGGAGGATGGGGGAGGGGAAGGTGCAGGGACCGTGGTTTCGGTATCCGGCGACGGCGTGGCCGTGGACGGGCCGGCACTCGTAGCCGTGGGGGAGGGCGAAGGGCTGGGACCGCCGCCGCCCGGCGAGCAAGCGGCGAGGCCAACAACGGATACCAGAACGAGTGCGTGAATCCATGCCTTACGCATTACCGGTCCTCCTCATTTTGGTCCATTCTATCGCCGGTGCGCGGCGATGGACCCTGCCGTTGGACCTTGGCGGCGCCTGGATCCGGGCTGGACCCGGCCTTGCCGCGGGCTGGGCGGGGCGGCGGCATCAGGCCGCCAAGGGCCAGGCGATTAAATCTGTCCGGAACATCTCGATTCCGCAGCCGCACTCCGGTATGTTTCTCCCATCACTGGATGTATGGCCTCACGCCCACGTTGCGCCGACGTGGACGGATACTTCCAGTCCGTGGGACCGGTCACGCCAACGGTCCGACAACCTAGGAGGCAGTACGTCATGACTTACCCGCATGTGGGCCCCCGCACTCAAAGCAGAAATCCGGCCGCACACCTCGCCGCCGCCGTCGCTTTGGGAATCTCCCTCCTGACCGGCCAGGGTCTGGCGGCCCCGGCCTGGGCAGCCGCAGACACCGCCGACCCTGCGGCCCCCGCGTCGCAGACGGATCCGCCGGGACTTGAGGACGGTTCGCCGGTTGACGATCAACCGTCCCTGGACGGCGGCCGCTACATTGTGATGCTGAAGGACAAGCCCCTGGCTGCCTACACCGGCGGAGTCGACGGAATCCCGGGGACCGCCGTGTCCAACGGCAGGAAGCTCGACGCCGGCAGCGCTGAGTCCCAGCGCTACGCAGCGCACCTTGAGTCACAGCAGGCAAAGCTGGCCGCGGAAGAAGGCGTGGCCATCGACGACAGTTACACCCTCGCGGTGAACGGCTTCAGTGCGGAGCTGTCCGCGGAACAGGCAAATGCGTTGAGCAAGGACGGAAACGTCCTCGCTGTCGTTAAGGACAGCCTCTACAAAATTGATTACTCAAGCACTGAATTCCTGGGTCTGCCCGGTCCCAACGGAGTTTGGGCCGAACATTTCGGCGGCGACGCCAACGCCGGCAAGGGAACGGTGGTGGGGGTGCTTGATACGGGCTACACCCCGGTCAATCCCTACTTCGCCGGCGGACAGGTGAAGCCGCTCTCGGGAGGCCCGCAGGTTGGCGAACCGTATCTGTCGGCAACGAACCAGATCACCATGCTGAAGGCGGACGGGAGCACGTTCGCAGGGGTCTGCGAGGCAGGCGTTCAATTCGCCGGAACGGAGTGCAACAGCAAGGTCATCGGCGCCCGCTACTATGACGAAGCCTTCAAGGCAACCGTTCCCCCGGGCCTGCGTTCGCCGAAGGAATCGTACTCGCCGCTGGACATCAACAACCATGGCTCGCATACAGCCAGCACGGCGGCAGGTAACAGCAATGTCAGCCAGGCTGTTGGTGGCCGTGATTTCGGCAAGGGATCGGGTGTGGCCCCGGCTGCAAAACTCGCCATCTACAAAATCTGCTGGGAGGGCATCAGCCCGGCAACCACTGGCTGCTTCGGTTCCAGCAGTGTGGAGGCCATTGAGGACGCCATCAGGGACGGCGTCGACGTCCTGAGCTATTCCATCTCCGGCACCAACAACTCCACCGTTGACCCGGTATCCATCGCCTTCCTGAACGCCGCGGCCGCCGGGATATTCGTGGCCGCCTCGGCCGGAAACTCGGGACCCGTGGCCAGTACCGTGAACCATGCCGCTCCGTGGATGACCAGTGTGGCTGCATCGACCCACAGCAGCAGCCTCCGCGGCACGGTGGAGTTGTCCAGCGGAGACAAATTCGCCGGCGCCAGCATCATGGCGACTGAAGTCACGGACGCGCCCATTGCGCTCGCCGTCAGTGTGAAGCTGGCCGCTGCCCCCGACGCCAATGCGGCCCTATGCGCTCCGGGCACACTGGACCCGGCCAAGACCGCGGGCAAGATCGTGATCTGTGACCGCGGCGTGGTGGACCGGACGGCCAAGAGCCTGTCCGTGGCACAGGCAGGCGGCGTTGGAATGGTCCTGGTCAACCTGACGCCCAACTCGCTGGACGTGGACCTGCACAGTGTTCCGACGGTCCACCTTGACGACCCCGCCATCAAAGACGTGGTTGCAGCTGACGCGGCGTTGACGGCGAGCCTGGTATCAACCGATACCACCGGCCTGGACCCGCCGCCAGTACCGCAAATCGCAGGCTTCTCATCCCGCGGACCTACGCTGGCAGCCAACAGCGACCTCCTGAAACCGGATATTGCGGCTCCCGGAGTAGGCGTCCTGGCTGCTGTCTCGCCCATCGGCTCCAACGGCCAGAACTTCGGCTTCCTTTCAGGAACATCCATGGCCGCGCCGCAGATCGCCGGGCTCGGGGCCCTGCTGCTGGGCAAGAACCCCCTGTGGTCCCCGGCTGCGGTGAAATCAGCGATGATGACCACGGCTTACGATCTGGTGGACGCTGAAGGAACCCCCGTTCACGACGTCTTCGCGCAGGGCGCCGGGCAGGTCGATCCTGCCCGGATGGCATCACCCGGACTGGTGTACGACGCCGGCCCGAACGACTGGCTCGGATTCCTGCAGGGGCTTGGGTATCAGCTGGGTGTTGCCCCGGTGGCCACCAAGGACGTCAATCTGCCGTCGATCGCCATCGGCGGGCTCACCGGCACCCAAACGGTGACGCGGACGGTGACTGCATTGACTGCCGGAACCTACCGTGCCGACGTCGACCTTCCGGGAGTAGCTGCCGAAGTGACGCCGGACGTGCTGACCCTTGGAGAAGGCGAGAAGGCCACCTTCACGGTGCAGTTCACCAACTCCGGTGCCACCCTGGACGCATTCGTCGGCGGATCACTCACCTGGACTTCGGATGCGGCCACTGTCCGCTCGCCGGTGGCCATCCGGTCCGTGACCGCAGTGGCGCCGGCTGTCGTCAATGCCGCTTCCGCCGGCGGAAGCGGCAGCGCCGTCATTCCGGTGACCTCCGGCAGTCCCGAACCGATCGAGTTGGCGGTAAGGGGGCTTGCCAAGGCTAATTCGACGGCGATCAGCCTGGTTCCCGGCCCGTACACCGGGGTCAAGGACGGTGCCAACGACGTTCAGGTCGTCAACGTCCCGGCAGGTTCTTCCCTCGCCAGGTTCGCGGTCATCTCAGCCAATCCCGCGGCGGACTTCGATCTGTACGTGGTCTCGCCGGCTGGTGTGCTGTACGCGGGGGCCACACCTGCAGCCAACGAGGCCGTCTCCGTCGCGGACCCGGTGGCAGGCGACTGGAAGGTGACCACCAACCTCTTTGCCAGCCCCGGCAACGCGGCGACGGCAGCTTCCGTCGAAGCGATGGTCCTAGCCGGCGACGCCGGAAACCTGACGGTCAGTCCCAACCCGCTCGCCATTGAAAACGGCGCCACTGGCGAGCTCACGGCCAGCTGGGCCGGCCTTGAGGCAGGCAACTGGGTGGGCGTGATCCGCTTCGGTACGGGTCCCTCGACGCAGCTTAACGTCACTGTGACGGCACCGTAATCGGCGGATGCGCGGGCTTCGAAGCTGACGGGACTCCGGGCTAGGTGCCAGATTGGGCGCCGGGCTGGGCGCCAGTAGCGCCCAGCCCGGCCGCATCACGTTCGGCTGCGGTTTTGGTGGCTGCAATCAGGTCCATCATTGCCTGGTGCAAGTGGCCTACCTCATCGCGGGTCAGGCCCAGCCGCTCCATCATGGTTCCGGGGACCGCCGTCGCCTGTTGCCGGAGGGCTGCGCCGCTCGGGGTGAGTCCGACGGCCAGTGCGCGTTCGTTGCCGGCGGCGCGGCCACGCGTGATGTAGCCGGCCGTTTCAAGGCGGCGCAAGAGCGGCGAAATGGTGGCGGGCTCCTGGGCCAGGGCGTCGCTGATATCGCGGACCGAGCGCGGGCTGGACTCCCACAGGCAGAGCATCACGAGGTACTGCGGGTGGGTCAGCCCCAGCCTGTCCAGCACCGGTTTGTAAGCGCCCACGACGCTCCGGGACGCTACGGTCAGTGCGAAGCAGAGCTGATGCTCCAGCAGGAGGTCTTCGTCAGACGCTTCGATGGCCGCGGCCAAGCGCTGGTTCATCGGGTTTCACCTCAATCGTTAGTGGGCTAATGATTAGCGTACACTGGATTGGACTCGACCGTTCTGAAAGGGATTCCGCAATGGCCAACAAGGAAAATGCAGCCCAAAGGTTCATGCGCGCCACAGGCAGGCTCCGGGCCATTTTCGGGCCCGCGAACCGCAGCGCGCTGGGCCACGAGATGACCGACGAGAACAAGGCCCTCCTTGCCCGCCGCGAAGAGGAGTCGCAGCAGTGGGAAACGATTCGCAGGCCGGACGGCAGCACGTATGTGGTGCCCCGGAACCCGGACGACAAGTCCCTTCGCTGAGCCGTTTCAGGCTCCTCATCCCGGGGCCTTTTTGCGTCCGCGGGCGTAAAATATGGGCACACGCACCAACCGGCCAACGCATCACTGCTTGACCCGAGCAAGGGAAAGGGGGTGGGGATCGTGGCAAAGGCGATTCAGCGGTTTATGAGCAAGACCGACAAGCTGCGGTTCTTCTTCGGACCAGCAACGCGGGGTGATACTGCGGCACCTGTTGTTCATAAGCACGACGATTTTGAGGCTGCTTCCGAAGAAGACCTGGCCCACTTCGAAGTAGAGACAGATTCCGAGGGCCACCACTACGCGGTCCGCAAGGAAGACATCACGTAGCCCGCGGATGGAACTGCACACAAAAGAACTGCATAAAAAAGAACGGCACAGCGGTCCTGCCGCTGTGCCGTTCTTCTGCGGTGGGAGCTAAGGCCTTAGCGGCCGGTGCCGCCGTACACCGTTGCTTCGTCTTCGCTGTCCAGGCCGAATGCCTTGTGGATGGCCCGGACCGCGTCGTCGAGCAGGTCCGCGTGCGTCACCACGGAGATGCGGATTTCCGAGGTCGAGATCATATTGATGTTGATCCCGGCATCGGACAGGGCTTTGAAGAACGTGGCCGAAACACCGGGGTGTGAACGCATGCCGGCGCCGATCAGGGAGAGCTTGCCGATCTGCTCGTTGTATTCGATGCTTTCGAAGCCGATTTCCGGCTGGGCGGCACGGAGGGCAGTGAGCGCGTCAGCACCTTCCACGATGGGAAGCGTGAAGGAGATATCCGTCCGGCCCGTGCCGTGCGTGGAGACGTTCTGGACGATCATGTCGATGTTGGAGTGTGCGTCGGCGATCACCTGGAAGATCGCGGCGGCCTTGCCCGGAATGTCGGGGACTCCCACCACGGTGACCTTGGCTTCGGAACGGTCGTGTGCAACGCCGGAGATGATTGGCTGCTCCAAGGCAACTCCCTCTTGGGTCGTGATCTTGTCGTCGGCTCCGGGCATGACCCAGGTGCCTTCGTTCTGGCTGAATGAGGAACGCACGTGCAGCGGCACGCCGAAGCGCCGCGCATATTCCACGCAGCGCAGGTGCAGGATCTTGGCGCCGGAAGCGGCCAGTTCCAGCATTTCTTCGCTGGAGATACGGTCGATCTTCTGGGCGGAGGCGACCACCCGGGGATCCGCGGTGTAGATACCGTCCACGTCCGTGTAGATTTCGCAGACGTCGGCGTCCAGGGCTGCGGCCAGGGCCACTGCCGTGGTGTCGGAGCCGCCGCGCCCCAGGGTGGTGATCTCGTTGGTGGTGCGGCTCATCCCCTGGAAGCCGGCCACGATGGCGATATGCCCTTTGTCCAGGGCGGTGCGGATCCGGTGCGGGTCGACGTCGATGATGCGTGCCTTGCCGTGGATGCCGTCGGTGATCATGCCTGCCTGTGATCCGGTGAAGGACTGGGCCGAGGCGCCGAGCTTGTTGATGGCCATGGCCACGAGGGCCATGGAGATGCGCTCACCGGCGGAGAGGAGCATGTCCATTTCGCGTGCAGGGGCTGAATCGGTGACCTGCGCGGCAAGGTCCAGGAGTTCGTCGGTGGTGTCGCCCATGGCGGAGACCACCACAACTACTTCGTTGCCGGCCTTCTGCGCATCAACCACACGCTTTGCCACCCGTTTGATGCCGTCCGCGTCAGAAACCGAGGAGCCGCCGAACTTCTGCACAATGAGCTGCTTGGTGCGGCCAACGGCGATCGGCACCACATGCGGCTGATTTTCGGTCTTCACTTCGGTAGTGGGCATACTCATGCGCGCACCCTCACTGGATCAAATCGGGGTTCCGGGGCCAAGCAACCTAACGGCGCGACGGCGTAACTGATGTGCCCAGTTTATCGCCGGGAGCCGCGCGGCGTTGAATTGTGACCGTATGGTGGCCCGGCGCTCCACCCCGCCCGGTCCAGGCGGTAGCGCCAGGAAGCCAGCGCCTTGCCGTGGGTGTCCTGGGTGGCGGTGAAGTAACGATCCCGGACGAAGCCGAGGCGTTCGAGGAGGCGCCGTGAGGCGGTGTTGGGCTCGTAGACGCCGGCGTAAATGGCGTCGGTGCCGCCGTCGGTGAAGAGCCAGCGGACCAGCGCCGCGGCGGCTTCGCTGCCGTAGCCTTTGCCGTGGTGGTCCGGGTGGAGGAGGTAGCCGAGGCTGGCATAGCGGGCGGGCAGGCTGCCCGGCAGCGGCGGTTCCGGTGTGTTCCACGTGCGGCCGTCGCCGATCACCGCACCCGTTGACCGGAGCACCACGGCCCAGCCGATATGGAACCAGTCGGCTGTGGAGCGTTCCGCCCGGGTCAGCAAATCGGCGAGGAGGAGATCGGTCTGTGCGGCGCTCAGTGGCTGGTGCGACAAATAGCGGACTGCATCGGGATGACCCCGGAGTCCGCGCAGGGCGACGGCGTCGGATTGCGTCAGGGGGCGCAGTTCCAGGCGTTCCGTGACGAGGGAGGGGAGCGGTTGCATGGGGCTGCTGCCGTTGGTGGCCGGGTCAGCTCAGCGCGTTACGGCGGCCCTCGAACGCCCGCCCCAGGGTGACCTCGTCCGCGTATTCCAGGTCGCCGCCCACCGGCAGGCCGGAGGCAAGCCTGGTGACCGCGATGCCGATCGACTTCAGCATCCTGGCCAGGTACGTGGCTGTGGCCTCTCCCTCAAGATTGGGGTCGGTGGCGATGATGATCTCCTGGATGGCGCCGTCATTGAGCCGCGTCAGGAGCTCCCTGATCCGCAACTGTTCCGGCCCGACACCGGCGATGGGATTGATGGCGCCGCCGAGGACGTGGTAGCGGCCCCGGAAGGATCGGGTGCGCTCAACAGCCAGGACGTCCTTGGATTCCTCCACAACGCAGATGACAGACGGATCGCGGCGCGGGTCGCGGCAGATGTTGCACAGCTCCTGCTCCGTGACGTTGCCGCAAACGGTGCAGAATTTCACGCGTTCCTTGACGGTGGTGATGGCGTCGACAAGCCGCTTCATATCCTGCGGGTCCGCTTCGAGGATGTGGAATGCCAGCCGTTGGGCGGACTTAGGCCCCACGCCGGGAAGGCGGCCAAGTTCGTCGATCAGCTCTTGAACTGCACCTTCGTACACAATGTCCTCGTTCGTTAACTCGTTTGTTTGAATCGCAGGTTGGCGGGCGGTGGCCCTTCGGCGTCCGTTCGCTGAAGGCGACCGGCGTCAGGCCGTGCGGTCGGATCCGCCCAAAAGGACGCACCCGCCCGGCGGCGGGCTAGAAACGGGGCGGCAGCGGGCTTCCGTCCAGCGACCGTTCCTCCACCAGCTTTCCGCCCAGAATACGCTCGACGGCGGCGCGTCCAAAGACGCCCGATTCCTCGATCGTTTCGTCATCCGCACTGGGGATGTCCTGGACGTAGGTCTTGGTGGCCTCCGCCTGGCGCGCAGGGGCTTTGGCCCGGCCGGCTTCGGCCTCCGGGCTGTTGGAGAGCCGCTGGTACAGGCTCTGCTTCACCGCAGCGCCGGGGGCGGATGCCGGGGCGGGAGCTGCCTGCGCAGGGGATGCGTACGCCGCCGGTGCAGGTGCAGGTGCAGCTGCGACGCTGCGGACATCGGGGCCGGACATCGTAGCTGAGGGATCGGCCGCCGCTGCGGGACCATACTGTGCGGACGGTGCCCAGCCCGCAGAGGAACTGCCCGCACCGGAGAGTGCCCCGACCGGCTGCCGGATCTCTGCCGGGTGCGGGGCTTCGGCGGGCTGGAGCGGCGGCGTGTCCTGCGGCACCTCGACGGCCCGGGGGAGCTGGGCTGCGGCAGGCTCGTAGTGGGGGGTCGGGGGTTCCGGCTCAGCTGGCTGCCCGGCCATGTCCGGGTTTTCCACGGACTTGCCCACGTTCGACTCAGCACCCACGGTCCAGACTCCGGGCGCCTCTTCCATGGCGCGGGCCCACGGATCCTCGGTGGTCGCAGTGCTTGGCCCGCCCGCTGAAGTGCCGCCCACGGATGACTTCTTGGCCGGTAGCTGGCTTGAGTGCTGGCCGTCCTGGGCCGGACGCGCAGGTGTGCCCGCCGACGCAGGGCCGGGCTGGGCCGGACGCGACTGCGCCGGAGCGGACGGCGCCCAGTCCATGGGCGGTTCTTCCTCCATCGGAGGGGCATCTTCGTCCAGGGGCGGACCCCAGTCGTCGTCGGGGTAACTGTAGGAACCGGAAACGTCGTCTTGCGACGATGGCGCAGCCGGGGCAGGCCGCACATCGGGGTTTGCGGCGCCGGAAGCCACGGCGGTGCCAGCATCGACGGCCGATCCTGCGCCGGCCGCGGTGGGGCGGACAGGTGCTGAGCCCGTGCCCGGTTGGGGGGAAGTGGCATCGGCGGAAGGCGCGGGTGCAGGCGTCCGGACGGGAGCAGCGTCCGCTCCTGTAGCCGCAGGGGCAAGGCCCCAGGCAACGTCAGCCGACGTCGCCTGGGTTTCCCTGCCGGCGGGTGCTTTTTGGGTCGCCGAAGTGTCCCGGCTAGCGGGTGCTTTTGGGTTTGGCTCAGAGCTCGCTGAGCTGCTGGCGCCGCCGGAGACCGCGTTGATCTGGCAGTCGATGCCCACGGTTTTGTGGATTGCCTGGCGGAGATTTTCCGAGTGGTCTGCCCGTCCGAAGGCGCCGGCGAGTCCGGAGGTGGTGAAGGCCAGAGTCAGCACGTGACCGTCGAACTGGCCCACCTGGGCATTCGGTTCCACGAGGGCCCAGGTGCTGCGTTTGATCTTGCTCAGGGTCTGCAGGATGTCGGGCCAGGCACGGCGAAGGACCTCGACGTCGCCGCCAGGACCGGCAGCCGGAACCGGACTGTCCGCCGTCGGCTGCCTTGCTTCGGTTCTCACCGGGTCCGGCTGGGCCGCCGCAGGCTGCGCCGACCGCTCGGATGGTGCCGGTGCCGCCGCAGGCTGCGCGGGGACCGGCGTCGCCGCCGCAGGCTGCTGAGCAGCCGGACGGGAGGGGACTTGGCCGGACATGCCGCGATTTGCTGTTGCCGACTCGTCAACGGGCCAGTCGGCCGTGGAGACACGGGGCGGGGTGAGGGATTCCCGGGCAGGCGCCTCGCTGCGGGCTGCCGCGGGCTGGGCATCTGCCACGGGAGCAGGTGCCGGTGCTGCGGCAGGCGGGGCAGCCACAGGTGCAGAAACGGGCGCGGAAGCAGGCGCGGGAACCGCTGACGGCTGGGCCACTGGCGGCCCAGCTACCGTCGTGGGTGCGGGTGCGGGTGCGGGTGCGGGTGCGGGTGCAGGTGTTGGGCCGGAAGCCGCGGCCGGAGCCCCGACGTCGTTGCCGCCGTAGTTCAGGCGGCGCTCAACACGGTCGATCCGAGCGGCGATACCGCGTTCAGTCTGCTCGGAGCTGGGGAGGAGGATACGGGCGCACAGCAGCTCAAGGTGAAGCCGTGGCGACGTTGCCCCCGTCATCTCCGTGAGGGCGGTGTTGGTGACGTCTGCGGCGCGGGAGAGCTCGGCTGCGCCAAGGTTGTGCGCCTGGTTCTGCAGGCGCGCTATCTGGTCGGCCGGCATGCCGCGCAGGATCGACTGGGCGCTTTCAGGCATGGCCTGGACGATGATGAGGTCGCGGAAGCGTTCCAGGAGATCCTCGACGAAGCGGCGGGGATCGTGGCCGGTCTGGATGACGCGGTCCACTGCGCGGAAGACGGTAGCGGCGTCCGAGGCGGCCACGGCTTCGACGACGTCGTCCAGCAGGGATGCGTGGGTGTAGCCGAGGAGGGCCACGGCAAGTTCGTAGTCCAGCCCGTTGGGGCCGGCACCGGCCATCAGCTGGTCCAGGACGGAGAGCGAGTCCCGCACCGAACCGCCACCGGCCCGGATGACCAGGGACAGCACTCCTGGGGCCACAGGAACGTCTTCCTGGTTACAGAGCAGTTCAAGGTACGCCATGAGGGGCTCGGGCGGTACCAAGCGGAACGGATAGTGGTGGGTCCGCGAGCGGATGGTGCCGATCACCTTGTCCGGCTCCGTGGTGGCGAAGATGAACTTGATGTGTTCCGGCGGCTCTTCCACGATCTTGAGCAACGCGTTGAAGCCGGCAGAGGTGACCATGTGGGCTTCGTCGATGATGAAGATCTTGTAGCGGTCCCGAACGGGGGCGTACGTGGCGCGTTCGCGCAGGTCGCGGGCGTCGTCGACGCCACCGTGGCTCGCGGCGTCGATCTCGATCACGTCAAGGGAACCCGAGCCGCCGCGCGCCAGTTCAACGCAGCTGGGGCACTTACCGCAGGGAGTGTCCGTGGGGCCTTCGGCGCAGTTCAGGCAGCGGGCCAGGATGCGGGCCGAGGTGGTCTTTCCGCAGCCGCGCGGACCGGAAAACAGGTAGGCGTGGTTGACGCGGTTCTTTCGCAGCGCCGTCATCAGCGGCTCCGTGACATGTTCCTGCCCGATAACGTCAGCAAACGAGTCCGGACGGTATCTGCGATAAAGGGCGGTTGTAACACTCACAGAGAAAACCCTACCAATCCGGGCTGACAGTTTGCCGCCCTGTGGGGGAATAGTAAAGACCCCCCATGCACCCGCCAGAGCCCATTTACCCTTGCTACCTTCCGGTCCTGGGGGAGTTCAACAGGATGACGCCACATGAGGGGCCGTCAATGAGTTTACCCGATGATTTCGTGTGCCCCGAACCGGCTGCGGACGCCCTGTGTTCAGTCAGGAGCGGTGCCCGTTCACTTCCCAGCTCATCAGCGCCGGTTCCTCATACGGATGGGCGGAACGCAGGGCAAGGACCACCGCATCGAGCAGTTCTGCCTCCACGACGCATTCGATCCTTACTTCCGGCACCTGCTCGCCTTGGCCCGCTGCTCCGATGAAAGGACGGGACCCGGTGAGGGGCGTGAACCGGCCGGTGCCCGGTGCGGTGAACGCGCAGTGCGAATAGTTGCCGATCCGTCCCGCGCCGGCATCGCCCAACGCAGTAAGGACCGCCTCGGCGTGATCGGCGGGAACGTAGGTCACCAGGGCGTGGAGCTGCGTCATACGCCCATCCTCCCAGTAACTGAAAGAACGGATAGCAGCACAACTAGGTAACGGTCCGCGGATATTCAAGTAGCAACCCTTGCTTATCATCGGCACAAGGCGGACCATTGATATGTACACCGATTGGGGCAATCTCAACTTGAGCTCAAGGTTGTGAGCTGCAGGGCCTGGCGCGAGGGCCGGACCCGGCAGCTCAACGGTGTTCCGGAGGAGTGGGCGCATTGGGGGCGTCCATTTTGACGTTAAGGGCACTTTTCGTGGGCACTCTCCTGGCGTGGCTCACGGGCGCGCCAGTCCGCGGAACCCGTGCCCGCGGGCGGCCGCTGAATGCGTTGGCGTAACGCGCAATCAGGCCCAATTGGGTGATGCCGAAAAGTTCAGGTATTCTAGTATCTGCTTTTGATTCAGAAGCTACTGGAGAATTCGCCTAGCGGCCTATGGCGCACGCCTGGAACGCGTGTTGGGTTAACGCCCTCGGGGGTTCAAATCCCCCATTCTCCGCGTTTGGCCCCGGTCCTCGGACCGGGGCCTTTTTGCGTTCCGAGCCCGTCTAGGCTTCAAACCCCAAACGGCGAAGGCGGCGCCTCGCGGCCAGTTCACTCTGCCCAACCCTGCCCAGGGCCACATGGACGACGGCGAGAGCCACTTTGGTGCCGAGCCGCACCGGAAGCGGAAAGGGCCCCAGCTGCGGCGTCCGGAGTCCCAGCATGTCCCGGTACTTCGGTTCGAGGCTGGAAACAGCGGCGGCAAACAGCATCCTGTAGCCGCGGCGCAGCGAAGGATGAAGCGGCGGGTTGCGGATGAACGACACCATCTCGGCGACCCTCTCATCGGAGCGGAGCTCGCCGTCGTCGTACCAGCTGTCCAGCTGTTGCCGCATCTCCGTTTCGCTGAGCGGGGGTGAATCCACTCCCATCAGCCGGCCTGCCTGTGCCCACTCGCGGACGTAGGCATCCGGTCCGCCAGGGATGGGCGGGCCCCAGATCTTGTGGGCGGAGAGGAATGCGTCCGTAAACGCGATGTGCACCCATCGGAGCAGTTCGGGGTCGTTGGCTGAGTAGCTCCGGGCGACGCCATGGCCGTCCACATATTCGCCGCGCACCGACTCATGCAGCCGCAGTACCCAGTCGGACGCCTCACGCGCCGCGGCCGTGGAGCCGTAGGACACGGTGAAGATCCACCGGATGGTTCCGGCAAGCCGTCCCAAGGGATCTTCGCGGAACCTCGAGTGATCATAGACGCCGGCGAGGGCGCCCGGGTGCAGGGCCTGCATCAGGAGCGCGCGGATGCCAGCCACGATGGTTGCCATCGACCCATGGACGGCCCAGACGGCGGACCCCGGAAGGTGATATCCGGCGTCGTCGCCCTCTTCCAGCCGGGGAACCCAGCCAGGCACTGCGTCCCTGGATCCGGTAAGAGTTTGCTTGAGTTCTGCCTGCCAATCCCTGAGGACATTGCGCATGCTTTATTCTCGCGCACGCGGCCGGGAACGGAACTGCGGGCGGGTCCGCGACGCCCGGGAGCTGTGAGCAGGCTGGGAATTCCGGCCCGCAACGCCGGAATTCCGCGGGAGCGCCCGAACGGGATCAGCGTTAGGGGTTCCCAGAGGTAACGGGGCTGTGGTCCCATAGGAAACGTAAGTCCGTCGAGATTGGGGTCTGGCGGGCCTATCGCAGGAGTCAGCACGTGGGAAATCACTGGGGATATGGGCACGAGGAACATCCCGCCAGGCCTTGCCTAGCCGCTGCGCGGCTACTCGGCGTCTGCGCGGTCTCGACGCTTGGCGTGATCGCTTTTGGCCTCCAGGGACCTGCTTCAGCGCCGCCGGCCGTGGTCGCGTCAGCCTCTGAACAGGCCGCAATGGGCGGTCCGGCAATGGCATCTTCCTGGCCCAGCGCTTTCATGAAACCACTGGGCATTGCCCCCGAAAGCATCTCTGCGAATGCCAATGCCCTGCTCTCCTTCAGCCGCAGTGACATCCGGACCACTTCCCGGAGCGGCAAGCACGAACTGAACGTTGCCTCCGACGAACTCAGGCGCCCCCCGGCCGGCTCGCTGATGGCGCCCCTCGAAGTGCTGAACGAAACTTCGGGCTTCGGCCTCCGGGTCAGCCCGTTGACCGGCACCGCGGGGGAGTTCCATTGGGGCCAGGACTTCGCGGCCGCGTGCGGCACAAGGGTCTACGCGGCCGACGCCGGCGTGGTCAGGGCCGTCGGCTGGCACCCCTGGGGCGGCGGCAACCGCGTGGAAATCGACCACGGCAACGGGCTGATCACCACGTACAACCACCTGGAAGGCATCGCCGTCAAGAAGGGGGACTCCGTCCAGGTGGGCGAAGTCATCGCGAAGGTTGGCACCACCGGTTCGTCCACGGGGTGCCATCTGCATTTCGAAACCATCCGCAACGGAGTCCATGCCAACCCGCTCGAGTGGAAGCTCCTGCCCATCAAACAGCTGGATCAGCTCGGGAACATCGACATGATCAGCTACGCGCCCGGTACGAATGCCCCCGCAGGAGACCCGACGTGGGCCATCCCCGTGTCTGCAGACAACTCGCATACGGTGGCGGGCGGGGAAACGGAGGCGCCCGTCGCGGGAACGCCGTCCGCGACGGCGACAGGGACGCCGTCGTCGACAGCGACTGCGACGCCGAGCGCTTCCGCTTCCCCGATAACACCGGGGAGCCCGACGGCGACCGCCACGCAGACGCCGACGCCAACGCCGACGCCAACGCCGACGGCGACCGCCACGCCGTCTGCGACGACAACACCTACGCCGCCGCAGACAGGGTCTGCCGCGCCGACCACGCCCACTGCGACGCAGACCCCCACTCCGACGTTCGCACCGACGGTCACCTCCACGGCGGAGCCAACCGCCGAGCCAACCGCCGGGCCAACACAGGAGCCGACCGTGTCGCCCGTGACGGAACCCACCGGGGATCCCGTACCGGAACCCACTGCCACGATGACTACCGAACCAGGCACCGCTCCTGAGCCCACTGACAGCCAGCCGGCACCGACCCCGACGGGCACGGCCACCCCCACGCCGTGACATAACGTCCGAAAAAAACTTTCGCGAGGGCACGAACCCGTACGCCTGGCCGTTGTCCATAAATGACAGCCATGACCCATTTCTAAGGAAGCCCTCCGTGAATTCCCTTTACGCCATTCCGCTGACACTCAACGACGGAACGGAGACCGATTTTGGCCGCTTCAAGGGGAACGTGGTGATGGTGGTCAATGTGGCCTCCCAATGCGGCTTTACGCCCCAGTACGCCGGCCTCGAACTGCTCTACGGGAAATTCCGGGACCAGGGTTTTGAGATCCTGGGCGTGCCCTGCAACCAGTTCGCCGGGCAGGAACCGGGAAATGACGCCGAGATCGCCGAATTCTGCCAGCGCAATTTCGGCGTGACCTTCCCGCTCACCGCCAAGGCGAATGTGCGCGGCAAGGACCAGCACCCGCTCTATGCCGAGCTCACCCGGTTCAAGAACGGCCCGCTGCCCGGCCTGGTCAAGTGGAACTTCGAGAAGTTCCTGGTCAACCGCGACGGCGCGGTAGTGGCGCGCTTCGCCCCCACGGTGGAGCCCGACTCACCGGAGGTCATTGCGGCCATTGAGGACGCCCTCGCCTGACGCGAAGGCCAACGATCCATCCAGAGGAAGAGCCCCGGCACATTGTGCCGGGGCTTTTTTGCTCCCGCGATGCAACCGGGAATACAGGTTCTGTTTATTAAGGCACTACAACCGTTGACTAGTGAGCAACTTCACAGTTAGAGTTGCGGCACCCCAACGGCCGCTTGACGGCTGAGTTTGAGATCCACCCGGCCAGTTCGGTGATGGACGGCGTTGCGCGAACCGCCGCCGTCGGTCCCGCAACGCTGATGAGGGATCAGGACCCCGCACCACGCCAGCCAATCCGGCGGCACGCCTTCCTTTGGCGTGCCGGGATGGCTGGCGCCAATGAGAGGCAGTTCCGCCATGAAAGATTTCCGTTCCCCAGTTCTTGACCGCAGACAAATCCTCAAGGCGGCGGCAATGGCGCCGTTTGCAGGCTTGGCATTGTCCGGCTGTGGGTCCAAGCCCACCGACAGCGCCGCGGCCAACAAGACCGTGACCGTCACTTCCTATGGCGGTTCGTACAATGACCAGCTGACCCAGACCATCCTTGACCCGTTCGCTAAGCAGACCGGGATCCAGCCCACGCTGTTGGCCAACACCAGCCTGGCCGCGCTCAAGGCGCAGGTTCAGTCGGGCGACGTGCAGTGGGACCTGGTGGAAATCACCGCTCCCGAGTACGAAACGGCCGTGGCCGAAGGCCTGCTGGAAAAGTTCGACTACGACATCATCAGCGACAAGGGACTGCCCGGGTACGCAAAGGCCGAATACGGCATCAAGTACCTGAGCTTCCTGTTTGTCATGGCCTGGGACCAGAACGTCATCCCTGATGCCAAGGCGCCAAAAGACTGGGCCCAGTTCTTCGATCAGGACATGTACAACACCAAGCGCTCGGTCTACAACCAACTTTCCGACAGCTCCGTCCTCGAGGCGGCGCTATTGGCGGATGGAGTCCCGGTCGACAAGATCTACCCGCTGGACGTGGACCGTGCCCTGCGCGTTCTTGGCCACCACCCGGGCAAGGACCGCCTGCTCTACCACGCAGCGAACCAGGAGCCCATCCAGCAGCTCACCTCCGGCGAGGTTTCGCTCTCCACCAGCTTCAACAACCGGATCAATGCCGCCCGCACTGACGGCGCCAAGCTGAACTTCGCGGCCGAGAATGCAGTGCTGGCCGGAGACTACTTTGTGGTGCCGAAGGGGGCGAAGAACAAGGAAGCGGCGTTCAAGCTGATGAACTTCATGTCCAACGATGCCGAGGCGGGAGCGGCCTTCGACAAGGTCACCAACCTGACGCTGGCCAACACGCCCGCCCTCTCCAAGTTGCCCAAGGAAATTGCCGACACGCTGCCCACCAGCCCGCGCCTCGCGGACAAGATCCTTGTCCGGGACGACAAGTGGTGGTCCCAGAACCTGAAGAAGACCGAGCAGCAGTTCAAGCTGTGGCAGGCCAGCTGAGATGAGCACCGCTACTCTGCCAAGGACCCGGCCCAAAGGCCGGGATAACCCGTCGCCCGCGGGAACGGCGCCGAAGCGCCGGCGAACCGGATGGTGGCTGCTGCTGGCACCGATCCTCGTTTTCGACGTCGTCCTGTTCCTGACGCCGCTTGGAAAGCTTGTGGCGTCCAGCTTCGCTGACAACGCCTACCAGCGGGTGCTGGAAGATCCGCTGGTGGTCCGCTCACTGGTGAACACGCTGACCATCAGCCTCGCATCCACCCTGGTCACCGTGGCCCTGGGCTACGTCATTGCGGTGGTGCTCTGCAACGCAGGCAACGTCACTCGCGTTGTCCTCTTCGCCGTCGTGCTGCTGCCCTTCTGGACCGGCATCCTGGTGAAGAACTTCGCCTGGGCCGTGCTGCTGCAGGACAACGGCATCATCAATGCCTTCCTGCAGGGCATAGGCCTGACCGACGCGCCGGTGGAACTCCTTCACAACCGGTTCGCCGTCATTGTGGGAATGGTCCACTGCCTCCTCCCGTATGCGGTGTTCCCGATCTTCTCGTCACTGATGTCAATCGACGACAGGCTTGGCCTGGCGGCGCGCTCCCTCGGGGCCACCGAGTCCTCCGTGTTCCGCAGGATCACGTTGCCGCTCAGCGCCCCCGGCGTCTCGGCCGCAGGCCTGCTGGTCTTCATCATCAGCACCGGTTTCTTCATTACGCCCGTGGTCATGGGCGGACCCGGCGACATGATGATCGCGAACCAGATTGACTACTACGCACGCCAACTGACGGACTTCTCCGGAGCCGCGGCCCTGGCTGTGGTCCTGACGGTCATGGTCAGCATCCTGGTGGCGGTTTACCAGCGCGTACTCAAAGCAGGAGGCCAACATGAAGACAACTAGCCCGCAGCACCGCCTGGTGGCGCTTCTTTCCCTGCCGATCTTCCTCTTTCTGGTGATCCCGACGGCGATCGTGGTGCCTGTGGCGCTCAACGACAGCCGTTACATCACCTTTCCGCCCGAAGGGCTGTCCTTCGCGGCGGTAGCGGGATTCTTTGCCGACAAGGCTTGGACCTCCGCCCTGACTGCCAGCCTCCAATCGGCCGGTATCGCCGTCGTCATCGGAGTCCTGCTTGGCGCCACCGCGGCCATCGGCATGCACGGGCGCAAGTTCACGGGCCAGCCCGCTGTGGTGGGGCTGATCCTGGCACCGATGATCGTGCCCACTGTGGTGCTGGCACTCGCGTTCTATCAGTTCTTCATAGCCATCGGGATGGTGGGCAGCATCCTGCCGATCGGCCTGGCCCATGCCGTGATTGCCACGCCCTACGTGTACCTGACCACCCGGGCGAGCCTGGCCGGGCTGAACCCGGCCCTGGTGCGGTCAGCGCAGAGCCTCGGCGCCGGCCCGCTGTCCGTGCTTCGGCACGTGTATTTGCCGATCATCCTACCCGGACTGATTTCCGGGGCACTGTTCGCGTTCTCGGTGTCGATTGACGAGACCGTGATGTCCCTGTTCATGCAGTCGCCGGCCGCCACCACCCTCCCCGTGAAGATGTTCACGGACATCCAGTTCAACCTGACCCCCAAGATCGCGGTCTCATCCGCACTGCTGGTCAGCGTGGCCACCTTCGGGCTCCTCCTCCAGGTCATGTTTGTCCTGAGGCGCCGCTCCACCGCCCGGATGCTGCCGCTGGCCGCACCCGCCCAAACCTAAAGGAAAAATCGATGAGCACATCAGTGATTTCCGCGCACCAGAAGCCCCAGGCCAAGCCGGCTCGCCAAGGCGCCATTGAACTCCGCCAGGTCCGCAAGAGCTACGGGGACGTCGTTGCCGTGGACCAGCTGGACCTGACCGTCCAGCCCGGGGAGTTCGTCACGCTGCTGGGTCCGAGCGGGTCCGGCAAAACCACCACCATGATGATGGTGGCGGGCTTCGAGGACCATACCTCCGGGTCCGTCCTCATCGACGGCAAGCCGGTGGACACCCTGCCGCCAAGGGACCGGAACCTGGGCGTGGTTTTTCAGAACTATGCGCTGTTCCCGCACATGAGTGCCCTGGAAAACGTGGAATTTGCCCTCCGCATGCGCAAAGTGCCCCGCACGGAACGGCGCCAGCGCGCCGTGGATGCCCTGGAAAGGGTAGGCCTGGGAAAAATGGGAGACCGTAAGCCCCGGCAGCTTTCCGGCGGGCAACAGCAGCGGGTGGCGCTGGCCCGGGCGCTGGTATTCAACCCTGCCGCCCTGCTGTTGGACGAGCCCATGGCCGCCCTGGACAAGCGGCTCCGGGAGCAGATGCAGGAGGAAATCAAGACACTGCAGAAGAGCCTCGGCATCTCCGTGCTGTTCGTGACACATGACCAGGACGAGGCGATGGCAATGTCCGACCGGATCGTGGTGATGAGGGACGGGAAGATTGTCCAGTCCGGGGCGCCGGAGGATGTGTACAACCATCCGCTCACGGACTGGGTGGCCAGCTTCCTCGGCGACACCAACCTGATTCCCTGCACCGTCGTAGAGCGCACCGGCGAGGAAGCCGTGGTGGATCTTGGCGGACTGGGCCGCGCCCGTGTTCGCGACCGCGGGGCAAAGGGGGAGAATTACGCCGTCTCCATCCGTCCCGAGCACCTCAAATTCAGCTCCGCAGCCGTGGCAGGCAACGGCTGCGCCGCAAAGCTGGTGACGTCCACGAACCTTGGCGCCACGGTGCGCCACCGGCTAATTGCCGCCGGCCACGACCTTCAGCTGCGTGAGCTGAGCTCAGACTCCGCCGCCCGTTTCGCGCCGGAGGACGAAGTATGGGTCCGCTGGGACGCGGACAAAGCCCAGCTCCTGGTCCTGGAGTCGTAGGCCGGACCGTCTGGAGCACGGCGGCGGAGCGGCCTGTCCGGGTCATTCGCCGCCGTGGTCCCGTCCGCCACCTGCATAGGCGGGACCTTGGTCCCTGTTACGCACCATCCCCCCGGCCTAGACTGGCCGGACCCTCCGGCTTCCCGCAACCCTGCTGCGTGGCTTTGACGGCGCAGCACCGCAGGATGGTACGGCCGGCTCATGCCAGCCAGGGGAGGGCGCATCAGTACTTCGTGAATCACAGCAGGGCACCCGTTTGGGTGCCCGTGAAGCCAGGAGGAAAGAGATGACAGGGAACAAAGCCGTTGCCTACAAGGGACCGGGCGAGGTCGAACTGATCGACATTGACTATCCCAGCTTCGAACTCAAGGACGGCCCGGGCGTCAACCCCGCCAACGTCGGCCGTTCGGTGCGCCATGGCGTCATCCTCAAAACGGTCGCCACCAACATCTGCGGCTCCGACCAGCACATGGTGCGCGGACGCACCACGGCGCCACCGGACCTCGTGCTCGGCCACGAAATCACCGGTGAGGTGGTGGAAGTGGGCCCCGACGTCGAATTCATCAAAGTGGGGGACATCTGTTCCGTCCCCTTCAACATCGCCTGCGGCCGCTGCCGGAACTGCAAGGAACGCAAGACCGGAATCTGCCTCAACGTCAATCCGGACCGGCCGGGAAGCGCCTACGGTTACGTCGACATGGGCGGCTGGGTGGGCGGCCAGGCCAACTACGTCCTGGTGCCCTATGCAGACTGGAACCTGCTCAAGTTCCCGGACAAGGACCAGGCCCTCGAGAAGATCCTGGACCTGGCCATGCTTTCCGACATCTTCCCCACTGGCTTCCACGGCGCCGTCACGGCGGGGGTCGGGGTGGGGTCCACCGTCTACATTGCGGGCGCGGGCCCCGTGGGCCTCGCTGCTGCAACGAGTGCCCACCTGCTGGGTGCTGCGGCAGTGATCGTTGGCGACCTGAACGAGCAGCGGCTCGCGCAGGCACGCAGCTTCGGCTGCGAGACCGTTGACCTGACCAAGGGCGGACCGGCTGAGCAGATCGAGCAGATCCTGGGCGTTCCGGAGGTCGACTGCGGCGTTGACGCGGTGGGCTTCGAGGCACGCGGCCACGGTGCCGGAGCGCAGGAAGCCCCGGCCACGGTGCTCAACTCGCTGATGGAAATCACGGCTGCCGGCGGCGCACTGGGCATTCCGGGCCTGTATGTCACGGGAGACCCGGGCGGGGTGGACGAGGCGGCCAAGAAGGGTGCGCTCTCGATCAGCCTGGGAACGGGCTGGGCCAAATCGCTGGCCTTCACCACCGGCCAGTGTCCGGTCATGAAGTACAACCGCCAGCTGATGATGGCCATCCTGCACGACAAGGTTCACATCGCCAAGAACGTCAATGCCAAGGCGATCAGCCTGGAGGACGCGCCCAAGGGCTACGCCGAATTCGACGCCGGTGCCGCCACGAAATATGTGCTGAATCCGAATGGCTACCTGAGCTAGCCGCCAGGTACCTGAGTAACCACGCGCCGGCGGACACATACTGAGGCGGGTAGGTGTCCGCCGGACTACTCGTTATTACCGAATTTTCCAACATGCGTACTGGAGTTTGCACATTGTTGGCCGAATGTCTGATTGGATAGACATTACTGAGAGGGACACTGGAGGCGCCGCTTCCAACCAACCACGAAGGCAGTAATGGAGCTCATCGAGGCCGAACACCCCCGGCCACGTCATTTTCTACTCCACCTGAGCGACCCCCACCTGTTGGGAGGTCCGGATCATCTTTATGGCGCAGTGGATAGCGAAGCCCGCCTGAAACAACTGTTTGAGGAAGTCAGAGCCTCAGGGGCGCGCCCGGAAGCCGTGATTTTCACCGGCGACCTGGCGGACCAGGGCGAACCCGAGGCATACGCAAAGCTGCGGGCCATCGTGGAGCCCGCCTGTAAGGCGATGAACGCCCAGGTCATCTGGGCCATGGGAAACCACGACGACCGTGAGAACTTCCGCACCGGGCTCCTCGACCAGACCGGAAACGATTCGCCGGTGGACCACAGCTACTTCATCAACGGCCTGCGGGTGATCACGCTGGACACCTCGGTGCCGGGATTTCACCACGGTGAGCTCAGCGAGGCGCAGCTGGCATGGCTGGCCGCGGAGCTGGAGACGCCCGCACCGGACGGCACCATCCTGGCGCTGCACCATCCTCCGGTGCCCTCCGTGCTGGACCTGGCTGTCCTTGTGGAGCTACGCGGCCAGGCGGCCCTGGCTGCAGTCCTGCGTAACTCGGATGTCCGCACTATCCTGGCCGGACACCTGCATTACTCCACCACAGCCAGCTTCGCCGGCATCCCGGTATCGGTGGCCTCCGCCACCTGCTACACCCAGGACCTGAACGTACCTGTGGGCGGCACCCGGCCCCGCGACGGAGGCCAGGCCTTCAACCTCGTGCACGTTTACGAGCACACGATCGTACATTCCGTTGTTCCGATCGGCAGCGCAGCAGCCGTGGGCGAGGTCGTGACCGCGGCCGAAACCCAGCGGCGGCTGGCGGCGGCCGGTGTCCGGATTCCGCGGAAGGCCAAAACGCAAGGCCACCCGCCCACACAGAACATCCCCATGATCCGAGTGGGCGGCTGAGGCTGGGCCCTACTTTTCCCAGGGCGCCTTGATCGGGTAGTACTTTTCGAGGAATTCCGTGACCAGGCTGGCGCGTTCCTCCGCTTCCACTTCGGGGAAGCTGCCGTCGTTGAGGCAGAAGAAGTCCATGTTGCGCTTGGACAGGAGCTTGGGCAGGTAATTGAGCCCGGCGCGGGCGGTGGTGTCCACGTACCTCACCTTTGCAGCCGTCTGGGTCACTGCCCGTCCGGTCAGCAGGGCGTAGTAGTGGTAGAAGGAATTCGTCACGGAGATGTTGTCCGCAGCACGGAACCGGCTCGCCGCGGTCTTGGCGAATTCCTGCGGGAATTCCTGCTCCATGGTGGCTGCAACGCTGCGCCGCAAGGGGGCAGCGGTGTGCTCCAGGTGGCGGGTGGTGATCCGGCCGAACCGGTCCCACAGCAGCTTCCGGTTCACCCTGGCTGCATTCTCGAACCCGCTGCGTTCGGCATCGTTGTCACCCAGGCCGATGCGGGTTTCCGCCTCAATGAACTTGGTGACGCCGCCCGGGGTGAAGAACATGTCCGGTCCCACCGTGCGGCCGAAGAACATATCGTCGTTCGAGTACAGGAAGTGCTCCGAGAGTCCTTCGATGTGGTGCAGCTGGCACTCCACGGCCTGCGAATTGTGCGTGGGCAGCACCGACGGGTCCGCGAAGAACTCCGCACTGCGCACAATGGTCACGGTGGGGTGGTCGGCCAGCCAGGCGGGCGCCGGGGAGTCCGTGGCGATGAAGATGCGCCGCACCCACGGAGCGAACATGTACACCGAGCGCAGGGCGTACTTCAGTTCGTCGATCTGGCGGAAGCGGGCCTCATGGTCATCGCCCTCGCCCACCACAACGCCGGCCATCCGGGCACGCCGCGCCGCAATGTATTCCGGGGAGCTGCCGTCAACCCACGAGAACACCATGTCAATGTCGAAGCTGATGTCGCTGGCGTGATCCGCGAACATGTTCTCGATGGTGGGCCAGGTGTGCCCGTAGCGTTCCACGGTGCCGCGCACGGCGTCGGTGGTGAGCATGGTCCGGCGGGTAAGGGAGTTTTCGATCGGCAGGATCAGCTGGTTGCCTTCGAAGCTCCACAGCTCGATCTGCACGCCGGCGGACGAACCAAACTCGAAGCCGCCGTCGGGTTCCACCCGCGGACGGTAGAGCCGGAAGATGCGGGCGTGGCGGTTGATGGAGAGCTCGCCGTCGGCAACAAGCACGGAGGACTTCTTCTTGGCGTCCACGGTCATGGAGTACACGGGTTCGTTGCGGCACGCCTCCACCAGCGCGGCCCGGAGTTTCTTCCGGTCCTTCCAGTCCAGCGCGATGACGGGCCGGTGGTTGTTGCCGCGGACCAGGAGGTAGTCCAGGCCTGCGTTGGCGAGGACATTGCGGATGAACAGCAGGTCCTCCACCATGGCCTGGTACGGCGTACGGGTGGAATTGATCAGCGCATAACGCCCCCGGTGGCGCACCACGTCGGGGCGGTTCTTCAGCCGTGCAACAGCGGCCGGCGACGTTACCTCGGGGTGGCTCCCGCCGTCGTCGGAAGGCTGACCTCCGTAGTAAATCTCATCCTGAACCAGTGCGTCTGTAATGGTGTTTCTCCGAGCTGTTGTCTATAGGGGTCCTATTTGCATGATAACCCGCGTAAAAAAACTGGACTAATCCCGGATGCCGGCCTCCGTGCCGGGCGCGACACCGACGGGGACTCCGGGGCTAGCCGGCCAGGGCGTCCCGCCAGCTGCGCAGGAACGCGCCGCCGGCGTCGTCGTGAATCACGTCTTCGGCGAGCCCCAGGTCGGCTGCCGTCAGGACCGCATACGGCTTGACGGGCACTCCGTCGGCGGGCCGGACGTCCACGTGCTTCACCTCGTGATCGTTGTGGTGCAGCCAGTCAGCCATGGCGTAGTCCGTGCGTGAATCGCCCACCGTCCGCCAGGCAAGCGGCCGGATGCCCTGCGCCGCGAGCAGCTCTACGGCACGGCTGGCCCCCAGGTCCTTGCCGAGGCGCACGGACTCGATGTCGGTGGAAATGATGGTCGGATCCACCCGGTAATCGATCTGGTCGTCGGAATCCGGAGCATGGTGGTCCAGCCGGACCACACCCAGCCCGTGGCGGGCCATGAGCTCCATGGCGTCGGTGTCGAACAGTTTCTGTTCGTCGAGGTAGTCCTGGCTCGGCACGTCGATGTGCTGTTCCACCGACACCATGGCCCGCTTTGTTTCGTCGTAGAACATGTGCGTGGCGTAGTCCTCCGAGACCAGCCGGCGGACGTCGTCGCCGTAGGAGCGGGGGACGGCCAGCTCGTGGTCCACGTGCACGGGTCCGGGCCCCGCAGCCGTGTAGCTGAACCAGACGGCGCCTTTTTCGCAGATGGCGTGGATGACTGTTCCGGCGGGCATGCCGGCCGCGATCATGGGCTCCATCACTTGTTCCCGGATGAACGCGTCCGAACGGCCGGTGTTGAAGATGACGGGAATCCCGGCCGTGGCCAGGGCCACCATGTCCGCAATGATCTCCGGCTTGACATCGCGGGTGACGGGGCTGGCCACCGGGCCGTCGACGTCGAGCAGGAGGGCAAGGGGAGGAGCCGACGGCGATGCGGCGGCTGGGTTCTCGGGTGCAGTCATAGCTCCATTCTGGCAGTCCGGGGCGGCACGGCGCTGAATGTTGCCTTGCTGCGTCGCCGGCAGCCAATGGTCACCGTTTGGCTACAACCTTGGCGCAGCGCTGGGTCATTCGTTCCCTTGGACGGGCAAGTTCCATAGGCTTGCAGGGTGATATTCAAAGCTGTGGGCGAGGGACGCCCTTACCCCGACCATGGTTACAACACCCCCAAGGAATGGGCCGCGCTTCCGCCGCGACCTGTCCGGCTCGATGAGCTGGTGACCACCAAACGTACCCTCGACCTTGAGGCCCTCCTTGCCGAGGACTCCACGTTCTTCGGCGATCTCTTTCCCCACGTTGTGCAATACCGGGGCACCCTGTACCTCGAGGACGGGCTCCACCGTGCTGTCCGGACCGCGCTGCACCAGCGCACCGCCATCCACGCCCGTGTGCTGGTGATAGATGGCTAAGAAACCCAGGGACATCACCGTCCTGCACGGGCACCGGGTGGTTTCCGGAAAGGAACTCAGGGCCACATTCGTTGAGCCGTTCGACACCGCGGACAACCCCGTCCGGCTGCGCCGCCAGATCCTGCACGGCGTGGTGCTGGTGCTGCTGGTAGGCCTGATCATCGCCGCCATCATTGTTGCGTTGGCCATCATGAACGGGCAGATCAAGATCCCGACGGCGGAGAGCAGCCGATCGTCGGTGTCGGCGTGCCCCACAGCGACTTTTGACTACACGCCGAACGACAAAGTCAGCCTGAATGTCTACAACGCCACCAACCGGCCGGGCCTGGCCCGTGCCGTGGCCGATGAGTTCCTGGCCAGGAAATTCGCCGTGGCCGACGTGGGCAACACCCAGTCCGGATACCGGGGCGTGGCGGCGGTGGTTTCCGGGGCTGCCGGCCAGTCGGCCGCCTTCAGTGTCCAGCGCAACCTGCCGGAATCGGATTACTTCCAGGACGGCCGTTCCGACGGCAGCGTGGACGTGATCCTGACCAGTGATTTCAAGGAGCTGACAGGGCCCGAGCTGGTGGACCAGACGCCCGGCAAGCTTGGCTGCCCGCGAGAGAGCCGCCGGATCGTGGACAGCGCCAAGTGGCCGGTGATCCCCAAAGCCGGGTAAGGGACTATGGCTGGCTGAACCGCACGGGAAGGCCGCCGTCGTCGAACCGTGCCCCCGCGCCCAGCTGGATGAACCGAACAGTGCGGAGCACTGCTTCCGGGCTGCCGTCACCGCGCGCCGCGCTGGAGGACAGGGTGCCGTGGATGAGCTGCGCCAGCTGCACGATGTCCGCCGCCGGGAGATAGCCCTGCGCCATCGCGTCGCGCAGGATGTCCTGGAGGAGCAGGCTCAGCTCGCCCACATGGTCGGCCAGCTTCGAGAAGGACGCCGGCGAGAGCACAGCGGCCATTGCCGGGCCCGGCGGAAGGTGGCGGCGGCTCAGGTCCTCCACCTGGGCGCGGACATACAGGGCCAGGCGCTCCACCGGGTTCTCCAGGGACTGCAGGGACTCCCGGAGGCCGTCGAGGAAGCGTTCGGTTTCGTCCAGGGCGTACGCGATGAGCAGCTCTTCGATGTCCGCGTAGTAGTTGTACACAGCGGTGCGTCCGATGCCTGCATGGCGGGCAACATCGGTCATGGTGAGCCCGGGCAGGCCGTGGGTGAAGAGGAGCTCGCCGAAGCCGGTCAGGATGCGGCGTTGGGTCTCGGCTCGTTGGGCAGCGTTCGTGGCGGCCGAAATCCTAGGCATACAGACACTTTACAGTGATCTGTCAGCAAACCTATTCGAGTTTTTGTCCAGATAACGCGAGCCAGACGTGGGTTGGCCACATTATCTGGACAAAAACTCGGGGTTACTCAGGGGCGCGTCAGACCGCGCAGCCATCCGGACCGCACGCTCCCGCGGTGCCTTCGCTTCCTTCGCTGCCCGGGGCGCCGGCGCCGGCCATCACGAGGGGCTGCTTCTCCTGCCACGCCTGGTTGAGTGCCTGGCTGAACATCGCCGACGGCTGGGCGCCGGAGAGCCCGAACTTCCGGTCGATCACGAAGAACGGCACGCCGCTGATCCCTAGGGCGCGGCCCTCCTCGAAATCGAACCGGACGTCGTCGGCGTACTTGTCCGTGGTGAACAGTTCGTCCAGCTCCGCGGCGTCAATCCCCAGGTCCAGGCCCAGGGATGTGAGGTACTCCCGGTTGCCGATGTCCCTGCCGTGCTCAAAGTGGTCGCTGAGCAGGCGTTCCTTGGCGGCGTCCTGCTTGCCGTGGGCGGCGGCCAGGTGGATCAGCCGGTGGGCGGTGAAGCTGTTGGCAACCACGACGGCGTCGAACCGGTAGTTGAGGCCCTCGCCCTTGGCTTGTTCAGCCACATGTTCGAACATCTGCGAGACCTGCGCCGGCGCCATGCCCTTCCGGGTGCTGAGGTACTCCAGCTCGGTGCCGTCGTAGTGCTCGGGCAGGGTCGGGTCCAGCTGGTAGCTGCGCCACTGCACCTCCACGGAATCGCGGTGCGGGAATTCGGCCAGTGCTGCCTCGAAACGGCGCTTGCCGATGTAGCACCAGGGACAGGCGACATCGGACCAGATCTCAATCTTCATGCTGCCAACAACCGGCTTCCCGCTGCATCCATTCCCCGGCGGCATGTCGCTTTGGTCACTGGGGGGCTTAAGTGTCCGTTCGCGCTTCGGGGTGGGGGAGTGCCTGCTCCATCACGAAGTCGTGCTCCACCGTGGTTCCCAGGGTGAACGACTTGGTGCCGACCTTCCGGAAGCCAGATTTCTCATAGAAGCGGATGGCCTTGGCGTTCTGGCTGTTGACTCCCAGCCACATTCCGCGGGCCCCGGCGGCTGCGGCCACGCCGAGGCTGGCGTGCATCAGCTCAGCCGCGGCGCCCAGCCCGTGGTGGTCGGGGTGGACGTAGCATTTGCTGAGCTCGGTGGCCGGAAGGGCGGTCAGGGCGGCGGCAACGTCCGGATCCCCGGCCGGACGGTCCACGAGCATGCTGTAGCCGCGGAGGTCGCCGTCGGAATCGATCACCAGGACCGTGATGCCGGGGTCCGCCAGGTAGCTTCGGAAGTTCGCTTCGCTGAGTGTCGCCGCCAGGTGCGCCGCGATATCGGCGGGGGAGGACTCCGGCGGGCAGGCGAGCGGAAAGGTGACGGCGGCAAGCCCGGCCAGCCGGCCGGCGTCGTCCGCGGTTGCTTTCCGGATGGTGTGCGTCATGTCCAAAACTCTAGTCCGCGACGTCCTTCAAATACGCCCTGATGCTGTCGACCACCAGTTGATGGTCGTCGTCGGAGGACAGCCCGGATGCCGTCACAGCGGCGACGACGCCTGTGCCTCGGACGCGGACAGGAAAAGACCCTCCGGCCAGCGTGTAGTCCTCCGGCGCGAGCCAGCCGCCCTGGGTGGGGTCGTAGTCCGTGAACTGCTCAGTAAGCAGCGCCGTGCTGTGCTCAAAGCGCAGAGCGCTGGCCGACTTGCGGCGGATCCATTCCTCCTGGTCGGCCGTGGCTCCGGGCAGGACGCAGCGGAAGAGCACGATGTTGTGCCGGCGGATATCGATGGCAACAGCATGGCCCTCGGCAATTGCGCGGTTGGCGATGAGGGAGCCGAGCCGCCAGGCGTCGTGGTGGTCGAAGCTGGCGAAAACGAGCTCTTCCTCGTGCTGTTTCAGTTCAGCGAGGCGGGCGGAATCAGTCATTTCGCGCCAACTACCGTGTCAGCTTCGTAGCTGAGGCCGATCTGTCGGCGGATCTCGTCCATGGCGGCCATGATGGCCACGCTCTCGCCTGGCGGCAGGATGGTCCCGGACGTGGCTCCGGCCCGGATCAGGCGCTCCAGTTCGGCGGCCTGGAACTGCATTCCCCTGCTGTTCACCGGCTGATCAAAGCGCTCCAGAACATTGCCATCAACGCCATAGACGGTAAAGGGCACAGGGTTGTACCAAACGGATTCGATGTCGATCCACCCCTCCGTTCCGATGATGGCAGCCCGGTTCGCTCCTGCAGCGTCCATCTCACAGTCCACCAAGGCCTGCTGACCGCCGGCATAGTCAAAGATCGCCGCCGTCTGGCCGTCCACGCCTGTCGCCGTCATTGTGGCGCTCGCCTGGATACGCTCCGGGGTGCCCAGGACGTCAAAGGCAAAAGAGATCGGGTAGATGCCGAGGTCCAGCAGCGCCCCGCCGCCCAACGCGGGGTCGTTCAGCCGGTGGGCAGGGTCCTTGGGCAGGCTCTGGTTGTGGCTGGCGACCACCTTCCGGACCTCGCCGATGGTGCCTTCCTGGATGATCTCGCGAAGACGGACCATGTGCGGGAGGAACCGCGTCCACATGGCCTCCAGCACCACAAGGCCCTTGACCTCGGCCAGCTCAACAATCTCCTGCGCTTCGCGGGCGTTGATGGTGAATGCCTTCTCCACCAGGACGTGCTTCCCGGCGTTCAGGGCCAGCAGCGCATTCGCATGGTGGAACGGATGCGGCGTGGCAATGTAGACGACGTCCACCTCGGGGTCCGCAACCAGGGCTTCATAGCTGTCATGCGCGGTGGGAATGCCGAACCTGTCGCCGAACGCCTTGCTCGATTCCAGGGTGCGCGAGCCCACGGCCTGGACCGTGAATCCGTTCTCGTTCAGGTCCTGCGTTTGGAGCCCTGCGATGAAGCCGGTGCCGAGGATTCCCCAGCGGATGCTGCCGTCAGAGGTGCCAGTGTTGGGGTTGGTCACGTACTTAGTCCTTTGTCTTTTCTGAATCGCTTAGCGGGTACGCAACGTACGCGAACCGGGTGGAATCGGGCGACCAGCTGTTGACGTTGAGCGTACCTTGGCCGCCGAACAGCGGCCATGTGTGCAGTGGCGTTGTCCAGTCATCGGTCGAGACCAGCACGACGTCGACCGGCAAGTCTGCGGGGTGGCCCACCGTGCCGGTGGGGAAGCGGATGTAGGTGGCCAGCGCTCCGTCGGGGGACAAGTGTGGGAACCAGTCGACGGTGTCGGATTCGAGGAGCCGCTCGAAGCCTCCTCCGTCCGCTTGGATGCGGGCGAGTTGGGCGTGGCCGGGTGTAGACGTAAAGGACTCCGTGTTCAAGTAGAGCCATTTCCCGTCGGGCGAATATTCGGGCCCGTCGCAGTGGCCGGCGCCGACGTCAGCGGAGGCGGTAGCGCCGCCGTCGGACGCTATGGTCATCAGGCGACCGGGCTGCGTGAAGTCGCCCGCCTCGATGCCCACGTACGCCAGTTGGGATCCGTCCGGGCTGACTCCGTGGAGGAAGTGGAAAGCGCCGTCGTCGCCGGTGATGCGCCGGGCCGGTCCGCCGTCCAACAATGCACGGTAGATGTGGCCGTCATTCGCCGACAGGAAGATGCCGGTGCCGTCGGGTGCCAGGACGTGATCGTTGTTGAGGTCGGGGATGCCGCTGAGCGGGACTTCCGTGGGCCCGCCTCCGGACACGTCCAGCGTCCACAGCTTCCCGTCCCCGTTGAGGACGAGTGACGAACCGTCGAGGGTCCAGTTCGGTGCCTCGAGGAGGACGTCATCCGTCGTGTACACCAGCCGGGACTCTCCGGTGACGGATGCAATCCAGACCTCGCAGCGCTGGCCGGGCAGGAGGGTGCGGATCATTCGTGAGCCTCGCCGGACTCTGAGGACAGTTCCTTGATGCGGACGTTCCGCCACCGGCACTGCGCGCCCTTGCCCCAGCGGGCTTCGCCGAACATAGCGTCGTTGTCGTGCACCTCAAGGGCGATATGACCACGCACGCCGAGCACTCCCAGTACAGCTTCGGCGTTGTAGTTGGGCGACTGCAGGGTAGCCGTATCCAGTTCGGCGATCTTGAGGCCGTTGACCCAGGTGGTGATGACGGGCATTGCCCCGATGCAGCGGATCCGGAGCTCGTTCCAGTCATCCCAGCGCCACACTTTGAGGAAATCCCCGACGTCGGCGGCATAGTTCAGGCGCGCACGTTTCTCTTCTGTGACGGGTTCCACGGAGGTGTCCGGGTTGTCGGCGATCAGCCCGGTTGGCTGACCGTCGGCGTCCAGGGCCACGTCGATAGCGAACGGCACTGCCGAGAAGCTTGCCAGTCCATTGCCGAAGAATCCGCCGATTCCGCCGGAGGGCCTGTGGTCCACCAGGACCTGGAAGCCTTCCCACGTATCCGGTCGGCGCCGGATCATCACACCGGTGTCTGCCGGCCAATCGGGGCGCATCTCCAGCACAAGCTCAAAATCGCCGAAGGCCTGCTCGCTGACCAGGTAGCCGCCGTAACCGCTGCCGGGGGAGTCCTGTTCGCCCACCAGCACACCATCTTCCACGAACCATTTCGCTGGGTGCTGTTCGGGTTCCACGGGCCGCGCCAAGCCCCGGCTGTCGAACAGCTCAAGGATGCTCGGACCTCCGGGATATTCCGTCCCGTAGACCCGGGGAACGGCCCGCCATCCGGTCAGGGAGGCACCGTCGAACAGCGGGACGAACCCGCCGTCGTCGTGTTTTTGGGTTTCAGGCATGTACTAGTCCTTGCTGCTGAAGGCGGCGTCGAAGCTGGTTTGGGAGGCGGGGAAGTCGAATTTCTTGAGGGCGGCGAGGGCTTCGGGGGCGCCGTGGAGGCGGTCCATGCCGGCGTCTTCCCATTCGATGGAGATGGGGCCGGTGTAGCCGATGGCGGTGAGGGCGCGGAAGGAGGATTCCCAGGGGACGTCGCCGCGTCCGGCGGAGACGAAGTCCCAGCCCCGGCGGGGGTCGCCCCAGGGCAGGTGGGAGCCGAGGACGGTGTTCCGTCCGGTGGGGCGGAGCTTGGTGTCCTTGCAGTCCACGTGGTAGATCCGGTCCTTGAAGTCCCAGATGAAGGAGACGGGGTCGATGCCCTGCCACATGAAGTGGGAGGGGTCCCAGTTCAGGCCGAACGCTTCGCGGTGGCCGATGGCTTCGAGGGTGCGGACGGTGGTCCAGTAGTCGTAGGCGATTTCGGAGGGGTGGACTTCGTGGGCGAAGCGGACGCCGCATTCGTCGAAGACGTCAAGGATGGGGTTCCAGCGGTCGGCGAAGTCCTGGTAGCCGGCCTCGATGACCTTTTCGGGGACGGGCGGGAACATCGCGACGTACTGCCAGATGGAGGAGCCGGTGAATCCGACGACGGTGTCCACGCCGAGGGCTTGGGCGAGCCGGGCGGTGTGTTTCATTTCCTCGGCGGCGCGGGTGCGGACGCCTTCGGGGTCGCCGTCGCCCCAGACCCGGGACCCGACGATGGCTTCGTGGCGGAAGTCGATGGGGTCATCGCACACGGCCTGGCCCTTGAGGTGGTTGGAGATCGCCCAGACCTTGAGGTTGTACTTGTCCAGGACGGCGAGTTTGGCTTCGACGTAGCCGGGTTCGTCCCAGCGCCAGGCGTCCAGGTGGTCCCCGGAGACGGCGATTTCGAGGCCGTCGTAGCCCCAGCCGGAGGCCAGGCGCGCGACTTCCTCGAAGGGGAGGTCGGCCCACTGGCCGGTGAACAGGGTATAGGGGCGGGGCATGTCAGGCTCCTTCGGTGGCGGTGCTGGTGGAAGTATTCAGTTGGATAAGTGAGCTTTTGGCGGCCGCTGATTCCTCGACGGCGGCCAGGACGTACTGGACGTTGAGGCCTTCCTCGAACGACGGCGACGGTGCCTCCCCGGCGCTGATGGCCGTCAGGAAGTCACGGATCTGGTGTGTGAAAGTGTGCTCCCAGCCGATGATGTGGCCTTGCGGCCACCAGGCTTCCATGAACGGGTGTTCGGGTTCGTTGACCAGGATCCGGCGGAAGCCCTGTTCGCGGACTGGCGCGGTGGCGTCCAGGAAACCGAGCTCGTTCAACGCCTCAAGGTCGAACAGGATGGTGCCCTTGTCGCCGTAGATTTCGAGCTTGAGCGAGTTCTTCTGTCCCGTGGCCACGCGGGAAACTTCCACCGAGGCGATGGCTCCGGAGGCGAGCGTCAGGGTGGCCCAGGCGGCGTCGTCGACCGTTACATCCTCCAGGCCGTTCGGGCCGGGGCGGCGGTCCACGAAGGTGTGCAGCCGCCCGGTGACTTCGGTGACGGTGCCGTCCAGGAGGTAGAGGATCTGGTCGATGGCGTGGGAGGCGATGTCGCCCAGCGCGCCGGATCCGGCGGTTTCTTTCCGCAGTCGCCAGGTCATCGGGGACTCGGCGTCGGAGAGCCAGTCCTGCAGGTACGCGGCCCGGACGTGCCGGACCGTCCCGAGCCGGCCTTCGACGATGAGCTCCTTCGCGAGGGCCAGGGCGGGGACGCGGCGGTAGTTGAACCCGATCATGGACTGCACGCCCCTGGCACGGGCCGCGGCGGCGGCGTCGGTCATGGCCTCGGCCTCGGCCAGCGTATTGGCCAACGGCTTTTCCACGAGGACGTGCTTACCGGCCTCGAGGGCTGCGATGGCGATCTCGGCGTGCATCCAGCCCGGGGCGCAGATATCGACGATATGGATGTCGTCCCGGTCCAGGACCGAGCGCCAGTCCGTGGCGGACTCCGCCCAGCCGTACTTCTTCGCGGCCGCAGCGACCTGCACGGCGTCCCGGCCCACGAGCACTTTCTGCTCGAAGACCGGAACGTCGAAGAAACTGGCCACGTTCCGCCAGGCGTTCGAGTGGGCCTTGCCCATAAACGCATAGCCGATCATCGCCACGCCCAGGGGCGAGTTGTCCGGGTTGGCGCCGTCCGTGCTTTCGGGGGAGTTCATTGCGTGATTCCTAGAGTGTGGAAGCGGTGGGGTTCCAGTCCTCGGGGAGGGCCGGGGACACGGGGGCGGAGCTTTCGACGTTAACAAAGGCACCGGATTCCACTGACTCGGAGATCGAGACCATGGTGTCCAGCACATGGTAGGCGAGGTTGCCGGTCGCGCGGTGCGGGACTCCGGCCCGGATGGAGCGGGCCATGTCCAGCACACCCATGCCGCGGCCGTTGGACGGGCCGGTGGCGGGAACGGTGGTCCACTCTTGGTCCCCGGTGCGCCAGAGCCTGATGTCGCCGTCGAAATAGTTGGGATCCGGGAGGGCGATCGTGGCTTCCGTGCCGGTGATCTCCACGAAGCCCATCCGCTGCCGGGGCGACTCGAACGAAAAGACGCTGTGCGAGGACTGCCCGCCCTCGAACTGGGCCATGGCGCTGACATGGGTGGGGACGTCCACGGTGAACTCCTCGCCCAGCTTGGGGCCGGAACCGATCACCCGGACTTCCTTGGCTTTGGAGCCGAGGGCGGCCACCTTCCGGACCGAGCCGAACGTCTGGACCAGCGCGGTGAGGTAGTACGGGCCCATGTCGAACAGGGGACCTGCGCCGTACTGGAAGAGGAACGCCGGATTCGGATGCCAGGATTCCGGGCCGGGGGTCTGGAATGTGGTCATCGCCGTCAGCGGCGTGCCGATGTCGCCCCGCTCAATCAGCCGGCGCGCGGTCTGCAGCCCGGCGCCCAGGAACGTGTCCGGTGCGGTGCCGAGCCGGAGCCCCGCCGCGTCCGCTGCCTTCAGCAGCCCCAGCCCCGAGTCGCGGTCCAGCGAGAACGGCTTTTCGGTCCACACATGCTTGCCGGCGTTGACGGCAGCCGTGGCCACCTCAACGTGCGCGGCGGGGATGGTCAGGTTCACGATGATTTCGACGTCGGGGTGGTTCAGGGCCGCGTCCACGCCGCCGGACTCGGCGATCCCGTATTCCTTCGCGCGGGCGGCTGCAGAGTCCTCGAAGAGGTCGGCGATGACGTGGACCTTCAGGTCCGGGAAGACCGTGAGGTTGTCCAGGTACTGCTTGCTGATGTTGCCTGCGCCGATGACGGCGACGCCCACCGGGCCCTGGCGGGAACCTGCGTCGCTCATGCCCGGGCTCCTTCGCTGGCTTCGGCGTTCAGGAAGGCCAGGCTCTGGGTGATGCCGTCGAAGATGTCGCCGGAGTAGTCGTCGAACTCCACGACGCCCACTTCCAGGGACTTCGCGGCGCCGATGACGTCCCAGACGGCGATCTTGCCCTGCCCGACGGGCTGCTGTGCCTTGGTGTCGGTGTTCAGCGGGCCGTCCTTGATGTGGATGAACTTCACCCGGTCACCCAGTTTTGTCAGGATGTCGACAGGGTCCTGGCCGCCGACGGCAACCCAGTAGGTGTCCACTTCCAGCACCAGTTCCGGGTCCAGGAGATCGGCGAAGTATTCCAGTGCCGTGCGGCCTTCGATGGTGGACTCCAGCTCCCAGGCGTGGTTGTGGTAACCGACCCGGATGCCGTATTCCGCGGCCTTCTTCGCCGCGGCGTTGAGCTTGGCCGCGGTGGCCTGAATGTCCCCGGCCTGCTGCCAGTGCTCGGCGGGCAGGTACGGGTCGATGACGGTGCTGATGCCGAGTTCCTTCGCGGCGGCGAAGATTTCGTCCTGGTCCTGGCTGAGCAGGGGAGCGTGGCCGGAGGGGGCGGTGAGGCCGTTCTCCTTGAGCGCGGCGCCGAGCTCCTTGGCCGTGGCCACGAAGTTGTAGGGTTCGACCTGGGTAAAGCCGATCTCAGCTACCTTGCGGATGGTGCCGGGCAGGTCTTCCTGGATGGCGTTGCGCAGGGTGTAGAGCTGGAGTGAGTAGGACATTTCGTTCCTTTGCGGGAGGTTGGTGTTCTCGAAAATCTGTCAGGGCCTAGCGGCCGGCGAGGGATCCGCCGATGCCGCCGACGCTGAAGTATTTGTTCAGGGTGGCGAAGACGATGACGGGCGGGAGCATCATGATCACGGCGAGGGCCATGACTCCGGACCAGTCGGTGTTGTTTTGCTGGAAGAAGGATTGGACGCCCATGGGGAGGGTGAAGATCTCGTTCGAGCGGAGGAACACGATGGCTACGAGGTAGTCGTTCCAGGCCAGCAGGAAGGCGAAGATCGCGGTGGAGAGGATGCCGGGCAGGGAGTTGCGCAGGACGACCTTGGTGAAGGAGCCGAAGACGGAGCAGCCGTCGATCCAGGAGGCTTCTTCGAGGCTGATGGGGATCGAGTCGAAGTAGGCGGCCATCATCCAGGTGGCCACCGTCATGGTGGAGCCGACGTAGATGATGGTCAGGCCCATCAGGTTGTCCACCAGTCCCATCGCTGCGAAAAGGATAAACAGCGGGACGACCGAGGTGATGATGGGCAGGGACTGCATGACGAACAGCAGCAGGGAGTAGCCGGAGACTGCCTTGCTGCGGCCGCGGGAGAGGACGTAGCCGGCCGGCGCTGCGACCGCGACGGAAACCACCACGGTGGCGAGGGTGGTGATGAGGCTGTTCTGCAGCCAGGTGGCCGCCAGTGTCTTGGAGAAGACGTTGCTGAGGTTCTCGAACGTCAGTCCGGTAGCGGTGCTGTTTGGGCCGGGGGTGAAGGCGAGCACCACGGTGACCATGATCGGTACGAGGACGACCGCGGTGATGACCAGGATCAGGACGAACCGCCACCACTGGCCGCGGTGGCCGGCTTCGGAGAGGACGCGCTTGTTCTTGGCCGGGCCGGTGACGCCGAGGGCGGCGCCTGTTTCGGGGTGGGCGTGGAGTACTGCGCTCATTATTCGACGCTCGACTTTCGGATCTGGCGGTACAGGACGACCGATACGACAACCAGGGTGATGGTCATGAGGAAGGCGATGGCTACGCCGGGGCCGGTCGCGAAGTCCTGGAAGACGGTGCGATAGGCCAGAACCACCAGGGACGTGGTGGCGTCAACAGGTCCGCCGCCGGTGAGCAGGTAGATGGTGGGGAAGTCGTTGACGCAGAAGATGGTCATCAGGATCCAGCTGATGTAGGTGGACCGGGCGATCAGCGGCAGGGTGATCTGGCTGAACTGCTGGAAGCGGGTGGCGCCGTCCATGCTGGCGGCCTCGTACACGGTGGTGTCCACGGAGGCCAGGGCGGCCGAGATCATCATCATCATGAAGGGGAAGCTGACCCAGACCTTGAAGATCATCACGGTCACGGCGGCAAGGGTGGGGTCTGCCAGGAACAGCGGGGTGCCCAGGCCGAGGTTGCGGAAGATGGACGGGATGAGGCTGTCAGGGGTGGCGACGAGCCAGTTCCACGCGGTGGACGAGACCACGATCGGCACCACCCACGGCAGGAGCAGCAGGACCTTGAAGGTGCCGCCGGCCGGGATCCTCGTGCGCAGCAGCAACGCCAGCCCCAGGCCGACGGCCCAGGAACCGAACACACCAACAATGGTGAACAGGAGCGTGAACTGTGCTGCCTTCCAGAACGCCGGCGAGGCCAGCACGCCTTGGAAGTTTTCGATGCCGACGAAGTCACCGGTTTGGATCAGGTTTCCGTCGTGGGTGGCCTGGATGCCGGCCTGGAAGAGCGGGTAGCCGTGGATCAGGACGAGCAGGACGACCGAGGGCAGCAGGAGCCAGAAGAACGTCCGGCTGGCCTGCGCACTGAGTTTGCTCTTGCGGTTCAGGGTCTTGGGGACGGACCCGCCCCCGGACCCGCCGGGGGCAAGCCCCTTGCGGGCCCGGGCGAGGCCGGACGGTGCTGTGGTGGACGACATTCCGGCCGCCTACTTCTTCAGGACGGACTTGAGGCCGGACTCGAAAGCCTGCAGGGCGGACTTGGCGTCGGTCTTGCCGGTGAGGATGGTCTGGGTGAACTGGTTCAGGGCCTGGCCGCCATCCAAAGCAGCGAGGTCGGCGCTGAGGGCCGTGCCCCGGGAAGCGAAGGTCTTGGCGATCGGCACGTATTCCTTGACGATCTTGACGTTGTTGGGGTCGGACGTAAATTCGGGCATCTCGGTGATGGACTTGAACACCGGCAGCGCGTTCATGAGCTTCTGCTTCCACAGTTCCTTCAACTGGCCCAGGTAGTAGACCACGAACGCTTCGGAGGCTTCCTGCGACGGCGTGTTGGTGTACATCATGATGTTGTTCGGGAAGATCAGGGCGGCCTTGTCCCCGTGCGGACCGGCAATCGGGCTTGCCACCACGATGTCGCCGGACGTATCGCCCACGCGCTCGGGAACCCCCAGCGTCAACATGCCGTACGCGGCCTTGCCGTCCTTCCACTGGGCGTTGAGGTTGTCCGTGGTGTAGCTGACGGCGGCAGGATCGACGATGCCATTGGAGACCAGCTCAAGCATGAACTCGACGGCCTCCACGTTGCGGTCGTTCATGACATCCAGCTGGCCGTCCGTGCTGAAGACGCCGCCGCCGTTGTTGAGCATCATCATGATCATCAGGTGGTTGCCGATGTTATTGCCCGCACCGGAACCGGTGGCGAAGCCAACGGCGCCGACGGTCTTGAGCTTCTTGCCCGCCTCAAGGAGACTGGCCCAGTCCGTGGGGACCTCGACGCCGGCCTTCTCGAACAGGGACTTGCGGTACCAAAGCGGCCGGATGTCCAACTGCCACGGAACTGCCACGTAGCCCTTGTCCGTCTTGAACGGCTCTACGACACCGGGGAGGAAGTCATCGAACTGGCCGTTCTTCTTGAGTTCTTCCATCACCTTGTCGGCGTAGGCGATCTGGCCCTGCTCCTCGAACTGGAACGCCTGGAAGCCGCCGCCGGTGGACACCGCCGGACCGGTCTTGGACGCGATGGCCGAGGAGAAGGTCTGGTAGAAGTTGTTCCACTGGATGAGCTGGTAGCTGGCCTTGCTGTTGGCCCCGGAGAAGCCTTCCACGATCTTCTTGGCTGCGTCGTTGTAGGCGGGGGTTGCCCACGGCATGTCCCAGAACTTGATGGTTCCAGCCGCACTTCCGCCGCCCTGTGAGGCGGAGCCGCCACCGCAGGCGGCCAGGAGGGGAACGGAGGCCGCGGCTGCAGCGAAGCCCAGGAATCCCCTGCGGGAGAAAGCGGAAGATGCGACGGAGGGGTTAGTAGACACGATGGTTTCCTTTCAGGGTCCGGAGTGACTGAATGCCCGGGCCCTTCTCGACAATGAGTGGATTGTGACTCTGAAACTGGAAATGCTGGCGGAACGGTGAGGCTTCTAGTTGTTGAGTTGGCTGAGGAGTGACATGACCGTGGTGAACTGCGCCAGGTCGCTGGCGGGGTTCCCGGAGGAAAGAAGCGAGTGGACCCTTGACCAGCTGGTCCGGTGGGATGATTCGTAAAGTGTGGGAAGCGTCGTCGCTCCCTCTGCCGTCACCGCGCGGACTTCGGCCGGCCACGCTGCCTCGGGGTCCGGCAGGACGACGTCGGCCCGGCCTGTCGATGTAAGGATCGAGACGGTGGCGGTCGCAGGCAGCGCCGAGGTGAGGATGCCCTGAAGGGCGACGGGCACGCCGTCGGCAAGGACACCGGACACCGTGTACCCGTTCCCGTTGCGCTGCACCATCCGCAGGTTATTCGCCTTAATGCCGCACTGCACCAGGACCGCGAACTGTTCCGCGAGCAGGTGCAGGGGGTCCGTGCCGGGCGCGGCCACGGCAACCGAGTCAAGCAGGACGGCGTCCTTGAGGGCCTCAGCGATTACGCCGTGGACGTTCCCGCTGGCCGGGGCCAGCGCAACGTTTCCGGCCCACTTCCGGTCAAGCACAACTACCGCGCCTGCGGTGTCTGCGACGCCGGCAAGTTCGGCCGGATCCTCGGCCACCGGGGCCGAAACCACAACACCCCGGGCTCCGCCGCGGATCGCAGCGGACGCCCGTCCCGTCCAGCCGGCATGACCGGCGACGGCGATGACATCCGGCGAGGACGTTGCGGGACGAAAGGACACGGGAAGGGAAGCGACGACGGCGGACACGGCACCGGCTGCTTCAGCCTGCGGATCCGCATACGCGGACAGCTGAGTGGTCATGCGTTGATCTCCTCGTCTGCAGGTGATTCGTCGGTGATGCCTGTGTGAACGAAGCCGGCGTCGACGCTGCGGGCGGCGGCCTCGGCGATCGCCAGTGCGAACTCGAGGTCGTGGATAAGCGTTTCCGCCGACGGCGGCTGGCCTGTCCCGCTGGCCAGTTCCGCGAGTTTGCGCCACTCGCCCTCGTAGCCGTTGTGGCTGAACGGACCCAGGACGGTAGCGTGTCCGGCCCTCCGGATCCGGGCGGTAGCCGAACCGGCGTGGACGTAGGACGGGGTGAAGTCGACTTTCAGGGCAGCGTCGTCGCCGATTGCCTCGAACACCCAGGACGGTTCCCAGGTCCCGTTCATCGCGGCGCGGAGCTCGATGGCCACGTTTCCGGCCCGCAGCGAGATGACGTAGCCGAACGGACGGACGATTTCAGCGTGCAGGACTTCCACCGCCGCAAAATCGGGGGTAAAACGGCGGACCAGCGGAAGATCGTGGATGGCCAGGCCCATCACTCCGCCCGTGAGCATGGCCTTGATGACCTCAGGGTCGGTCGGTTCCCTGCCAGGCATGGAAACGCGGCCCACGATTTCGGTGGCAAAATCCTCGAAGCGGGGGTTGGGCGGCAGGACGATGGAAGACCGGACGGTGTGGACCTGCTCCGGCAGGTCGCCCCAGGCCTCCTCCGCCGCGAGCCAGCCGGGATCGAACGTGTGCATGGCGCCGACGATGATCGGAACGCCGGTTTCGGCGGAAACCGCTGAGATTCCGGCGGCCTCTTCACCGGTCATAGCGAACGGCTTTTCGCAGAGTACGGCTTTCTTGCCGGCCCGGCAACTGGCGATGACCTGTGCTGCGTGGAACTGGTGCGGGCTGCAGATGGCGACGATTTCCACAGCCGGATCGGCGAGGAGCTCTTCCATGCTGGTGCTGAACTTCGCACCAACCCTGCCTGCCACCGCTTCCGCGACCGCAGGGTCAACGTCCATGATGTGGCGGACTTCGAGGATGTTTCCCAACCGTGCGAGGGACGGCAGATGGATGGCTTGGGTGACGGGTCCGGCGCCCAGGATGCCGACGCCGAGAACGGCCGGTGCTGCCTGTGGGGGGCTCGACAAGTTGCTTACCTCTTTGTAATAGCTGGAGCGTGAATTCCCGGTGCCTGACTTCAGGTGACACCGCTCACACATCAAGCTAGAACTACTTTTGTCGATCGTCAAGCAAAAGTTGAAAAGTTATCGACAATCTTTCGATGGCGTGACATGCATAAGAGCTTCGTGCTATCACTGACTCATGAGTCCAACGTCTGGAAAAGAGCCCGGAACCGAGCCCGGAACCGACACTGCTGCCGACGGTGCCGGGAATCTTTCCCGGGCCGGCGATCTCTTCCAGCTCCTCCGTGACGGCAGGGCCCGCACCCGCGCCGAACTGGCCCTGACCACCGGCCTTGCCCGTTCCACCGTGGCCGCCCGCATTGACGCGCTGATCTCTTCCGGGCTGGTGGGACCTGCCGGTGAGGCAAGCTCCAGCGGCGGCCGGCCGCCGTCGCGCTTTGCCTTCAACCCGGCCGCCCGCGCTGTCCTGGCAGTCGACGTCGGCGCCACGCACGTGATCGTTGCCGTCACCGACCTGGGCGGCAATGTCCTCGCCGAGCACCGCCTCGTCCAGGACGTTGCCGACGGTCCGGAAGCCGTCCTTGGCCGGGTGGTCGAGGAAGGCAAGATGCTCCTCAGCGAGGCCGGCCGGACTCCCTCAGACCTGGCCGGCATCGGGATCGGGCTGCCCGGCCCCGTGGAGCACGCCACCGGGATGCCGGTGAAGCCGCCCATCATGCCCGGTTGGGACGGGTTCGACGTGGTCCGCTACGTCCAGCGCTCGCTGCCGGTCCCGGTGCTGGTGGACAACGACGTCAACATCATGGCACTCGGCGAACGCACGGCATACTGGCCGGAACACGACAACTTCCTGTTCATCAAGGTGGCCACTGGCATCGGTGCGGGCATCATCAGCAGCGGGGAACTGCAGCGCGGCGCCAACGGAACCGCGGGCGACCTTGGCCATGTGCGGGTCCCGCGCGGCGATGAAGTCCTCTGCCGTTGCGGCAACTACGGCTGCCTCGAAGCACTGGCGTCCGGTCCCGCCGTGGCGCGGGAACTGGCCCGGCAGGGACTGGCTGCCGAAAAGGGCGGGGATGTCCTGCGGCTCGTCGCCGGGGGCAACCTCCAAGCGATCCAGGCGCTGCGCCAGGCCGGCCGCGATGTTGGGGACGTGCTGGCAACAGTGGTCAACCTGCTCAACCCGTCCGTGATTGTGATCGGCGGAAGCCTGGGCCAGGCCGGTGAGCACTTGATGGCAGGCGTCCGGGAAGTCGTTTACCGGAGGTCCCTGCCGCTGGCCACATCACATCTGCGGATAGCGCTCTCGATGGCCGGGGACCAGGCAGCCATCCTTGGTGCCAGCCAGATGGTCACCCAGCATGTGCTGTCTCCCGCCGTGATAGAGGCCACCCTGCAGGCAACGGGATAAGGCCCGTCATGCGGCTGCGGGCGTGATAGCAATGAATTGATGACACCGATTTCCAGCTCCCGCACCAAACCGCAGCCCGCCTCATGACGGCGAACATCCTTGCCAGGGTGCCGCGTGGCTGGATCCTGCTGGCGAGCATCGGCCTCATCGCGCTGAACATGCGCGGCCCGTTCGTGGCCGTGGCCCCTGTGGTGGGCCCGATGCAGCAGGACCTCGGGTTCTCGCCCGTGGAACTGGGCCTGCTGACCGGCATCCCGGTGCTGTGCTTTTCCCTGGCGGCGCCGCTCGCCTCGTTCGCGGGCCGAAAATTCGGCGCCGAATTCGCCATCATGCTGACCCTGCTCGGGGTGCTGGCCGGTGTTGTTGTCCGCTCGGCCGGCAACGGCGCCCTGGTGCTGGTCGGAACGGTCATCATCGGCGTGGCCATCACCATCGGCAACATCGCTGTCCCGCTGATCATCCGCCGTGACTTTTCACCGCGCCGCCAGGGCACGGCCATGGGCATCTACACAGCTGCGCTGAACATCGGCTCTTTCCTCACGTCCGTGGTTACCGCGCCGCTGGCCGAGCTTGCCGGGTGGCGGCTGTCGCTCGCGGCCAGCGGGCTCTTCGCCGTGGCCGCGACGGTTTTTTTGGTGATGTCCGTCGGACGCAATGCCTTCGTTCCGGCCGCCGTCGATGATTCCAATCCCCGCCCGCCCGGCGGACGGCCGGCGTCCCGCTGGATCACGGCCGGGCTGACGGCGGGCTTTGCGGGGCAGGCCTTCTCCTACTACGGCGTCACGGCCTGGCTGCCGACCTTCCTCATCGACGAACTCGGCATGGCGCCCTCCGCCGCCGGCGCCGGGTCCTCCCTCTTCCAGATTCTCGCCATTGTGGGCGGCCTTGGGGTGCCGATGGTGGCCAGGTTCACCAGTACGACGGCGGTCGCGGTCACCCTGGGCACGATGTGGCTGACCGTTCCCCTTGGCCTGCTGCTGGCCCCGGAGCTGTGGTGGCTCTGGTCCTCCGTAGGCGGCGCGGCGCAGGGCGGCGGCATCACGCTCATTTTCATTGCCATCATCAAGCTGGCCCGTGACCAGGCGTCCGCCGGCCGGATGTCCGCGATCGTCCAGGGGGTGGGGTACTCGGTTGGCGCTGCCGCCCCGACCCTCCTGGGCTATGTCCACGGGCTTTCCGGGTCCTGGACCAACCCGATGCTGCTGATCCTCGGCTCGGTGGCGGCGTTCTTCCTGGGCACGACGCTCTCCGTGCGGAAGGTGCCAAAGACCCGCTGACGCGTCCCGCCGTCGTCGTACTTCACGCACCCGCTCCCAGCGCGAACGGACACTTAAGCACCCACAAAGAAGCGCGAACGGACAGTTGAGGCCTCAAACAAGGGCCTCAACTGTCCGTTCGCGCTCAATGGTGGTTCCGCTGCCGGGCAGCCGTCCCGGATTTCGGGGTGCCTGTTGCGGACGGCGTGGCCGCCCGGCAAACGGAAACTCTTGCGATTCCTAGGCGGCGACGAGCTCTGCGTCCTCCACCGGTCCGTCGGAACCGTCGCGGGCCTCGTGCAGGAAGCGGGCGTACGCGGGGAGGGTCAGGAACGTGGGGAACGCGTCGGCCAGGGTGACTTCCTCGAAGATGTCCCGCGCGTCGGCGAAGCGGTCGCCTTCGAAGCGTTCGAGTTTCGTGAATTCCTGGTCAAGCATGTCCTCCACCCACTCGCGGGTGATGATTTCGCCCTGGTCCGTGATGGCGTGGGAGTAGATCCACTGCCAGATCTGCGAGCGGGAGATCTCCGCGGTGGCGGCGTCCTCCATCAGGTTGTGGATGGCCACGGCACCGTTGCCGCGCAGCCAGGATTCGATGTAGCGGATGCCCACCTCGATGTTGTTCCGGATGCCCTTTTCGGTGATGGTGCCGGTGGTGGCGGCGATGTCCAGCAGCGCACGGTCATCGGGGGTGACGTCTTCGCGGAGGCGGTCCAGCTGGTTCGGCCGGTCGCCAAGGACGCCGTCGAACACCTCGCGGCACACCGGGACCAGGTCCGGGTGGGCAACCCAGGAGCCGTCGAAGCCGTCGCCGGCCTCGCGGGTCTTGTCCGCACGGACCTTCTCGAAGGCGATGGCGTTGGCTGCCTCGTCCTTGCGGTTCGGGACAGCTGCGGCCATGCCGCCGATGGCCATGGCGCCGCGCTTGTGGCAGGCTCGGACCAGCTGCTCGGTGTAGGCGCGCATGAACGGGGCCGTCATGGTCACCTGCACACGGTCCGGGAGGACGAAGCGGGGGCCGCGGGTGCGGAAGTTCTTGATCATGGAGAAGATGTAGTCCCAGCGGCCGGCGTTCAGGCCCGAGGCGTGGTCGCGGAGTTCGTACAGGATCTCTTCCATTTCGAAGGAGGCCGTGATGGTCTCGATCAGCACGGTGGCGCGGATGGTGCCCTGCGGGATGCCCAGCAGGTCCTGGGCCAGGATGAAGATGTCATTCCACAGGCGTGCTTCGAGGTGGTTTTCGATCTTTGGCAGGTAGAAGTACGGTCCCTTGCCCTGGGCCAGCAGGCGGCGGGCGTTGTGGAAGAAGTACAGGCCGAAGTCCACGATGCCGCCCGCGATCGGTTCGCCGTCGATGAGCATGTGCTTTTCGGGCAGGTGCCAGCCGCGGGGACGGACCACGATGGTGGGCAGTTCGCCGGCCGGGCGGAGCTTGTAGTCCTTGCCCTCCGGCGAGGTGAAGTCGATCCGGCGTTCCAGCGCGTCCGTGAGGTTCAGCTGGCCCTGGATCACGTTCCGCCACGACGGTGTGGAGGAGTCTTCCATGTCGGCCAGCCACACCTTGGCGCCTGAGTTCAGCGCGTTGATGGTCATCTTCTTGTCCACCGGGCCGGTGATCTCCACGCGGCGGTCCTCCAGGCCCGGAGCCGGGGGAGCGACGCGCCAGTTCGGATCATTGCGGACGGACTCGGTCTCGCGGAGGAACCGCGGGTCCTGCCCCTTGGCGATCTCGGCCCGACGGTTGCGGCGGCCCTGGAGCAGCTCCTGCCGCCGTTCCGTGGTGGCCCGGTGCAGCTTGGCAACAAACGCCAAAGCATCCGGAGTAAGAACCTCGCCCTGCCGGCAAATCGGCTGCGCGGTCAGCGTGATCCCGTTGATAGTGAAGTTGTCAGTGAAGCTGTTCATTGGAGTTCTCCTGGTGCAGGGCCCAACTGGGTAGCAGTAAGTGTCGTTTTGAGCCTCCAAAACGACACCTACTGCTACTTACTTGGGGAAGGGGGCCACGGCCGCCGGGTTCCCTCGCGAGCTTGCGAGCGGAGGGCGTGGCTGGTGATTAGTGGAACTGGCCCTCTTCGGTCGATCCGACCAATGCGAGGGTGGATGCGTTCGGGTTGAGCGCAGTGGCGATGTCGTCGAAGTAGCCGGTGCCGACTTCGCGCTGGTGCTTGGTCGCGGTGTAGCCGCGGGACTCGGAGGCGAATTCCTTTTCCTGGAGCTCGACGTAGGCGCTCATGCCTTCACGGGCGTAACCGTGGGCGAGGTCGAACATCGAGTAGTTCAGGGCGTGGAAGCCGGCCAGGGTGATGAACTGGAACGTGAAGCCCATGGCGCCGAGTTCACGCTGGAACTTGGCGATCGTGGCGTCGTCCAGGTGCTTGCGCCAATTGAACGACGGCGAGCAGTTGTAGGAGAGCATCTGGTCCGGGAAGTCGGCCTTGACGGCTTCGGCGAACTTGCGGGCCAGCTCGAGGTCCGGGGTACCCGTTTCCATCCAGATGAGGTCGGAATACGGGGCATAGGCCTTGGCGCGGGCGATGCAGGGTTCGATGCCGTTGCGGACCTTGTAGAATCCCTCCGCGGTGCGCTCTCCTGTGACGAATTCCTGGTCGCGGGGATCGACGTCGGAGGTGATCAGGGTTGCTGCCTCGGCGTCGGTGCGGGCGATGACCACCGACGGGGTGCCGGCGACGTCGGCGGCCAGGCGGGCCGCGTTCAGGGTGCGGACGTGCTGCTGGGTGGGGATCAGCACCTTGCCGCCGAGGTGGCCGCACTTCTTCTCTGAAG